>JAPOTF010000087.1 GCA_026709325.1 Roseovarius sp.
CGGGCATCGACAGATGCCCGCGGAAGGAGTTTCCCGTGGTTTTTTCTCTTGCCTGCCGTTTTCTGTCACAATGGCCGATTTCGGCAGCAAAAGTCCACGAAAAAATGTTTTCGGCAATCCATCTAACCCATTGCAAAACAACGAAAAGAAATTCTAGCGGGAATTGCTGGCATTGCGCTAATTGACGGATTCGGAACGGTAGCCCTGAGCGGCTTGAAACCTGCGCGGTACCCGTCGACATTCCTTTTGCATTGATGTCGGCATATCCTTACATTGCATTCGGAATGTTTCAGGCAAAATGGATCAAAGATGACATTGACAGTTGCCGACAGGGGCGGCGGGGCATGAAAGGCGGGAACTCCGCGATCAATTCGGGCGGCATTCGAGAAAGAAACCGAAAGCGAATACTCGATGCCGCACTCGAGGTGTTCTCGCAAAATGGCTACAGGGGATCGACACTTGATCAGATTGCCGGTAGAGCCGGGCTTAGCAAGCCAAACATGCTTTACTATTTTTCGGGCAAAGAGGAAATCCATCTGACGTTGCTGAATGCGCTGATGGACATATGGCTCGCGCCTTTGCGCGACATTGATCCCGATGGCGAACCGCTTGAGGAAATCCTCGGATACATACGCAGGAAAATCGACATGTCATTCGAGTTCCCGCGCGAGAGTCGGCTGTTCGCAAACGAAATCATGCAGGGAGCACCGCGAATGAGGCCGCATCTGGAAGCGAATCTAAAGCCTTTGTTTGACAATGCCGTTGCGTTGATCGAGAAGTGGATATCTGAAGGAAGGCTGGCATCTGTCGATTCGGCGCATCTTCTGTTTTCGATATGGGCCACAACCCAGCATTATGCAGATTTCAACGCGCAGGTCCAAGTGCTGGCAAGTGAAGAAAGCGCGCGCCAAAAAGCCGAAGCGTTTCTTGATGCGCTTTATCGCAAACTGCTCGCGGTGTAATCCCGCATATTTCAACCGAGGTCATTCCGCGGCACACGCGCCGGGATTGTTTGGGTGCTGCGTCCAGTTGGCATATTGCGCCACAACTGTTTTACCCGTGCGTTCGTCCAGAGAACCTGGCGGCAGTTGCTCCATTGTGATGCACCCCTCGACCGGACAGACGTTCACGCACAAATTGCATGCGACGCATTCGCCATCATCCACTCCAAAGATCCGGTTTTTGGACATGGTGATCGCCTGATGCGATGTGTCTTCGCATGCCGCATAGCACCTGCCGCATTTAATGCAGAGTTCCTGATTGATCCGCGCCTTGGCAACATAGTTGAGATTGAGATTCTGCCAGTCGCTCAGATTTGGAACCGCGCGGCCGACAAGTTCGTCAATGGAGGAAAATCCCTTTTCGTCCATATATTGAGAAAGGCCCGAGATCATTTCCTTCACTATCCGGAACCCGTATGTCATGGCCGCGGTGCAGACCTGGACATTTCCAGCCCCCAGGGCAAGAAATTCCGCGGCGTCACGCCACGTGCCGATGCCTCCAATGCCGGATATCGGAAGCCCCTGAAGGGATTTTGTTCTGGCAAGTTCCGCCACCATGTTAAGCGCGATTGGCTTTACCGCGGGACCGCAATATCCGCCATGCGCGCCTTTGCCGTCAATCGCCGGTTCCGGCGCGAAACTGTCAAGATTGACGGATGTAATCGAGTTGATTGTATTGATGAGGCTGACCGCATCGGCACCTCCATCCCTTGCCGCCTGGGCGGGCTTTCGAATGTCGGTTATATTGGGGGTTAGCTTGACTATAACGGGCAGGCAGGTGTGCTTTTTGCACCATTCGGTTACCTGCCCAACGTATTCGGGAACCTGTCCAACGGCGCTTCCCATGCCGCGTTCGCTCATGCCGTGCGGGCATCCAAAGTTGAGTTCAACTCCGTCACAGCCCGTTTCGGCAACGCGCAGCAGAATTTCCTTCCAGCAGTCTTCGTTAACGGGTACCATAAGCGAGGCGATTATCGCCCGGTCAGGGTAGTCCTTTTTGACACGGGTCATTTCCTTGAGATTGATTCCCAGCGGGCGATCCGTGATTAGTTCGATATTGTTCAGGCCAAGAAGCCGGCGGTCGGCACCCCATATCGCGCCGTAGCGAGGACCGTTTACATTCACCACGGGCGGACCGTCCTCTCCAAGCGTTTTCCAGACGGCACCACCCCATCCGGCCTCAAAGGCGCGCCGAACGTTGTATTCCTTGTCCGTGGGCGGAGCAGAGGCGAGCCAGAAAGGGTTGGGCGTCTCAATTCCGATAAAGTTGGATGTCAGATCAGCCATGATTGATCTCCTTTCGGCATGCTTGCCGTAAACCGGGAGGGCGCGTTTCGAATCCGGGCTTGAGGGCTGGCGGAAAACTTTTGGCCATTGCCGCCGGCCGTCCACTCAATTGGATATCGGCCCGGCTGACTATGACATAAGGCATCTGTCAATATCCTCCGCCGCGTCGCGGCCTTCGGCCACCGCCGTGACGGTGAGGTCGTCACCTGCCAGGGTGCAGTCGCCCCCCGCCCAGATGCCTTCGGTGGAGGTTCGGCCGGCTCCGGTTGTCTTGATTTTGCCGTTTTCGGTTTCCGGAAGATCGGCATCCGCCAGTTTTTGGCCGATGGCCTTTAAAACCTGGTCGGCGGGAATTGCGAATTTATGCCCGGTTGGCTCAAGATTGTCGTCCGAATATTCAAATTCAATCTCTTCAACCGATCCGTTGCCCCGTATGGCCACCGGAACCGCGCCCGTGATGATTCTCACCCCTTTTGATGTCGCCAGATCCCGTTCGTGCCGGCTGGCCTTCATCATGTCGAGACTTCTTCGGTAGGCAAGCGTGACGTTCAGCGCCCCAAGAAGGCGTGACTGCACCGCGGCATCTATGGCGGTCATGCCGCCGCCTACGACCACAACGTCTCTGCCAACGGGAATCGTCGAGAAATCCCCGGCTTGCCGAAGTTCCGCTATGAAATCGACCGCGTCGCGAATCCCCGCCATATCCTCGTTTTCCAGTCCAAGCCGACCTGTCCCGCCCAATCCAATTCCAAGGAAAACCGCGTCAAAATCGGCTTTCAGCTGCCTTATCGTCAGATTGCCGCCAATGCGAACTCCCGGTTTCAGGGTTATGCCTCCAATTTGCAGCAGCCAGTCGATTTCTCTTTTTGCAAAGCCGTCCACGGTCTTGTATGCGGCAATGCCAAACTCGTTAAGTCCGCCAGGTTTTCCGCGGGCCTCGAAAATGGCAACGTCGTGTCCCTTCATTGCAAGCCGATGCGCGCAGGCCAGTCCGGCCGGACCGGCACCGGCCACGGCGATTTTTTTGCCGGTTGACGCCGCCCGGTTAAAGGGATGAATGTCGCTGTCCATCAGCGCATCGGTGGCATAGCGCTGCAATTGACCTATCTTGACCGGCTTGCTCTCCGCGACCTCCCTCACGCAGGCCTGCTCGCAAAGCGTTTCGGTGGGGCACACTCGAGCGCACATTCCTCCAAGTATGTTTTGGGAAAAAATCGTTTTCGCCGCCGCTTCCGGAGTCCGCGTTGCGATCTGGCGGATGAACAGCGGGATGTCGATTTCAGTCGGGCATGCATCTACGCAGGGCGCGTCATGGCAAAAATAGCACTGATCGGCGGCGACCATCGCCTCATGGTCGTTCAATCGCGGATGCAGATCGGAAAAGTTGTCGGCGTATTGCCGCCGCGCGAGACGATTTGGGACAATGCCCGATGCAAGTGCTGATATTGCCAAATTGGGTTCTCTCTGGACTGATTCGCTTGGGTCCCCTCCATTTTGGCAAATTTTTATCAAATGGTCAAATTAAATTGCGGCATCCTGCCTTGCCGGCGCGGAGATTCGATTGACTGCGCGGCAGAGACCATGCTGGTGGATGTCAGTGAATTGCGAGAAGGGCCGCGACACCCACCAGTATCAGGCTGAGAGCCCAGACCAGATCGAGATTTAGCCAGCTTCTGGAAAGAAACTTGAGACCGAGCCAGTGATAGACGCCAACGGCGGCGGCTCCGCCAGACAATGTCATTGCAAGCGTGTGCGAAAGCGCAACGGCCATGGCGACCGCAAACGTTCCCGACATGAGTGTTTGGGCCGCGGCGTGCCCCGCGTCGGTTTCCGCCGTTTTGCAAATGCCGAGATAAATGGGCACGAGCATTAGACCGGCTCCATGTGCCATGGCCGCCAGAAAGGACCAGAGAGCAAGCCGCGATGGATGTATGCGCGCGAGAAATCTCGGGTGCCTGCGATTTAAAAGCAGATAAACGCCAAGTGAAACAACCAGAAGGGCGGCGCCATACTGTATGTGGCGCTGCCATTCGACAAGAAAAAACAATGTGGAGAATGGAAACAGGATGGCCGCCATGGCCAGAAGATGTCCAAAAGACAGGGAGGCAAGCGCCCTGTACAGATATCCGCTCCTTTTTTCCATAAGCGCCGCGGAGACCGCGAGCGGCCAGCCCATGCCCGGATTGATGCCGTGGTAGATCCCCGATGCGACGACAGCCCACCACAGGGCTGTCGCTGTATCCAGTTCCGTCACGTCTCAGACTGAGGGATAGCAGAAACTGTCGGTTGAACAGTCACCTCCCTCAAGACGGATCTGATGGCTTCGGTAGCCTTTCGGGTATTCCACAAAGAAGTCCTCGTCAAGACTCAGGCCGCCGTTTTCACCGGCATTGGCCATGACCATTGCTCCACCCCTTTCGCCGGGATAGAACTGATCGTCCCATGTCGAATAGAGCGAATTGGTCCAGTAGACTCGTTTGCCGTCGCGGCTGATTTCAACCATTTGCGGTCCGTATCCAAAGGCCTTTCCATTGGGATGACCGGCCTGCTTGACAATTCCTCCGATTTCGACTTTGCCAGCGAGTTTTGGATTAAGCGGATCGCTTACATCATACTGATGCATTTCCCCTATGCCCCAGCAGGCAACATACAGAAAGCGGTCGTCAAGGCTCAGGTCAATGTCCGTTACCAAGGGTGGTACAGCCCCGAAACCCTTGAGAAGATCCGGCAGATCATCCGCATTGGCCGGCTGCGGATCAATTGTTATGGTTTTTCTGGCCTCGAATTTGCCGTCCGAATTCCGCCACCATGTAAATATGGCGCCCTGCAGATTTGTCGTGTCCACGACTACCCCGCAGAAACCGTGATTGCTGGCCGGATCATGCGCGGGCCTGATTTCAAGCGCCATCTGATGGTTGGCTCCGAGATCTATGGTCTGCACGTTGCGGCGCTCGCGCAAATTCCAGAAGTGAATCTTGTGACCGTATTTGTTTGACAACAGGTCTTCGGGCACAACGCCGTTTTCAAACTGGGGCGGGAGTCCCCATTCCGAACTGACCATGTAGTCCCGCGGAAGATTCCACCAGAAGTCGTAATGCTTGTCCTGCTCGCCTCGATCCATTTCGTAACGGCCAAGAATTTCAAAGGTTTCGCAATCCATTATGAATATTCCCGGTGGTCCGTCGGTGCCGTCTTCGCCGCTCCCGCCAAGGGTTGACACATATATGCCCTCCGGGCCGCAATGGGTGGTATGCGGTCGCGAATACCCCGTTTTCGCGAACAGCTCCTCGGGTTCGACAATCTTGTGAATTTTGGCGTTCAGCGGTTCCTTTACGTCGATTATGTAAATTCGCGATGAGCGAATGCCCGGGACAATCAGATAGCGCCGCTCGAGAAAGGCGTGCCCGGCAAGCGGAGAGAGCGCGGAGGAACATGCGTTCCAGCCGAAATGATGGAATTCATCCCCTTTGTTCGGCATCAGCAGTTTATGCACGATTTGCGAATATGTTGATGATTCCGGGTTTACATCGACAACGGCAAGCCCGTCGGGCTCTGAGCCGTCAGGGCTCAACATCATGGTGAACGCCAGGGTCTCCGGTGGCGCCTCCATTGCCAGCTTTGGCGTTGCGTGGAATGTCGGATCTGGTCTAATATTCATTTTTATACCTCCTGTGCTTTTGCTAAGCGGTTTATCTGACGCAGAGTATATTGAATCAAAAAACGCATATCAATACTCGACTCCTGCCTGTGCCTTGATGCCGGATCGAAAAGGATGCTTGACAAGTTCCATCTCCGTTACAAGATCCGAAATTTCGATGATTTTTTCAGACGCATTGCGACCGGTAAGGACCACATGGGTCATTTGCGGCTTTTTAGTCGCCAGGAATTCGGCCACCTCTTCAACATCAAGATAGCCATATCGAATGGCGATGTTGATTTCATCGAGTAAAATCATCCTGCGGGTTTCATCGAGAATAAGTTCCTTCGCGGTCATCCAGGCCTTTTGGGCCATTTCAGTGTCGCGCCCGCGATCCTGCGTCTCCCAGGTGAAGCCTTCACCCATTGTGTGGAAGGCGCAAACGTCCTGGAACTTCTCCAGAATTAGATCTCGTTCACCGGTGGACATTCCGCCCTTGATAAACTGAACCACTGCGGATTTCATATTATGGGCGATGCATCTGAAGATCATGCCGAACGCGGCCGAGCTTTTGCCCTTGCCTTTTCCGGTATGTACTATGATCAGGCCTTTTCTCGTGGTTTTGGTTGCCATGATTTTGTCGCGCGCGGCCTTTTTCCGCGCCATTTTAATTGCGTGGCGATCATTGTCTTCATTCATGTTTTTCTCCCTTCAGGCGAGTGTGGGTTGCGGTTGCGCCAGGGGCAGGCGGATTTTTAAATTCAGCGGTATGAAAATCCGCAGAGGGACATCCAACTGCGCATGTTGTCAGATGGCACTGTCCAGGCCCTTGAGAATGGAGTCAATGCGCACTCGGGCGGAATTGGAACGCGGTTTCCAAAGCCCTCTGTCAATGGCCTCCCGAAGTCTTTCGGCAATTTCATGCAAAGCGGGGCAATTATGGGATCTGATAAATTCTCTTGTGCCGTCATCTTGCAGCACGGCCTGTTCAACGATGTCAAAATGATGGTTGGCAACGGCCCCGGTGGTTGCGGCAAAGGCAAAAAGATAATCCACTGAAGCCGCGATCTCGAATGCGCCCTTGTAGCCATGCTTTTTTACTCCACTGATCCATTTGGGATTTGCAACCCTTGAACGCACCACGCGACCGATTTCGTCTTCCAGGGTTCGTACAAGCGGCCGTTCCGGCCGGGAGTGATCATTGTGATAAATCGGTCGACTCCGTCCCTGAAGCGTGTGGACGGCCGCTGCGGCGCCGCCCTCGAACTGGTAGTAGTCGTCGCTATCCAGAATGTCATGCTCGCGATTGTCCTGGTTTTGAATAATGGCGTCCACCTGTATCAGGCGGGTTTCAAAACCGGAACGGTCGGGAATTCCCTCCCTGCCGGCTTCATATGCATAGCTTCCCCATACCAGGTAGGCTTCGGCAAGATCGCCTTTATCCGCCCACAGTCGTTCATCAATCATGGCCTGAAGACCCGCTCCGTAGGCCCCCGGCCTGGAGCCGTATACGCGAGCCCGGGGCTCCCCTTTGAGCATGCGCGTTGCCGCGGGATTGACGTCTTCGGGTTCTTCAAGCCGCTGCACCGCCCTTGCGGCGGAGTCGAACAAATCAATAAGCTGCGGAAAGGCGTCTCGGAAAAATCCGGATATTCTCAATGTAACGTCAACGCGGGGACGACCCAGAACGCCATGCGGCATGATTTCAAATCCAACCACCCTTCGATTGGCGGAATCCCATTTTGGCTTTGCGCCAATCAGCGCCATTGCCTGCGCAATATCGTCTCCGCCCGTGCGCATGTTGGAAGTGCCCCATGCCGTCAGGAGCATGGCGCGCGGCCATTCCCCGTGCATTTGAAGATGCCTGTCAACCAGCAGGCAGGCCGATTTCCAGCCAAGCGCCCATGCGGCGGGAGTCGGAATCGCCCGACTGTCAACCGAATAGAAATTTCGACCTGTCGGGAGCGTATCGGGTCTGCCGCGCGTTGGAGCGCCAGAGGGGCCTGCAGGGATGGCCCGTCCGTCAAGGGCGGTTGCAACCGCTTTCTCCTCGTTTGGACCGCATCTGGCAATTGCCGGTCGAATGCTGTCTCCCATGTTGCGCAAAACGCGCTCGGTCGCTTGTCCGGGGCCCGGTTCATCTTTGCTGAGCAAGCGCCGCGCGTAAAGCTCGAGACGCTCTACCGTATCGCCGTTGCTTCTCCAGGGATCGCTTGAAAGTCGCTTCAGCAAATCGGGTTTTTCCTTGGCCGGTTCCGCGAATTCGCAATCCAGGGGATCAATGGATATATTTAAATCATCTGCCATTGCGCGCAAAAGCGAGGCATTCCCGCCTGTTCCGTTGTCACGGGGCATTCTCGCAAGCGCAATTGCAAGATCGCTTTCCCGCTCACCTTGGGGAGATACTCCAAAAACATGCAGTCCGTCACGGATCTGCGCCTCTTTGAGTTCGCAAAGATATGCGTCAAGTTTCACCAGACCGGAATCCGCATCCATGTCGGTTATGCCGGCATCGATGTCAATGCCTGAAGCAGAGCAGAGCGACAGTATTTGACTGCGCAGATAGGTTAACCGCCTCGAATCAACTCCGACCGCCTCGTAATATTCATCAACGAGCACCTCAAGATCGCGCATTGGTCCATAGCTTTCCGCTCTTGTAAGCGGCGGAGTTAGATGATCCGCGATTACGGCCTGTGCGCGGCGCTTTGCCTGCGTTCCCTCTCCGGGGTCATTGACAATGAACGGGTAAATGTGGGGAACCGGTCCGAGCGCGACTTCTGGCCAGCAGCTGCTGGACAGCGCAACGGCCTTGCCGGGGAGCCATTCCAGGTTCCCGTGCTTGCCCATATGCATGATGGCATGCGCCTGAAATTCCCGCCTGAGCCAAAAGTAAAATGCGAGATAGTTGTGCGGTGGCACGAGATCGGGTGAATGATATGTTTCCGCCGGATTGATATTGTAGCCTCTTGCAGGTTGCAGGCACATTGCAACATTCCCCAGTCTGTGAATCGCCAGCTTGAAGCTGTCGCCAACTATGAAGGGGTCGTTTTCAGGGGCGCCCCAGCGCGCTTCAATGCCGTCTTTAACCTCCAGCGGCAGTTCATTGAAATAATCGGCATATGCGTCAACCGGCAGTTTTTCCCCGCCCGGGGCGGCCGCGCGGCTTTCAATTTGATTTGTCGGGCCGTCAAGCAGCATTCTCATCAGAGATTCCGGACTGGATGGAGCGTCTCCGACATCGTATCCGCCAGATTTGAGGATTTGCAGCACGCGAATTGCACTTGCGGGAACGTCAAGGCCCACGCCATTGGCAAGTCTTCCGTCCCTGTTCGGATAATTGGCAAGGATAATCGCCACGCGCCGATTCTCTTCGGAGGTGTTTTGAAGAAGCGCCCAGTTTGCCGCCAGTTCGGCAACGAAATCCACTCGATCTCCATTTGCGCGATATGTCGCAATTGAGCATTCCGTCGCTTCATCGAAGAATGCCTCTCCCTTGAAACTCACGGCCCGTGAAAGAATGCGCCCGTCAACCTCTGGAAGCGCCACGTTCATGGCTATGTCTCGAGGTCCGAGACCGGCTTTTCCGCCGGCCCACCAATCCTCCGTTGCGCCGGCGAGCACAACCTGAAAAACCGGAGCTTTGGATGCGGAGGGCATTGCGAGCGGGTTTGACGCTTCGCCAGCGCTTCCGTCGAGGGACCCCACGGCAAAAGATGTGCAGTTGAGAATAACCGCGGGGGGATGTTTTATGAAAAGATGGTTCAATGTGGCGACGGAAACCGGGTCTTTAAGAGACGCCACAAAAACCGGCAGCGGGTTCATTCCCCGAAAGACAAGGCAGCGCGCGAGCCGGTTCACGGGATTCAAACCGGCTCCCTGAAGCAATGCGCGATAGAATATGATTGGAACGACGGGCCGTTTCGGAATCCATTCCGGTTCGATATCGGCCACATCGACCACATCTTTGCCCGGCCAGTATATTCCCGCTCTCAGAAGCGGGCTTGCCGCGGGCGGCCTTTTCCCGCCAAGGCAAATGGCGCGCGCATGGGAAAGAAAATTGCGGGAGTTTTCCGGTCCCCCTTCCACCAGATAGGCCCACAGCGCATCGTAGTCCTCGTCTTTGACGGTGGACAGCGTTCGCAGTTCCTCATCGGGCTTGTCGTCGCCAGGCAGCAGCGCGATGGGGACGCCCGCCTCATGGCAGCGCGCCGCATATTGTTCAGTCCCGTATTTCCAGTAGCCGACGCCGCCCAAAATTCGGGCGATCACAAGTTTTGACTCCGTGGCGCAATTGTCGAGATGCAAATCGACTGACATTGGATGCCGCAGATTCGCAAGGTTTAACAGTCTCAAGCCCGGAGCGTCGGGCAATTCGGAACGCGCCATGGAAAGGGCGGCAAGTTCGCTGTCCGCCGCCGAAATGAAAACAACATCCGACGGGGTCTGCTGTGGGTCAACCGGCGCAAGACCGTCGTCAATTTGTCCGGGAGTTGCAGCGAGAAGATGCATGGCGCAGCTATCGGTTTGCGTTCATCTCAACAATCATCGGTTGCCAGACGACGGGTTGACCGGTACCTGAGATTGAGGATCTTTTGGGACGATGCGCTTTTTCATGTAGAAACTGGTGCTGTTTGGCTTGTAGTCCCCGAAGATGCCGCATTGAACGAAACCGCTCCGTTCATAAAGTCTGATTGCGCCTTCAAGAGATTTTCCCGTCTCGAGTTTCAGCGTTGTCAGCCCAATGGCCGCGGCTTCATCCTCAATTCGTCCAAGCAGCGCTGTCGCAACACCTTTGCCGCGGGCCGCGGGATCGGTGAACATGGATTTTACCTCGCCATGATCTTCCATTACCGCCAGCGCTCCCGTTCCAAGAACTGCGCAGCCTTCGCGCGCGGCAAAGAAACGCATGTTCGGGGCGCATAGATCATTGACGTCAAGTGCGTAAATATCTTCGGAATCGAACATTTCGCGCATCAAGGCGTGGCTTGCCTCTATCAGTTCGCGGGGTCCGCGCTCTCGAGGATCTGCCGGTTCAATGATCAGCATGATCCGCCCAGATCCGATGTGACGGCATCGCGGTCAAGTCCGGCACGGCCAATTACAACAAGTTGCGTTTCCCTTTGGCCCGGGCCATATGGCCGGTCGTAATAATAGTCCACGCGCGGTCCGACAGCCTGAAGAACAAGGCGCATGGGTTTGCCCTTCACGGCCGCGAAACCCTTGAGTCGCAAAATTCCGTGCTTTTTAACGACGTCCCCGGCTTTGCCGGCAAAATCTTCGGCATTCTCTATTTCACCGGCGGTCACGGAAAAGCTCTCAAAGGCTTCATGCCCGTGATCATGGTGGTGGTCGTGATGATGATCGCCATCATGATGATGGTCATGGTGGCGCTCCCCTCGGGCGTCCATGTCGTTTTCCGCAAAACCTCCCCGTCCAAGCAGCACGTCTGCCGGCAGGATTCCCATGGACGTTCCGACAACCTGGACGCCCGGACGACTGCGGTCGCGGAGATTGCCGGCAAGATTTTCCGACTCTTCGGAATTCAGAAGGTCCGTTTTGTTGATTACGATGAGGTCCGCGCAGGAAATCTGATCTTCAAACAGTTCGGCCAGTGAAGAGTCGTGGTCCAGGTTTTCGTCTTGAAGACGCTGCGCGTTGACGGCTTCCTCGCTATGGGCGAATCGCCCTTCCGCAACGGCTTTTCCATCGACAACCGCCACCACGCCGTCAACCGTCACGCGGCTTGACATGTCGGGCCATCCGAATGCGCGGACAAGTGGTTGGGGAAGGGCGAGACCGGAGGTTTCTATCACGATGTGCTCCGGCGGGTTCTCGCGTTCAAGCAGACTGTTCATGGCGGGAATGAAATCGTCCGCAACCGTGCAGCAGATGCACCCGTTGGAAAGTTCCGTCACGCTGGTTTCGTCGCATCCTGAAATGCCGCATCCTTTCAGTATTCCGCCATCAACGCCTATATCTCCAAATTCGTTGATGACGAGAGCGATGCGGCGCCCGCCGGCGTTTTCCAGAAGGTTGCGAATCAGCGTGGTTTTTCCCGCGCCAAGAAAACCGGTGATGATGGTGGCTGGTATTTTTTCAGGCATGGCGCTTGCTCGCTTGCAATTTAAGTGAATGGCTGGCGGGACGCTCTTGGAGAGCGTCACGCCGGTGAGGTTGTTCGCTTGCGAATCGCATGGTTTTCCGCGCTTTATGCAAAGGCGCCAGCCCGGCCGGCAAAAAACCGGCGCGCAAGGTGCCGGTCGGGATTCCGGACGGCATGGTTCAGTTTCGGGGAGAAAAGGCGGCGCGTCTTGCATCGCGAGCCGCATCATGCGGGGCGTCTGCCTGAAAATGGCCGGACGGGGCTGCAATGTCCAAGCCGTCGAACGTGTCAAGCATGATGGGGAAAGCGGTGGATATGGAATTGCCGTGGACCGGTGCGGTCATGTCGTTTCTCCTTCCGCGCCTCTCACCCGAGGCGTCATCGAGTTTTCCGCAAAGGCTGGTCTCCTGGCTCGCGGGTCGATGCCTGTCCTGCCGCCTTCCCGGAAAATTCCAGTGGCGTCTGGCAGGGGCTGTCCGCTTACAGTCGCGGGGGCGGCTGACGATTGGGCCCCAATTGGGTCGGCCTTCACGTCATTCCCGAATTATCCCCGATGCTTTGCATCTTTACGGGGACCCTTGCTGACTCCCTTTTGAATCATGAAACCGCATTAGTCAAGATATGCGTATCGTTTTTTCGGCGTGCCGCAATACGGTTTTACCTCGGTGTTCCGGAACGGAAGCGCATTGTCAAAAAAACGCCTCCAAGTTGGGAGTGGATACGAAAAATCAGATGCGAAAAAACCTGAGAAAATGGAGCATGCGTAAAATGATGACTGTTGGCTAAAAGGGGTCGTCACCATGAAACACGAATATGACGGCAGACAAATGGCCAATTGGCTTATACGGCGTTCAAATAGGCACGGCCAGCCGATTTCCATAATGAAAGCGCTGAAGCTGGGTTGCATGGCGCACGGATGGTCCCCGGGACAAGACATGTGGATTGGGAAACCGGTTTAAGGGAATTCCGGATTCCATGATTAGGGAACGCTTCAAATCAAAATTGGAGGCGGCGCTGGATGTCGGATGATTCCAACTCCACAATCCCCCCGCTCTTGACTTCAGGGCCCCATTGCGGAAGAGGCTCTAATGAAAAAAATTAGCGGGAATTACCGGCAGTTTTTTGAGGTATTTGTTGAGTGAATCGACCCCACTCGTGCTGGCGCCGGTTCCGTCTCGCGGCACCCGACTCGCAGATGAGCCGCCAGGCCAGCGTCCAACCGCGTCATCCATGCTGGAAACGTGGTCGCGGAGGCGTGGCAATCCGCTGAAGTGATTTGTTAAAAATGACAATCTTGTCGCTTTATGAAATCTTCGAACATCACTCCAAACGAAACATCGGAAATCGCCAGGTCGGCTGGGCGGTCTGGGAAATAATCCTTGCAGTGCATTTTTAAACGATTCTCAGTGAAACCCTTATCAGAACCACGCGCATTCTGCCAAACGGTCGTACACCAGACATATTTTGCCGGGGCGTAAAGCGCTTTTTCCTCTCGTTCCATGCATGCGTCGCCTCAAACGCCTGATCCGCATCGGTCACACCTTCATGCTGAACCAGCCAATGCACGGTCGCCAGAAGCTCCATTCCCACGGGTGACTCGAAACCATCAACCAATTGAGTTGGAGCGGTTCACCGGCATCCTGCATGAAATACATCAGTTTCTGCACCTCAATCAGGATCACGAACGGATCAAGCAAGCCCGACAAATAACGGTGCGTCAACGCCACAAGGATTGCCCGGCCTTTTGTCATCATCGGTGGCTCGGTCGTCCGCGTCATCGTCTGCGCGTCGGGTGCGGCACCGGGTTTGTGGACGCGGACCGGAACATCAACTATCTCGAGTGCGGCCACGGGGTCTTGACGTCCGACCAATTCAGCCCTCCCAAACCACTGCCGGGAGCGGGAATCGCAATCGATGTGATATTTCGTTCTTTGATCGCGTCGCGAGGAGCTTCCAGACCGGATTCGATATCTTCGACCCGGCTCTTGCCCCGCCAATGGCGTTTGGTAGGAAAATTAACAATGAAGCGGGGTCCGACGAGGTTCTCCTGTTCCGTTATAAACATTTTGCACGGAACGATGTCCCCGCTCTGGCGGGCTTTTTTGTACGCCTCGAAATTCTTTGGAAACGCCTTCTTGAACTGAAGCTCGATCCCGCGTCCCGTCACGCCCACGCAATTGACGGTGTTGACCAATGCGTCCGCGTCATCCCGGAGGATGTCTCTCGATGTAAATCGTATCATCGCTCCTTCTCCATCAATGATACCATTCCGGAACAACCGCCACAGACGGACGAGGTCCCTGGCCTGACAGCAATCGCATCACTTCCTGACCCATCGCTTGCGTACGAACCCCGATCTTCTGAACCAGACACCAGGGAAACCGCTTCTCAATCAGGAATTCCACCTGCTTTCCTTCCTTGACCTGAGGTGCCACATGTGCACCACTCCATTTTTTTGCTGCAACGGCTTTCCAGTCAATCTCTCCCAATGCGTCATGGTCAGATCGGTCTTAAACGTAGCGAGAACCGGCATTCGAGAGCGTGAACGCCCGGCGCAATCCATTCCTCTCAGCCCATTCTTTCGTTATGTGCATGTCTGATAAAAGATGAGCGATTGGTGTCTGACCGTCTTGATTTCCCTTATGCAACACGTAGAGCATTATCGAGCGCGGGCAGTAGTAAAACGGCACGCACTGACCAATGGCAAGTCAAGAGTGAGACGAGAGACAAATCTCAAGGCGACGCTCGTTGATGTGTGTCATGCCAATAGAGGTGCCGCCGCAGGATCGTTTTCTTGTTTCTTCATCCGACCAGAGGAAACCATGTGTCATGATCGAGTAAAGACGGTCCTTATGGACAATATGGAAAATCCTTATTCTTTACGGCGGCTGATTCATTGTTCTGAACTCTCGGGGAATTGCCCCATATCTCTTGAGCCATCTCCTCAATGGATCCCCGAAGTCAAGAGCGGAATTCGTCATGACCGCGCCTTTGACGCGCAAACCCGGCAACTGCATGCCGACACCGGCGACAGGAGGCGCGGCGGTCGGGCCGGGAAAGGCGCTTCCGCCTGATCCGGAGCCAGGGTGGACGTCGTCCGGATTTCGCTCCAGCTCCAGCCTTCAGGTTGCCGGGAAAGATCAACGTCGCATCCACCGCTGGGGCATCCCGCCTCCGTTTGCGGTCGACGCGGTGCCGCCCGGAAATCGGCCGCCTGCGCTACGCCTGGTTCAATTCGATCCCCGAGCGTCCATCTTGCGGTCGCGGAACCCGACGCCACCGAGAACGGAGGCGGGACGCCCGGACCTGGTACCGGACCTGACCGCCCGGCGGACGCCGCCACCCCTCCGGATGGTGCGTCTCGATCATCGACTCCCGGCTCCGGCGGTCTTCCGCCTCCGTCACCAGGTCCAGAGACAGAACCCCCAAATCCAAAAGACCGCACTCAACCGAAACGTCGGAAAAGTCCGCGTCGTCACGCCACCCCTGCATGCCTCGGCGAATCGTGCAACCGTCTCCGAAGAGACCCGTCTCATTCCAATTTGCATGAACAATGATTCGCGCGGAATGCAAACTGGAGTTAAGTCTGCTTTAGTGATTAGGAGCCATTGCCGGCAACATTGTTTATATGGGCCGTTTCTCCTGTGGCGGCGATTGACATATTACTTTTGATAGGCGTATTTCGCGGCTTTGGAGTGAACGAGACACAGGGAGTTGAAAACGCTGCCGAGAAAATTGTCCGGCGCGGAGACAGCCCGGCTTTTCAATAATGCAGATTATGCCGCGTAATTTCCGTTCCCTGCGTCAGGCATTGGATGCATCCACGTGCATTGCGGAATGTCCGCCAATGAATGCGGCGAATTGTCGGGTCGCGCGGGCCGGATGCATTGGGCCTGGAAATATCGCATCGGGCCGGGTTGCTGAAGTTTTTGATTGATTGGCTGGCAATATGTTGTGGATAAAAACCGCAATCTTTCAATATGCAGAGAAAATGTCTTGACAAAAGACCATTTACGGGTCTCATGGTTTGAGCGGGGAGCGGAAAATCCCCGATCGAATGTCGAGGAAACGCCAAATTGCAATTCACAAAGCTAAGACTGACGGGGTTCAAGAGTTTTGTCGACCCGACCGAGCTTTACATTTCGGAGGGACTGATTGGCATTGTGGGGCCAAACGGTTGCGGAAAGTCGAATCTGCTTGAGGCAATCAGATGGGTTATGGGAGACAATCGTCCCTCATCAATGCGCGGCGAGGGAATGGAGGATGTAATCTTCGCGGGGGCGGCAACCCGGCCGGCGCGCGGGTTTGCAGAGGTGGGCATTCAAATAGACAACTCCGAGCGACTTGCTCCGCAAGGGTTTAACGACTCCGAGCGACTGGAGGTTGTGCGGCGGGTGACGCGCGGCGCGGGCAGCGCATACAAGGTCAATGGAAGGGATGTCAGAGCGCGGGACATTCAGATGCTGTTTGCCGACGCCTCATCTGGCGCAAATTCGCCGGCTTTGGTAAGGCAGGGTCAAATTGCGGAACTCATAAACGCAAAGCCGACGTCGCGTCGTCTTATACTTGAGGAGGCCGCGGGAATATCCGGGCTGCATCAAAGGCGGCACGAAGCCGAATTGAAGCTCAAGGCGGCGGAAGCGAATATGCTTCGCGTTGAAGATGTGGTCGAGCAGCTGGCAAACCAGTTGACCAGTTTGGCGCGGCAGGCCAGGCAGGCGGTTCGCTATCGGGAAATTGCGCGGGAATTGCGAAATGCCGAAGGGCTGCTGCTTTACGTCCGCTGGAAGGAGGCCAATGCCGCCAGAGCCGATGCGGACAGGGAACTGGAAACCAGGTCTCTGGCCGCCGCGCAAGCGGAAAGCGGAGCCCGTCGAGCCTCCGCCCTCAGGCTGCGCGCCGAGGAAAAACTGCCGCCTCTTCGTGAACGCGATGCCAAATCGGCGTCGGGTTTGTATCGTCTGCGCGTCGAGCACGAAAAAATCGCCGAGCAGGTTGAAAATGAAAAAAGCCGGATTGTCGCGATAAAATCCCGCGTTTTTCAGTTGGAACATGATATTGAACGAGAAGCCGGGCTTAGGGGGGATGCGGCAAAGACAATAGAAAAGCTGGAATCGGAACTGGCAAACATATCCAGGGCGGCCAAAGGATATGACGAGCGGCGCTCGTCGGCTGCGGCTGCCGCGCATGAGGCTGCGGCCGCGCTGCAGAAGCGCGAAGACGAGCTGAGCGAATTGACCGAAGACGTGGCCCGCCTCGCCGCTCGCCATCATTCGTCCGAAAGACTTGCGGCGGATTGCCGAAAGACATTGGAACGCGCCGAGGCGGATGTCGTTCGATCAAAGCTGGAAATGGCCGACGAGCAGCGAAAACTTGAAGGACTTGAAGCGGAACTGGGCAAAATCCGGATTGTCGCGGAAACTTCAAGGGGCGAATTGCGGGAAGCGGAAAAATCATTGGCGTCCACCGACGAATCGCGTTCGCGCATACAGGCAGGGGAGGCCGAGGCCCGCGCCATACGTTCCAATCTGGAAGGGGAACTCAACGCCTTGAACGCCGAACATGCCGCGGTTTCCCGCTTGCTTAAAAGAGAAGCGGGAGAAGATGGGGAGGTTCTTGATCTGATAAAGGTGGCTGCCGGCCATGAAAAGGCGCTCAGCGCCGCGTTGTCCGATGATTTGAGAGCGCCAGCGGTAGAAGCCAATGGCCCCAGTGGCTGGATCGGTCTTGAGGGGTATGTGCATGATCAGCCATTGCCTGATGGTGCCGCGCCGCTCTCCGCACACGTATCGGTTCCAAATGTGCTCAAGAGGCGAATTTCTCAAATCGGAATTGTCGATGCCGCGGAAGGGGGAAATCTGCAGCCTTTGCTCAAGCCGGGGCAGCGTCTGGTTAGTCTCGAGGGAGACCTGTGGCGCTGGGACGGTTATCGAACCTGGGCCGAGGAGGTCGAATCCGCATCCGCCATCAGACTCGAGCAAATGAACAAGCTGGAAGAGCTGAAGCAGTCGATATCCGCCACCACGGCCCGCGCGGAAGGCGTTATTCGGGCTCATGAGGAATTCAGGGGCGAGCTTGCCAGACTTGTCGAAGCCGACCGGCTTGCCCGCACCGCGCGCAAAGACGCCGACAACGCGGCAACTGAGGCGATCAGATCCCTGTCGCGCACGGAAGCCGAGCACGCAATGGCCCAGTCTAAAATGGAGACTTTGCAAATTGCGGTGGCCCGATATGAGGATGAGGTCGCCGGTTTGCGCGAGACTCTCGCCGAGGCAAAAAACGCCCGGGCGGCTCTGGACGATCTTGAATTGGCCAGAGCCGGAATGGAGGACGCGAAAAAGACCGTTGATTATGCGCGAAAGATGATGCTGTCCCGTCGTTCGGCCAATGACGAGATTCGCCGCGAAGGCGAGGCGCGCGCCCGCCGGATTCAGCATCTCGATGCGGAATTAAAGGAGTGGCGAAACAGGTTGCAGGTCGCTGACAGCCGCCATTGTGAATTGGCGGATAGAAAGACCGAGTCCGAAATGGAACTGGCGACGGCATTGAGCAGGCCCGATGAACTTGCAATGAAGCGGCTGGAACTGAGCCAAATGATTGCCGAGGCGGAATCGCATAGGGCAGATGTCGCCGATCTCCTGTCGGCTGCGGAAGCCGAGGCAAGAGCCGCGAGAAATTCGGAACGCGACGCGGAACGCGACGCGAGCGAGGCTCGGGAGGCGCGGGCGCGGTCCGAAGTGTTTTCAGAGTCCGCGCGGGAAGCTCTTGTTGCCGCCGCGGACAAAATTTCAGAGGAGTTGCAGACGGACCCTGAAAAACTGCTGGAAAGGTTTGATGTCGATCCCGAGAGCGTTCCCTCCACCGCCTTGATCGAGGAACAGCTTAATAGGCTAAAAAGACAGCGAGATTCACTTGGGGCCGTAAACCTGCGGGCCGAGCAGGATGCAAGGGAGATAGACGACGAACATCAAGCGCTTCTTTCCGAAAAAAACGATCTTGAAGAGGCGATTCGGGCATTGCGCGCAGGCATTTCCTCATTGAATCGCGAGGGCCGGGAGCGTCTGGTGACTGCATTTGAGCTGGTTAATTCAAATTTTGGCATGCTATTCAAACACTTGTTCAATGGCGGTGAGGCAAAGTTGAAGATGGTTGAAAGTGATGATCCGCTTGAAGCCGGGCTTGAGATATTGTGTCACCCGCCGGGGAAGAAGCTCGCGTCGATCTCGCTCCTTTCCGGAGGGGAGCAGACGCTGACGGCACTTGCTCTCATTTTTTCCGTGTTTCTGGCCAATCCGTCTCCGATTTGCGTTCTCGATGAGGTGGACGCGCCACTTGACGATGCCAATGTGGGAAGATTTTGCGATCTTCTGGATGAAATGCGGCGGCGAACGGATACACGGTTCATGATCATCACGCATCATGCGATTACCATGAGCCGGATGGATCGTTTGTTCGGCGTGACAATGTCGGAGCGAGGCGTAAGTCAGCTCGTATCGGTTGATCTGAACAAGGCTGAGAAAATGGTCGCCTAATATTTTGCATCGCGGCTTTCATGGCGCAGATTTCGAAAGTCGTTCACACCGGTTGAAAAAATGGCTGTGCCGGATCCGCCGGTTTCGATTTTGCCAATTGTTCAGAAAAACAGCGCAAGCAAAAGCAGAAATAGAAAAAGTGCAAGCCAACACTTCCACAATGCGCCACAGATGGAATCTATTTCTTTTGGTCCCGTCGTTTTGAGACCATCTGGATTAACAAAAGGAAAATTTTGCATGGCGCCGTTGTATGAGCGCGGACCCGACAATGCAATGTCAAGACTGTAGGCCAGGGCGGCTTCGGGATATCCCGCGTTTGGCGAACGATGCATGCGGGCGTCAGCGATGATTGGTCTCCATTTTTTAACGCCGCCCAGCGTTGCGGCGATTAGCAAAGCCGTCAAGCGTGCGGGTATATAGTTGAGAAGATCGTCCAGTCTTGCCGCCGTCCACCCGAATTGCCTGTGGCGATCATCTCGATATCCAATCATGCTATCGGCGGTGTTGACAAGTTTGTAGGTCGCAATTCCCGCGGGGCCCGCGACGGCAAACCAGAATATTGGAGCAATTACGCCGTCTGAAAAGTTTTCCGCCGCCGACTCCATTGCAGCGCGCGCGACATCATGTCCATCCATGCCGGTTGTGTCCCTGCCAACAATTTGCGATACGGAATGTCGTCCGTCACCTGTGGAGAGCCTAAGAGAATTGGCAACGTTTCCAACATGGAGCATAAGCGACTTGTGGGCCAGCAACGCCGCGGCCGCAATGACTTCGGCTACCCAGCCAATCTGGCCAATTACCCAGCCAAATGCCGAGGCGGCAATGCAAAGACAAAAAATTGCGACGAATCCGGCGATTCCAGGATATAAATCCGAATTCAGCCGCCGATCACACCATCCAATTGCATCGCCCATGAGACTCACGGGATGCGGGAGTTTGCCCCAAAGCCATCGCGGCTCGCCAAAAACGGCATCAATAGCCAAAGCCGCCGCCATGATCAAAAAGCAGTTCATATAAGAACTGTCGGGAAATGCGCATATTTTGTGGATGAAAAATTCAAAAAAGCCATGGCGGCGATTTTAACTTGAATCGGCGCTTCATAAAGATGGCGCAAAACCTTTAGTGTTAGGATATGCAAATCAATCATCTGGCAGTGGCAGATGTCTTGTAATGAAATGTCCTTTGATGCCCTGAGGCCATTTCCTGAAAGGCACCTGCCCGGTTTCCGATTCAGCATGCATTTCCGCATAGCTCACAATTGCGGATGCGGCTTCGTCTTCAGGCTTAAATCCGCCAAGAGTGTAGGTTATTTTTCCCGGCGCCTGGATTGTCACGTTGCATCCATGCGTGCAGCCCATCAGACATGAAACCCGGCGCGTGGCGACAGGTCTTCCCATGGCGTGCTTTTCAACAAGTTCGGCCATTTCTTCGCCATCGGAGCTAATACTGGCCAATTCGTACCAGTCGTCGCGTTTGCATGTGTCGCAAATGGTAATCCACGTGGTCATTGAATTTGCCGGTGATAATATGTTTGGTCGATCATTTGGTTACCTGTTATTCCCCGCCTTGAGATAAAGCCATTTGTACCTGCCCTTAATATGCGGAATTGGCAAGGCATGTGCGCTTCATTTTAGCCATATCATGCATCTTGTAAAGATGATCCGTTGTCAGCAATGGCAGTTTTCGCCACTCCCATAATTCCAGAAATTCCCTCCGGTTTTATTTTTCCTTGCTCTTCAATGGTTTGATATGATCGCCAAAAACATTTTTTCGCGGACTCTTGACGACTTTTTGCCCGGATCCCGGCATTTTGACGCAAAACAGGCCAAACCGGGCACGAAGACGTACCGTATTGTCGCCAGATGCTCGGGGCGGCGATCATCCATCCGGACCTGAAGGAGGTGCCACCGCTGGTGCCGGAGCCGATCCCCAGGGATGACGGCGCCACCAAAAACGACTGCGAGCGGAACGCCTCAAAGCGGCCGGTTGGAGATATCCGGCGGGAGCATCCGCACATGAAGGCGATCATCGTGGAGGATGGTCTGGCGTCGAACGGCCCGCACATCGGGACATTGATGGAAAACGACTTTCGCTTCATACTCGGCGCGAAGCCGGGGGACCGCAAGCTGCCGTTCGGCTGGTGCTGGTGCTTGACTTAAAACAAGTAATTCCATTTCCCGGAGCCTCCGGCGGCCCCGCTTCCAGGACCTCACGAGATCCTCCGGGCCGCGGCTCCACCGGAACGGACGCGCGTCCCTGGCGTTGCGGTGCTCGATGCAGCCCCCGATCGCCGCGACGCAGGCGTCCAGAGAGTCAAAGACCGCGTTCTTCAGCCGCTGCCGCGCCAGCTTGGAGAAGAACCCCTCCACGGCGTTCATCCACGATGCCGAGGTCGGCGTGAAGTGAAACGTCCAGTCGGGATGGCCCCTCAGCCACTCGCGGACCTCGGCCGAGCGGTGCGACGAGACGTTGTCGAGAATGACGTGCACCGGGGTTC
>JAPOTF010000026.1 GCA_026709325.1 Roseovarius sp.
AAAAACCAATGATCGCAAATTGATCGAAGCTTGATTCAACAGATTGCGCCAACAAGGCTTTGGATTGGGAAGATCGCTCGGCACCACTCGAGCAGGTTTCGGGCGTGTGCGCAGTTCAAAACGCCTGGGCATCGACGGAAAGTGGCCGTGTGCCGGCAATGGAGCGCGAAAGACCGGTCAAATGTCCAGTTTGGAACGGGGAAGTCCACGGGTCAGCACCGCAAAGAAAATTCGCAACGCAAGATCTGATCGCGCCAGGAAGCTGGTGATGACGGCAACTGCCTTCACGCTGCGTCTCGAAATCTTCACGTCATTGCCGGCTGTGTAGGATGGTGTGGAATGAATCCGTCGAAGGGTCAGAACCGCGAATCCCAGTGCCCAAAGGCAGTGTCGCCGTATGCCTGTTTCCTTGGCCGGAATGAGCAGGATATAGCGCAATGCGTTGTCAAGGTGCGCAAGCGCCAAAGAGGTGAGTTCACGTATTCCGTGCGCCATGCGCGGATCCATCTCCTCGGCTGTCACCGTTTCCAGCTCCAGTCCAGCCCTGTCGAAGACGTCCCTGGGCAACCAGCAGGCGCCGCGCCGCCGGTCTTCCCAGGTGTCCTTGAGAATGTTGATCATCTGCAGTCCCTGACCAAAGGAAACCGACAATCGCATCAATTCGTTCCGCTGGGCGCCGATTTCGGTGGAATGGTCGCAGAAGAGCTCGGTTAGCATTTCGCCTACGACACCGGCAACACAGTAGCAGTATCGGTTCATCTCAACGACATTCTCCAGGCCATGGACACCGGCGTTGCGCTGAAACTCCATCATGCCATTTGCCATAATTCCGACACAGCGCTCTATGGCCTGCCTCTGAATCTTGCCCAGACTGTGCGTAATTCTAATGACGCGTACTGTATTGGCGACAAGATCTCGTTCGCCCTCATCTGTCGATTCAGGAAGCAGCCTGCCTAGATCTCGGCTGAACGAAGCCGCCTGTTCCCTCCCCTGGATGACCGCGACCAAACGTTCTGCAAAGGCTGTCTTGCTCTCGGCCTCCATCTCCAGCGTGTCTTCAATGGTGTCCGTGATGCGACAAAGCAGATAGGCGTTGCCGACGGCGACGCGGAGTTTGTCCGGCAACTGGGGTATGGTCAGGGCAAAGGTTCTCGATACATGATTGAGAATATTGTTCTGATAGGCAATGCAATCCACTAAAACTAAAGATTGATCTGTTTGCATGTTGAAGAGCTCATTGAGGCCATACTTGGAATTGAGATCACTTATAGCCCTTGGGAATCGGTGGGGCAACCCGCCAGCGCCCATATTCGCTCACTTCTCGCAGCTTTTGATGGGCTCTCTTCCAGACTGCTACGGCAAACGTTGCGAACCGTTGCGATGGTCATGTCGCTCGTCGCTTCCGCAAGGGCCTGCGTTCGGCGCCGGGCATCTCGCGGCGTCGCATGGGCGATTGACGCCACGCCGTCGGCTTCAACATCCCGATCCGTTCGAGGCGCATACGGTCCCGCTCCGAAAGCTTGATATTTCTTCTTGTTGGTTTCCCGCCCGTCCACCATGTCATCGGACACATGACGCGGCAAAAACAAGGTGTAACGCCTTGCAAAGCGCAAGCCTTCGCTTTGAATCAGCCGCCGGGCGCTCTCGGCCGGGACTCTTGTTTCCATTGGATCGCGTCGTCGCCGGCATTGCCGGATTCCTCCGCTGCATGGCCGATAATCCGCACAGGCGGAATTTCCATCGCCATTCCCCATAATATCGCTTGCAATTGTTTTACGATGAATCTATATGCTTTTTGAAAGCGGCGCTTTCGGGTCCAAACCGAAGGCTCCACCGAAACAGTTAACGGGCCGCGCGCCCTTTTTTTTATACTCGGGAAATGCATGAAATCCGATCTTGTTGCCATATCACCGATGGACCGGCGGTTGGCCGAAATCGTGTCGCCTGTCATTAATGACATGGGTTACGAGCTTGTGCGCGTCAGACTTATGGCTGAAAATCCGGCGGTTCTCCAGATCATGGCCGAAAAACCCGAAGGAGGTATCGATGTTGACGATTGCGCCCGCATTTCCACGGCATTGAACGTCATACTTGATGTTGAAGATCCAATCAGTGACTCATATGTTCTGGAAGTGTCGTCACCCGGCATGGATCGCCCTCTGACACGCATGAAGGATTTCGAGTTGTACGAGGGATATGAGGCAAAGCTGGAAACCCGGGAATTGATCGACGGACGCAAGAGGTTTAAAGGTGTGCTGGCTGGAGTTGAGGACGGCGAGATACTTGTCAATGTCGATGAAGGCACCATAGGTCTGGAATATGCATGGCTGGCAAACGCAAAGCTGGTGCTAAATGACGAACTGGTCGGAAACACGTTGAAATCGCGAAGGAATCCCAAAATGCTCAGCGAAAACCCATACGATGACATTGAGACCTCGGGATGCGAGGAGAAGTGACATGGCGATAACTTCCGCTAATCAACTGGAACTCCTGCAGACGGCCAGAGCTGTGGCGCAGGAGAAAATGATTGAGCCCGAGCTTGTTATAGAGGCAATGGAGGAGGCGTTTGTAAGGGCCGCAAAAAGCCAGTTTGGCATGGAGATGGATATTCGCGTGACTATAGATCGCGACACCGGAAAAGCCACGTTCAAAAGAGTCAGGACTGTGGTCGAGGATGGTGAGATGGAGAATTATCATGCCGAATTAACGGTCGAGCAGGCCATGCAGTATTTGGACGATCCGAAAGTGGGAGATGCGTTCGTCGAGGAGATACCTCCGGTTGAAATGGGTCGGATAAATGCTCAGCCCGCGAAGCAGGTAATCCTCCAAAAGGTAAGAGAAGCCGAAAGGGACAGGACATACGAAGAGTTTAAGGACCAGACCGGTAAAATTATCAGTGGCGTGGTTAAAAGCATTGAATATGGAAACGTGATAGTTGATGTCGGGCGGGGGGATGCAATTTTACGCCGCAATGAAAGAATTCAGCCCTGCAGTCTGAGCAGGAATGAGAGGGTTCGCTGCTACGTCAAGGATGTGCGAAGAGAGAATCGCGGCCCGCAGATATTTCTCAGCAGAACCGCTCCCGAATTTATGGCCGAACTTTTCAAGATGCAGGTACCGGAGATATATCACGGCACGATAGAAATAAAATCGGTGGCGAGAGACCCGGGCAGCCGGGCCAAGATTGCGGTTTTTTCCCACGACAATTCAATTGATCCGGTGGGGGCATGTGTCGGCATGCGCGGAAACCGCGTGCAGGCGGTGGTAAGCGAACTGCAGGGAGAGAAGATTGACATAATTCCGTGGAGTGAAGAGGATCCCGCGTTTGTGATGAGCGCGCTGCAGCCGGCGGAAATTATTCATATCGTTTGGGACGAGGAGAGAAACCGGGTTGAGCTGGTTGTTGCCGAAGACCAGCTGTCCCTGGCTATCGGTCGCCGGGGTCAAAATGTCCGGCTTGCAAGCCAGTTGACGGGACTTGAAATTGACATCATCCCGGAATCGCATTTCAGCGAACGCCGCCAGAAAGAATATGAAGAGCACAGAAAGCTGTTCATGGACAATCTCGACATTGACGAGTTTTTGGCTCAGCTTCTCGTTTCCGTTGGTTTTACCACTCTGGATGAGGTGGCTTTTGCGGAGATTGACGAGTTTCTGTCAATTGAGGGCATTGACAATGACACCGCAAACGAGTTGCAGGCTCGGGCGCTTGATGTGCTTGATGCCCGGGCCGATGAAATGAGAGCCCGGGCCCGCGCGCTTGGTGTCGAGGAAAGCCTCATTGATTTTGAGGGACTTGATCCGGAAATGATACTGGCTCTTGCACAGGAGGACATACTTACGCTTGAGCAGTTTGCCACTTGCGCGGATTGGGAGCTTGCCGGGGGATGGACCAGTTCCGATGGCGAGCGTGTAAAGGATGAAGGCATTCTGGAATCCTTTGATGTTTCCCTCAAGGAAGCGAGATATCTGGTTGTGTCGGCTCGGGTCAAGATGGGTTGGATGGATCCCGGGGAGCTGGAGAAATTGGAAGTCGAGGAATTGGAGGATCATGAGGAAAACACTGCGGACCTTCAGCTAGAGGAGCAGGAGGCCTGATATGTCAGGTCTCTTGAATCTGCCATATGGGGCGCGGTGGAAAACGCAGGGATCGGTCAACAGGCCCTGAACGGAGATGCATTGCCAAAAGACGGTCATGCCCCGTCTCTGAATTGCTTCGGTTTGTTGTGGATCCCGATGGTCGGATAGTTCCGGATATCGCGGGAAAGCTGCCCGGCAGGGGTATTTGGGTTTCCGCGGAACGCGCCGCAATTGAGAAGGCCGTATCCAAAAGACTGTTTTCCCGGGTTTCAAGGCAGTCGGTTTCTGTTCCCGAAGACCTGGCGGAAATTGTGGACCGACTTCTGGCTCGACGCGTTGTTCAATTGATAAGTCTGGCGCGCAAAGGCGGAATGGCCGTGGCCGGGTACGAACGTGTAAGGGACTGGCTTGTTTCTGAACGGGCAAAAGTGCTTATTCAGGCAAGTGACGGATCAACGCGCGGAAAATCAAAGCTCGGAACGCCGCGTGACGGATCCTGGATAGGATGGGTAACTTCGGATGAGCTTGGTAAGGCATTCGGAAGACCGGGTGTTGTGCATGCAGCATTGAGTGCTGGAAGTTTATGTGAATCTGTTGTAAGCGAGGCGTCAAGATTAAAGGGCTTGCGCGTCGGCAGGGGTGATTGGCCCCTCTGAAAGGAAAAAGAACGCCATGAGTAACAGAGACGGTAAGAAGACAATCGAAATTCGCGGCGGGGCACAGGCGGGCGGCGCGTCGCAGAAATTTCGTCCAGGGGGCGCAAGCAATGTTTTGGTCGAAAAAAAGCGCAAGATTGCGACCAAGCCGAGAAAGGGTCTGGCTCGCAGACTGCCCGCGGACAAAAAACTGGCTGAACCTGAAGCGGATAAAGCGTCCGTCAAAAGAGACGATTTCGATGCGGAAACAATGCGCAAGATTGAAGCGCTAAAAATAGCCAAACAGGTTGACGCGAAAGAGGCCGAGGAGCGCAAGCGTAAAGAGGATGAAATCGCCGAGAAAAGGCGTCGGGAGGCGGAAGCTGAAAAATTAAGGGCCGAGAGACTGGAGGTCGAAAAGCTGGAGGCGGAAAGGAAAAGGCTTGAGGAGGAGGCGCGACTAAAATCTGAAGGGGAAGCGGCGCGTGAAAAGGCAAGGCAGGCGAAACAGAAAGCCAAAGAGACCGGGAGCGGGCCCGGGATGGAGACGCCCCCCGCTTCGAAAGACAAGGAGCAGGGATCTGCGCGCCCCGGAAAGTCCGGTCAGCGCAAATCCGCTGCGGGACGAAACGAGGATAGCCGCGTCAGGGGCAAGGCCCGAGACGAAAACCGGCGCCGTAGAGGCAAGCTGACGGTAAATCAGGCTTTGGAGGGCGAACGGGAGAAATCACTTGCGGCGATAAAGCGCAAGCAGAAAAGAGAGCGTGAAAAGAGCCAGCTTAAAAATGAAGTTCGCGAGAAAATCGTGCGAGATGTGCAGCTTCCCGAAATGATCATGGTGGGCGAACTTGCCAACCGAATGGCCGAGCGTGTTGCGGATGTGGTTAAGGCGCTAATGCAAAACGGCATGATGGTTACGCAGAATCAGTCCATTGATGCCGATACGGCCGAACTTATCGCCGGGGAATTCGGGCACCGGGTTCAGCGTGTAAGCGATGCCGATGTCGAGGATGTGATTGATACGATTGAGGACAAGGAAGCGGACCTCAGACACCGCCCGCCTGTAATTACAATTATGGGGCATGTCGATCATGGCAAGACATCCCTTCTTGACGCAATCCGAAAGACGAAAGTGGTGGATGGGGAAGCCGGGGGAATAACCCAGCATATTGGAGCTTATCAGGTGGTTTCCAGGGAAGGTGCCGTTCTGACATTTTTGGACACCCCCGGCCATGCGGCGTTCACCAGCATGCGGGCTCGCGGAGCTCAGGTTACGGATATTGTCATATTGGTGGTGGCGGCAGATGACTCGGTGATGCCGCAGACCATTGAGGCAATAAACCATGCCAGGGCCGCGGGCGTTCCTCTGATTGTGGCAATCAACAAATGCGACAAATCCGAGGCAAATCCAGACAATGTACGTTCCGAGCTGCTTCGACATGAAGTGATCGTGGAGGCAATGTCGGGGGAAGTGCAGGATGTTGAGGTTTCCGCGACGACCGGTGAAGGTCTCGGGAATCTTCTTGAGGCAATAGCGATTCAGGCGGAGCTGCTTGAACTGAAGGCCAACCCGACGCGACCCGCTGAGGGCGCGGTTATTGAAGCGCAACTGGATGTCGGACGCGGGCCGGTGGCAACGGTTCTCGTTCAAAGAGGTACGCTGAGAAAAGGCGACACGTTTGTCGTCGGAGAGCAATTTGGCAAAGTCCGCGCATTGATAAACGATCGGGGAGAAAAGGTTGAAGAGGCCGGTCCGTCAGTCCCCGTGAAGGTTCTGGGGCTGAACGGGACGCCGGAGGCGGGGGATGTGCTCAACGTGGTTGCCACGGATGCCCAGGCACGTGAAATATCTGAATACAGAGCGCAACTGGCAAAGGAAAAGCGCATTGTTTCTGGAGGCGGCACGACACTTGATCAATTGCTTGCGCAGGCAAAGGAAAACGAAAACCGGAAGGAATTGCCGATCGTGGTTAAGTCGGATGTTCAGGGATCGGCCGAGGCAATCAAGCAGTCAATGGAAAAAATCGGCAATGATGAGGTGTGCGTAAGAATACTTCATTCGGGAGTTGGAGCCATAACTGAAAGCGACATAGGTCTGGCAGAGGCCAGCAGTGCGCCGGTATTGGGTTTTAATGTCCGCGCCAATGCATCAGCCCGCAACAGTGCGCACCAGAAGGGCGTGGAAATACGCTACTACAGTGTAATTTATGATCTTGTGGACGATGTCAGGGCCGCCGCTTCCGGTCTTCTATCATCGGAATACCGTGAAAACTATATCGGATATGCGCGGATTAAAGAGGTGTTCAAGGTGTCGGGGGTCGGAAAGGTTGCAGGTTGCCTGGTCACCGAAGGAATCGCGCGAAGGTCGGCGTTTGTACGCTTGCTGCGTGATGACGTGGTTGTTCACGAGGGAACGTTAAAGACGCTCAAGCGATTTAAGGATGAGGTTCAAGAGGTGCAGTCCGGCCAGGAATGCGGAATGGCATTTGAAAACTATGACGATATACGTCAAAATGACAATATTGAGATTTACGAGCGTCTGGAAATTGAACGGAAGCTGGATTGAGCTGCCGTTTTGCCCGCCCATTTTCAAGTGTTTGCATTTCGCGTTCCCGGCAGACGCTTCAACAACGGTTTTTTGCGCGCAAAAGAAATCAAAGCCAGTCTCTAAGAATTGGTATAAGGGGCCGGTCGGCAGGGGGCATCGGATATTCCCTGAGATTGTTCGGCCGGACCCATCTCAGGGTTTGACCTTCAAGAGATTGAACCGTTCCCGTCCATTTTCTGCATACATACAGGGGCATAATCAGATGAAAATCTTCATAGCCGTGACTGGCAAAGGTCAATGGCGCAAGGCAGCTCGCCCACGTGCTTATTCCCAACTCCTCATGCAACTCTCGAATTAGCGCCGCCTCCGGAGTCTCCCCGGCCTCAACCTTGCCGCCGGGAAATTCCCACAAACCCGCCAGGGGTTTTCCCGGCGGCCTTTTGGAAAGCAGAATGCGCCCATCCGGATCCACCAGAGCGACCGCGGACACCATTATCATTTTCATGAACGATAATCGGCGTTGATCGCAATGTAGCCGTGGGTGAAATCGCATGTCCAGACGACAGCGCGCTCCCGACCAAGGCCAATATCGACCCTTATGGCAATATCCCGGTTTTTCATGTATTCCGCGGCATCCTTTTCCACGTATTCGGGAGCGGCCCAGCCCTCCGCGGCAACAAGAATATCGCCAATGTGTATTGTGAGTTTGTCCCGGTCTGCAAGCGCGCCTGATTTGCCAATTGCCATGACAATGCGGCCCCAATTGGGATCCTCTCCGGCGATCGCCGTCTTGACCAGAGGCGAATTGGCGATGGAAAGCGCATGAATGCGGGCGTCTGAAGCCGAGATGGCCCCGGAAACGGAAACCTCCACGAATTTCGTCGCTCCCTCGCCGTCCCGGACAATCAGTTGCGCAAGTTCAAGCATGATCTGATGAAGACCGTCCCAGAATTCCTTGCAGTCATCGGTGATTTCAACTCCGGATTTGGCAGTGGCCGCCACCAAGACAGTGTCTGAAGTGGAGGTGTCGCCGTCGACTGTAATGCCGTTGAATGTTGTTTTGCTGAACTCCGAGACCTTCCGCTGAAGGAGCGCGCGCGATATTTTCGCATCGGTGAAAACATATGACAGCATTGTGGCCATGTCCGGAGCGATCATCCCCGACCCTTTGGCGATTCCCGCGATGTTCACATGGTTTCCATTGATTTCAAGCGTTTTTCCGGCGCCTTTTGGGAATGTGTCGGTTGTTGTTATCGCCAATGCCGCATTCCTGGCCCCATGAGGCGACAGACTTTGGGAAAGTTCGCGCAGTTTGGCATTGATCCTTTCATGCGGAAGTTTCTCTCCGATGACGCCGGTAGAGGATGAGAACACTCTGGACTCGGGCAGGCCAAGAATTTCGGCGGCCGATTTTGTGACGGACTTTACGGCCATGGCTCCATTGCGACCGGTGAAAGCATTGGCGTTTCCCGAATTCACTATGATTGCCGCTCCGGAATCATCATGGAGGACTATTTTCTCCTGGCAGTCAAGCACGGAGGCCGAACGCATGGAAGACCGTGTAAACACGCCTGCGACCGTTGTCCCTGGCGCCATTCGCGCCAGCATTACATCAGGTCGCTCATGGTGGCGTATTGCGGCTGCCGCAGTCGAAAACTCCACGCCGTCAATTACCGGCAGGTTCGGGAATTCGGCGGGGGCAAGTGGAGAAACCGAAACCGATTTTCCCATGCCTATTGCCTTAGATATTTGACATTGGAGATGATTTTCGGATCTATATTTGAAGTGTCGCCAATCTCCACCTGAGAGCTTTCCCTGTATTTGGCAATCTGCCTTTCAAGTTCTTTGAGACGCAACTCGTTTGTAAGCTCGTTTATAACGACTTCAAGTGCGGGTCTTGGCAGTTCTCTTGACTCATGCAATTTGATGAGGTGCCAGCCAAACTGGGTTTCCACGGGATTTGAGACCTTTCCAGGCTGTAGTTCCGCAACCGCTTCAAAGAAAGCCGGAACCATTGTCCCCTCGCGAAACCAGCCAAGGTCCCCGCCACCGGGGCCCGAGGGGCCGGTGGAATGATCCATTGCCATTTCCGCAAAGCCGGCGCCGCCATCGAGCAGGGTTTTCACTTCCTCCGCCTTTTCAAGGTCATCCACAAGGATATGGGAAGCATGATATTCGTGTCTGGCCTGGTTTTCCGGGTACCTTATATTGTACAACTGGAGGATCGTTTCGGAAGAGGGATTAAAAAACATTGCCTTGTTGCTGGCTTCCTGAGACAAAATCGCGCGTGTTTCATTGTCGATCATCGCCCGAATTCCGGGAGTTGTCTCGTCGATTATGGATTGCATAAGCAATGTCTGGCGTACCAGTTCATCAATTATGCCATTAAAGAGTATATCGGGATCATACTGATTGTATTCGGGTGGAAGCCCAATTCGCATTGCAATGACATGCCGCAGCGTTATTTCGGTGCCGTTGACTTTGGCCAGAACTTGATCTGGATTGACGTCGTCATCCGCAAACGCGTGAATTCCCGGTAGCAGAGCCAAAAAAAATATCTTCAGAAGGTTTGCGGTGCGGTTGAACATGTTGCCTCCATAATCATATCACGTTGCATAGTGGCGTTGACTCTTGCGCGATCGATCCTTAAATCACCAAAGATTGAGGAAACGACAGCCGCTCCATGCTTCATGTAAGGATGTGAGAGGCAATGGGCAAGTACTTGCGTCAATCAAATTGGGAATGACTGGAGCGAATACATTATGCTGGGATTAGGAACAGTCGCCAAAAAAATATTCGGCACGCCCAATGACAGAAAAATCAAGTCGGTTCGCTCTCTGGTCGAAAAAACCAATCGTCTGGAACCGGAATTCCTAAATCTCGGTGATGAGGCGCTGATGGAAAAAACAATGGATTTGCGCAATCGCGCAAATGCAGGCGAGAGTCTTGAATCGATACTGCCCGAGGCATTTGCAAATTGTCGCGAAGCTGCGCGTCGCGCGCTTGGGCTTCGCGCATTTGACGTCCAGATCATGGGTGGAATATTTCTGCATCAGGGCAACATTTCGGAAATGAAAACCGGCGAGGGGAAAACCCTTGTGGCGACTTTTCCGGCTTATTTGAATGCGCTTACGGGGAAGCCGGTCCATATTGTGACTGTAAACGATTATCTTGCAAGGCGCGACGCCGACTGGATGGGAAAGGTATACAACGCATTGGGGATAACGGTCGGCGTGGTTCATCCCGAGCAATCCGCGGAGTCGAAAAAAGAGGCCTATGCCGCGGACATCGTCTATGCGACAAACAACGAGCTTGGCTTTGACTATCTAAGAGACAACATGAAGTCCGCGCTGGAAGAGATGTCCCAGCGTGGTCATTACTATGCGATAGTTGACGAGGTGGACAGCATCCTGATTGACGAAGCGCGCACACCTCTGATTATTTCCGGTCCCGCCGAGGATCGCAGCAAACTCTATATGACGATCAACGATTTAATTCCAGAACTGAAAGACGAGCATTACACGATTGATGAAAAGGTAAAGAATCTCACATTTACAGACGAGGGAAACGACTATCTTGAAGAAATTCTTCATCGGCATGGCATTCTCGATGAAAAGCAGTCGCTCTATGATCCGGAGAGCACCACCATCGTGCATCACGTAAACCAGAGCATGCGCGCCCATAAACTCTTCCAAAAGGATCGAGACTACATTGTGCGCGATGCACGCATAGTGCTCATTGATGAATTCACCGGGCGGATGATGCCTGGCCGCAGGCTTTCCGACGGTCTCCACCAGGCGATTGAGGCAAAGGAGGGATGCGAAATTCAATCCGAGAATGTAACACTGGCCCAGGTTACGTTCCAGAATTACTTTCGACTATACGAGAAGCTTGCCGGGATGACGGGCACGGCGGCAACCGAAGCGGAGGAATTCGCCCAAATATACGGTCTGGGAGTTGTTGAAGTGCCAACAAACATGCCTGTTGCGCGCATTGACGAGGATGATTCCGTATTCCGGAATTCAGACGAGAAAATGGAGGCGATAATCAAGGCAATCAAGGATGCCAATGAAAAGGGCCAGCCGGTTCTCGTCGGAACCACATCGATAGAGAAGTCGGAAATGTTGAGCGGTCTGCTCAAAAAGGCGCGGATTGAACACAATGTGCTTAACGCTCGTCAGCATGAAAAGGAAGCGCAGATCATTGCCGATGCCGGAAAGCTTGGGGCGGTCACCATCGCGACAAATATGGCCGGCCGGGGCACGGACATAAAACTGGGCGGAAATGTGGAGTTCGACATTCTCAAGGCAATTGCCGCCGATCCCGAAGTCGATCCGGAAGATATCAGAAGGAGGATTGAGGAAGAGCATTCTGAAGATGAAAAAGCGGTAATGGATGCGGGCGGATTGTTTGTCCTTGCAACGGAGCGACACGAAAGCCGCAGAATTGACAATCAGTTGCGTGGAAGATCCGGGCGTCAGGGCGATCCGGGCCGGTCGGCATTCTACCTGTCGCTTGAAGATGATCTTATGCGCATTTTCGGCTCGGAACGTTTGGACAAGGTCCTTTCCACACTTGGCATGAAGGAGGGCGAGGCAATCGTTCATCCCTGGGTCAACAAAAGTCTGGAACGAGCGCAGGCAAAGGTGGAAGGACGGAATTTTGACATACGAAAACAGCTTCTCAAGTTCGACGATGTGATGAATGATCAGCGCAAGGTGATATTCAGGCAAAGGCTTGACATCATGCAGGCAGAGGACCTTTCAGAGATTGCCAGGGATATGCGGGTTGAGGTGATTGATGATCTGATCGAAGAGTACATGCCACCCAAGTCCTATGCGGAGCAATGGGATTTGGAAGGACTTCACACTTCGGTTGTCGAGCATTTAAACATGAATCTTCCCGTTGCCGACTGGGGCGATGAAGACGGCGTCGACGACGAGGAAATGGCAAAACGTCTCGAAGAGGCTTCCGAGCAGATGATGGCGGAGAAAGCCGAGGCGTTTGGTCTGGAAAACATGCGCAAAATCGAAAAGCAGATTCTGCTGCAGACAATAGATCAGAAATGGCGAGAACATCTTCTAACGCTTGAACATTTGCGCAGCGTTGTGGGTTTTCGCGGTTATGCTCAACGCGACCCCCTTAATGAATATAAAAACGAGTCATTCCAGTTGTTTGAAAGCATGCTGAGCTTGCTTCGGTACGATGTTTCGCGAAAGCTGACCCAGATAAGGCCAATGACCGAAGAAGAGCGAATGCAAATTCAGCGGGAAATTGAAGCGCAGAGGCGGAAAATGGAAAAGGCCATTGCAATTCAAGCCCGTAAAGCGGGTAGAACGGGAAAACCCGTTGCGGGTTTTGATGAAAACGATCCATCCACCTGGGGCAATCCCGGACGAAATCAGCTCTGCCCATGCGGCTCGGGAAAGAAATTCAAGCACTGTCATGGTCGCATGTATTGAACAAAGCCACCGCCGGAGGGCTATGTCATGAGCCTTAAAATGCCTTCAATTGCATTTACCCGTGCGGAAGTTGCGATTGCCATCGCAGGAGCGCAACGCTCATTGTAATGAGGCAAAGCCAAACGAGTTTCGAGCGGTTCATCCGAAAACCTTTGCCGCCGGAAACCAAATGCGACAATTCCATCAACCATTTCGCCATAACGGAGACGCGAAAGGCCGTGCCTAATTTTCGCCTGGCGCAGGGCTTGGTTCAAATGTCCAAATAAGCACATGTGCCCCTGTGGAAAGGCATGGCCTTAAGCGTAAAATCCAACGAGCGGATGGCGTGCGGCAGGTTTAAACCATCTCATGGAAAATCTTGTCGAGGTAACTGCATGTGATCCCATGCGGCGGTAGTCGAAGTGTTTTAGGGCGATTTCTATGACTTCATCGATTCCCAGAAGCCCTTGACGGATTTGAAAAACGACGTGCTTTCAGGATTGTTGTCTTTCGAAAGCTTTTCGAATTCCTTTAGAAGCTCCTTTTGCCGGCCCGTGAGATTGACCGGTGTTTCAACTGCAAGATCTATAATCATGTCGCCCATGAAGGACTTGCGAATGGCGGGCATTCCCTTTGCCCGCAGACGCATTTGACGCCCGGTTTGCGAGCCGGGAGGAATTCTAACCCGGCTTCGCCCGCCGTCGATTGTCGGAACCTCTATTTCCCCGCCGAGTGCGGCTTTGGTTATTGAAACGGGTACAGTGCAGAAAATGTTGGATTCCACCCGTTCGAATATCTTGTGAGGAATCACATTGATGAAAACATAGAGATCCCCCGATGGCCCGCCTCTCATGCCTGCCTCGCCCTCGCCCGAGAGGCGTATGCGCGTCCCTGTTTCAACTCCTGCGGGGATGTTTACATTTAGCGAGCGGGTTTTGTTTACGCGTCCCTGACCATGGCAATGCTTGCAGTGGTCTTTTATTATATGGCCGAGTCCCGAACATGTCGGGCATGTTCTTTCCACTGTGAAGAACCCTTGTTGCGCGCGCACCTTTCCCATGCCCGAGCAAGTTGGGCAAATGGTTGGTTCGGCTCCGCCTTCCGCTCCCGTTCCATTGCAATGATCGCAAGCGACAGATGCGGTGACGCTTATTGTTTTGTTGCGAATGCCGTTATACGCCTCTTCAAGAGTTATGTCCTGGTTGTAGCGCAGGTCGCTTCCCCGAACAGAGCGGCGGCGCATGTCCCCGCCATGCCCGCGGCCCATGATATCGCCAAAGAGATCGTCAAAGACATCGGAAAACGCGGATGAGAAATCTCCATGTTGGTGGCCATGACGCTGCCCGGCGCTGGCCCCGGTTCCGCTCTCGAAAGCGGCATGGCCAAAGCGGTCGTATGCCGCCTTTTTCTCGGGATCTTTCAGGATATCGTAAGCTTCGCCCGCCTCCTTGAACTGGTTTTCGGCATTTGGATTGTCCTTGTTCCGATCGGGATGCAGTTCTCTGGCCTTGGATCGATATGCCTTTTTGATATCGGCGGCAGAGGCGCTTTTGGAAAGCCCGAGTATGTCATAGTAGTCACGTTTGGACATCGGGAGGCTCCTGTTGCCGAAAAACCGGGAGACATGACAGGCTCCCGGTTCCGGTTTCGTGAATTAGTCGCGCTTTTCAGAATCCAGGTCTTCAAAATCCGCGTCGACAATATCATCGTCTGCGCCTTTGTCTGAAGTCTCGGGCGCTTCATCTTGGCCTTCGCCCTGACTTGCAGAGTAGATTGCCTCTCCGAGTCTCATGGAGGCCTCGCTGACGTTCTGGATACCGGACTTTATCTTCTCGACGGTGGCGTCATCCTTTTCAAGGTCGTCTTTCAAGGCCGCAATGGCAAGTTCAATTGCCTCAACGGTGCTTGGATCAACCTTGTCGCCATGCTCCTCAATCATTTTCTCGGTAGAGTGAACAAGGCTTTCGGCATGGTTCCGGGTTTCAACCAGTTCCCTCCGTTCCTTGTCGGCTTCCGCATTTTCCCGAGCTTCCTGGATCATCCGCTCAATATCATCATCCGAGAGACCTCCAGATGTCTGAATTGTGATCTTCTGCTCTTTGCCGGTCCCCTTGTCCTTTGCCTGAACGGAGACGATGCCGTTGGCGTCAATGTCAAAAGTGACCTCGATCTGGGGCATGCCCCTTGGCGCAGGCGGAATTTCCTCGAGGTTGAACTGGGCCAGAAGCTTGTTGTCTTCCGCCATTTCACGCTCGCCCTGGAAAACCCTGATGGTCACGGCCGATTGATGGTCTTCCGCCGTGGAAAATATCTGCGATTTGTTTGTCGGGATGGTCGTGTTCCGGTCAATGAGACGGGTAAAGACGCCGCCCAGCGTTTCAATGCCAAGAGAAAGCGGGGTAACATCAAGAAGTACCACATCCTTGACATCGCCCTGCAGAACGCCGGCCTGAATGGCCGCGCCCATTGCAACCACCTCGTCGGGGTTGACGCCCTTGTGCGGTTCCTTGCCAAAGAATTTTGTAACTTCGGCAATCACCTTTGGCATTCTGGTCATGCCGCCAACAAGCACGACTTCGTCGACTCCGCCGGCCGTCATTCCCGCATCTTTCAGCGCTGCCTTGCATGGTTTGAGAGAGGCGGCAATCAGATCGCCCACGAGCGATTCCAGCTTGGCTCGCGTGAGTTTCTTTACCATGTGCAGAGGCTGACCGTCCTTGCCCATTGATATGAAGGGCTGGTTAATCTCGGTCTGGGACGAACTGGATAGTTCTATCTTGGCCTTTTCGGCGGCTTCCTTCAGGCGCTGCAGAGCAACCTTGTCCTTTGTGAGGTCAACGCCGTTTTCCTTTTTAAACTCTTCGGCAAGATGGTTGACAACGCGCATGTCAAAGTCCTCGCCGCCCAGAAAAGTGTCGCCGTTTGTTGACTTGACCTCGAAAAGCCCGTCATCGATTTCCAGTATGGTTACATCAAATGTGCCGCCGCCCAGGTCGTATACGGCTATGGTATGGGTGTCTTCCTTGTCAAGTCCATAGGCCAGCGCCGCAGCTGTTGGCTCGTTGATAATTCTGAGAACTTCAAGCCCGGCTATTTTGCCCGCGTCCTTGGTGGCCTGGCGCTGGGCGTCGTTGAAATAGGCCGGAACGGTTATGACAGCCTGCGCCACTTCCTCGCCGAGATAGCTTTCGGCGGTTTCCTTCATTTTGCCCAGGATGTGAGCGGATATTTGCGATGGCGAATGCTTCTCGCCGCGGGCTTCAACCCATGCGTCTCCATTGCCGCTGTTGATGACCTTGAACGGCATGTTCTTTCTGTCTCTGGTCAGATTGGCGTCATCAAATCTGCGTCCAACCAGACGCTTGACCCCAAAAACCGTGTTTTCCGGGTTTGTGACGGCCTGGCGCTTGGCAGGCTGGCCAACGAGACGCTCTTCATCTGTAAACGCGACAATTGACGGCGTGGTTCTCGCGCCTTCCGAATTTTCCAGCACCCGAGCCTGGCTGCCGTCCATTATGGATACGCAACTGTTGGTTGTTCCAAGGTCGATACCGATTACTTTAGACATTTTTACCCCGTTGTTTGTTAGGCGATATAATGGAAACACGGCCCGAGACGGCGCCGAGTTCCCGAGACTGCGGAGGTGTCCGCATGGTTTTCCACCGCAACACGAACGGTATATAGTTAGATATATTTCCATTCGCAAGATGCGCGAGCGGCGGGAAATGACTAATTATGGGCGATATGATGACAAATCCCGGGCGGGAGGAGCGAATTGATGCATTTTCCATTCGAGATAAGGGGTTTCAGAATTTTCAGGGAATATCTGAGCGCAAGCGCTCAGAAGGCCATGGTGAGTGAAACGCGCTCGATTGCGCTGGAAGCGCCGCTTTTTTCGCCAACGACCCCTTCCGGAAAAAAGATGAGCGTCCGGATGACCTCGGCGGGAAAATACGGATGGTATTCCGACCGCAAGGGGTATCGGTATGAGCGCATCCATCCCAACGGACGACCATGGCCGATGATACCCGAATCCGTTCTTGAAATCTGGCGGGAAATTGCCGGTATGGAACGGATGCCGGATTGCTGTCTTGTAAACCACTATGGCGAAAAGGCCAGGATGGGCATGCATCAGGATAGTGACGAGGCGGATTTCAAATGGCCGGTGTTGTCCATTTCGCTTGGAGACGACGCGCTGTTTCGAATCGGAAACCGAACCAGAGGCGGCAGCACGGAATCGATCTGGCTCAATTCGGGAGATGTGGTGCTTATGGGAGGTTCCGCCCGATTGCATTTTCACGGTGTCGACAGAATTAGGCCCGGAAGCTCGACGCTGTTGTCAGGAGGCGGACGGATAAACCTCACTTGTCGAGTTGTGGATTAGCGGACCAGTGAACAGCAGCCGGAGATGAATCGCACATCCTCTTTGGTGGTGAGGAAGATATCAACTCCTATGCCGTAGATGCTGCCGGAAATGCCATCGGAACATGCCGCGTGATGGAAAACCGATGTCAGAAGATACGAGTCGCTCTGGGCAAATATGGCATAACGGTCAATTCGGTTGGTCGATTCCACAAGTTTGATGTTGTCATATGCAATCGGTTCATCTCCGGGATTCAGGAATGAGACCGAAGGCCCGACGCCAACATCAAGAGACCAGGATGGCTTCGTTCCGAAGCAGGCAAGCGGGCGAGTCAGGGCGTTGTCCGGCTGGTTGGATTGGCGGGCGAGATATTGCATGGCAACCCAACCCGACCGCTGCTGGTGGTTGATCCGCCCCCAGTCGCCATCTTCGTTGAGAGCGATAACTTCTATGTCTTGACTGCCGGAGTCAAAGCTGCCGATTATCGCTGAAGAGATTCCCGGCTTCTCGCGAATGTTCAGCTTCTCGCCTGCCGATAATTTCGAAACATCGTACAGCGCCGGAAAAGACTGCGCCACGGCATAAACCGGCAAAAGCGAAAGCAGAAGGAATTTCAGCAGAAACCTCATTGTCGGATATCGTCACGGATGTTCGAGAGTGGGATTGCGATACAATTTTCCACGACCATACCAGAACCAAATGAAGGCATGCAAGCAATATCAAATACATCGGCAAGCATTGTGAAGCAATTATTGCATTCTGGTTTGGCAAATGCAAACAATGATAAAACGAACCGGATTATACACAACCCGGCGCCATTGCAGGGGCGCAGCCGAAATCCTGCATCGCCGGCCGAGTCGGGCATGTTGATTGTTCGGCATGCGATTGCTATTTGAAAATCCTCCGCTTTTCATGAACAAGCTTGGAAACTCAAAAATTCATACGGGAACTGGAGTTGGGTCTTGAATAGAAACAGACTGGTGGAAGTCATGCGAAAACTGGCGCTCGAAGCCGGAGAACGCATTATGGAAATATATCAGGCTGGCGATTTGAGCATAAGGATGAAGTCCGATCAAAGCCCCGTCACCATCGCGGACGAGGAGGCGGATGCGATTATTTCAAAAGGGTTAAAGGCCGAATTTCCGCATATGCCCCTGATTACGGAGGAACAGTCCGAATCTCACGCCCTGCATTCGGACAGGTTTCTGATTGTTGATCCGCTTGACGGGACAAGGGAGTTTATCAATCGACGCGGCGATTTCACGGTTAACATTGCCTATGTTGAGCATGGGGAACCGGTATCGGGCGTGGTTTACGCGCCGGCAAAAGGGCGCATGTTTTATACTCTGAATGGCGGATCAGTGGAGGAAAGGGGGCCATTTGACAGTCGACGCCCGGGCGAGCGGGTGGCCATCGGCGTTTCAAGGGCGGATAACAGCGCGCTCACGGTGGTTGCCAGCAAGTCGCACCTTACAGACGCCACGCGAGACTACATCGCGAGATATTCGGTTTCGGATTTTAAAAGCGCGGGCTCAAGCCTCAAGTTCTGTCTGGTGGCATCCGGGGAGGCGGATCTGTATCCGCGAGCCGGCCGCACCATGGAATGGGATACGGCGGCGGGTCACGCGGTGCTTGCGGGCGCGGGAGGCAGGGTGGTTGACATGGATGATCACGCACCGCTTAAATATGGCAAGGAGGGCCATGAAAACCCGCATTTCATCGCATTTTCTCCATTTGTCAGTTTAAAGAGACAATGAAGCGCATGCTAATTGTCATACCCGCGCGCTACGAATCCGTTCGCTATCCGGGAAAGCCTCTTGTTATGCTCAAGGGCGCAAAAGGAGAGGCCAAAAGTCTTATTCGGCGGACCTGGGACGCGGCATGCCAGATTCGGAACGCATCAGGGGTTGTCGTTGCCACGGATGATCATCGGATTCGAGAGGAGTGCGAGAGTTTTGGAGCGCGGGTGCTGATGACCTCTTCAGATTGCCGCAATGGAACCGAGCGCTGCGCCGAAGCGCATGCCGCACTGGGAGGAGAATGCGATATTGTTGTAAATCTTCAGGGGGATGCGCCACTTACACCTCATTGGTTTATCGAGTCCATTGTCAGTGGTTTAATCTCCGACCCGGCGGCGGAGATGTCCACGCCCGTTCTTAAATGCGACGGGCTGTCACTGAGGAGTTTTCGAACCGATCGCGGCCGAGGTCTTGTTGGCGGCACCACCGTGGTCTTTGACCATGATTTTCACGCGCTATATTTTTCCAAGGAAGTCATTCCCTACACGACGCTGGCCTATGGGGAAAAGGATCCAACGCCGGTCCATCACCATGTTGGGGTATATGCCTATCGCGCGCGCGCGCTGGCGGAATATCGTTCATGGAAACCGGGCATACTGGAGCAACTGGAGGGGTTGGAGCAACTTCGCTTTCTTGAGCAAAACCGCAAGATACTCTGTGTGGAGGTTGAGGCAAGGGGGAGAAAATTCTGGGAATTGAACAATCCCGATGACGTGGAGCGCATCGAAACGTTCATGTCGCAGATGGGCATGGACTAAAATCATATCGCGAAACCGCTTTTGTTTTTGGATATTTGTCCGAAAGCGGGTTTTCAGAAGAGCGCGGGCGGGAAATTCCGCGCATTTCAGTGGATGGCAAGAATGAAGAAAAATGTGACAAAAGCGGTATTTCCGGTTGCGGGACTTGGCACCAGGTTTCTTCCGGCAACAAAATCCGTACCGAAGGAGATCATGACTCTGGTCGACAGGCCATTGATTCAATATGCCATTGACGAAGCCAGAGAGGCGGGAATTGAGGAGTTTATTTTTGTCACGTCGCGCGGAAAGGGCGCACTTGAGGATTACTTCGACATTTCACCTCAACTTGAGCATTTTCTTAGAAAGAAGGGCAAACACGACCTTCTCGAGATTTTGGAATCAACAAACATGGAAAGCGGTAAAGTCGCCTATATTCGGCAGAACATGCCGCTCGGTCTTGGTCACGCGGTGTGGTGCGCGAGACATCTGATTCGCGACGAGGCGTTCGCCGTCATACTGACAGATGACGTGATTACAGCCGAAAAGCCGTGTTTGCTTCAAATGATCGAGGCATTTCAAGAAGTTGGTGGAAACATTGTCGCGGCAATGGAAGTGGCGGACGAGGAGGTGTCATCTTATGGGGTTCTCGACATCAAGGATGACATAGGAAAGATGGTGTCCATTGGCGGAATGGTGGAAAAGCCAATGCCGAACCAGGCGCCGTCGAATCTTGCTGTAATTGGACGATACATACTTACGCCTTCGGTGCTTGACAGACTTGAAAGCCTGGCTCCTGGCGCATCGAGCGAGATACAGTTGACGGATGCGATTTCGGACGCATGCAAATCAGGCGAGAAAGTTTTCGGTTTGCGTTTTCAAGGGCGGCGATATGATTGCGGCTCCAAACAGGGATATCTGCGGGCCACGCTGTCAATCGCGCTGTCCCGAGCGGAACTTCGCGATGATCTTGAGGATTTTATCATGAATTCCCTAAAAAAACCGGGGCGGTCGGAGGGGGGCTGAAGTCAATTGACCTGCATTCTTGTAACCGGTGGCGCGGGATATGTCGGCTCTCATGCCTGCAAGGCCCTTCAAACTGCGGGCTACACTCCCGTCACTTTCGACAATCTTGGTACAGGCTGGCGAGACGCGGTAAAATTTGGGCCTTTTGAAAAAGGGGATTTGCGCGACAGCCAGAGGCTGGACGAGGTTTTCCGCCTCTACAGACCTGAAGCAATCATGCATTTCGCCGGATTGAGCCAGGTTGGAGAGAGCATGCGCGATCCGGGCATTTACTGGGACAACAATCTCGGCGGGACTTGCACACTGTTGCGATCAGCCGTGAAGGCGAGGTGCATGCGAATTGTGTTTTCATCCACCTGCGCCACCTACGGCGATCAGGACCGCGTCGTTCTCGATGAAAGCTGCCCGCAAAATCCTGTAAATGCCTATGGCGCATCAAAGCGGGCCGTTGAGGAAATGCTTCGTGATTTCGAGAGGTCACATGGAATTGCCCATGTGGTTTTTCGGTATTTCAATGTCGCAGGCGCAGACCAGGAAGCTCAAATTGGTGAATATCACAGGCCCGAAACTCATCTTATTCCGCTGGTTTTGGAAGCTATTGCCGGTAAACGTGATGCGATCACAATATATGGAAACGATTATGACACTCCGGATGGAACATGCATTCGCGACTACGTGCATGTATCAGACCTTGTTAAAGCGCATGTTCTGGGTCTTGAGTGGCTCATCAACGATAGGGAGAGTCAGGTTTTCAATCTGGGAACGGGAACCGGATTTTCAGTTCGCGAGGTCATTCGGCATTCCGCGGTTTTAACCAACGGGCGGGTAACGGTTTTGGAAGGGTCTCGGCGCCCGGGAGATTGCGCAAGGCTGGTGTCCGGATCAGCCAAGGCGGAACGCCTCCTTGGCTGGCAACCTGATCGGTCCACTTTGGAGTGCATGATCAAAGACGCATGGCGCTGGCATCGAACTGGCCATTATGCCGAGTAAGCGCTTTTCGGAGCCACGGTCTTCCTGATTTCAAAAATCCTCTTCCGCAGGAGACAGCTGGTTCAGCCAATATTTCCCGGGTTTCAAATGATTTCGCCCCGCGGCAAT
>JAPOTF010000104.1 GCA_026709325.1 Roseovarius sp.
ACGAGTTATTCTGCAGCTATTTACGGGTTGGAGCGCGAGAAAGTCATTACCCAAAATACGCGGCAAGAAATACTTAAGACCAAACCCGAGGATTTGAAGCTCGAACTCATCGGCGATCATCCACTGCCCAATCCTCGCCACAGCGATGTTTGGCTTCTTACCGAGCGGGACGAGGGTGCAGTGGTCGAAGCGGGGAGGAGTGATCTGTTTCTGCTTCGTCTTGGCGAGGCGACGGGGGCCGGGTATGTTTGGACCTTTGATCAGATGGAAAATGCCGGGTTTGCGATTCTGAAGGATGGGCGAGAACAGGTGCCCGAAGGACAAATTGGTTCTCCAACAGTACGTAGCATCCTTGCGAAGGTTAAATATCCAACGGAGAACACTATTCGACTGAAAGAGTGCCGAGCCTGGGCTCCCGAGGAAGACCCGCGTACGCTGACATTGCATTATCGAACGGCCACGAGTGATGAAACGGGTTTGTTCGCGGCTCAGCAAATTGTGTTGCCCTCACTCCAATGAAATTGACGATCACTAAAGATGTTCGCGCAGAACTACACTGCGTGCGCGATCAGGGGCGACGTCCGACTTGCATGGCATTTGCGGCTTCCGATGCTCATGGGCACGCACGTTGCCACTCGGAATACCTATGTGTTGAATGGCTTTTCTACCACGTTTGCAAGCAAGCGGGTACTGGCCCCCATGTTGGGATAACTATTTCCGATACTCTGGCAGCCTTAAAATAACCTGGACAGCCAGAAGAGTCGATCTGGCCTTATAGCGGTCAACCGCCTGATCCGACAACTTGGAAACCGCCGATATTCAAAGGCACTTTGTTTACATGCGGATCAACTGTTTGCATTGGAGGAATGCGCACCGTATGTCAAAATATTGATCAGGATATGCCGGTAGTGATCGCCATGTTCATTTCCGATACCTTCATTATCCCGCAAACTTGGGAGTGCATCGGCAGCGAAGTGATCCTTGGTCCCGACATGGGGCGGCCCGTCGATAACCGCAGGGCTCATGCAGTGGTAGTGGTTGGACATGGAACATTTAATGGCGATCCAATCATGTTGTTGCGGAACTCCTGGGGGGCAAACTGGGGAAATAACGGACACGCCTGGGTTCGCGAGAGCTATCTTGAACCCCGCCTCGCAAGCGCATTTGTCATTCAGAAATGATAGGGTGATGTACTCTATAATCCATTGGTGTCTCGTTGACGAGCACTCCGGTGCGTGCTTGGGTTGAGACTTCCAGGGCTCTTCGCAACGCGGATGGTTTTCACTTGGGAGGCGTGAATGTCTACATTCAGCGCACTGAAATTTGTCGTCCGAATGATCCGCGAAATTGCAGTGCCATGGAAACGCCTGCATTGTGGATTTAAATGAAGCTTTTTCATTGCAATCAATAATTTAAACGACTTTTTGTTTGAAGTTAATAAACAGGTCAAAAATCCGCTGTCGGGAATTGCCGATCTCCCTGCCCAAATCTGGTCCGGTGATTATATTGCATTCAAGGGCTGACATGCCGGGAATGCGGGCAAAATCATGTCAGAGCAAAACGGTCTTGTGGCGCCGGCCCGGCAGGTGGCCGCATTGGAGGAACGCGTGGAAACAATGAACGAGCGCCACGACAAGGGCTGGGCGTTGTTGCGCGAGGACCTGGCCAGGCTGGATGCCGAATTGGCGAAATGCGACAGGAACATGTCCATTCAGATTTACGCGGTTGCGTTTGGCACTGCTGCCGCAATGATCGGCATTGGCGGAACGATCATCGGCCTTCCGGTTTAGCCGCTCCAGGCGACAGGGGCGATCAAAATCCCATTTGATGTCATGCCCCCGCGTTGCGCGGGAAACTGGCGCGGGCAATGCATCGAAGGAGCAAATTGGCGGCTTCAGATGCCCTGCCCATGGCTTGTCGTCCACCTTCATGAACTGCATTGCCGCTCGGCCCGCACACGTCACGCGAGACCAGATCGGTGCCGTGCCGGGAGTAAAAGGGTGGTGCCATGAAGCGCAGCCGGGCAGGGCTGTTCACGGAAAATTCGCGACAGCCTTTGCACATCCCCCTTCCTCCCTCTTTGGTCCTCCTGTCATCCGGGACCATATGGGTCGATGAGAGAACAAGTCTTGGCAATGCAATCAATCCGTCACCGCGCCTCTGAAAGTTGGCGTTCACGCATTAGCAGAAAAAAGCGCCTCTCATAGCGACTTCATGGGATCCGACCGAATTTGGATCATCCAAGGCAAGGATTAGGCCGCGTCCTTCACGGCGCGGGA
>JAPOTF010000042.1 GCA_026709325.1 Roseovarius sp.
GCGCCAGACAAAATGCCATGCGCCTCCCGAACCAGCGCAAATCAGTCATTTCAACGGTGGTGGACCACTAGACCAGCGTTATTCCCAACCGGGCCTCCTCTCCCAGATCCGACAGCATTTGCGCAGCGGTTTTTCCGGTAAGAGGGTGACTCCAGCCCTCCGCCACCTCTGCCAGCGGCAAAAGGACAAAAGGCCGGTCCTGCATTCTGGGATGAGGCAGAATCAAACTGGCCGGCACCGAAACAAGCTGTTCCTCGCGGGGCATGTTGCACCATCTCTCAAGAGTATCCACATCTGGAAGAATTGCGTTTTCGGCCGCAACCAAATCAAGGTCGAGAACCCGGCTGCCCCATCTCTGCAGGCGCTTCCGGCCGAATTCGTCTTCCACCTTGTGCAGAAGTTCAAGAACATCATGAGGCGTCCCATTGCATCCCAGTCGCGCCGCCGCGTTTACATAGTCGGGCCCGGCTCCGGCCGGATGGCAGGGAGTTCGATAAAAAGCGCTTACGGCATGTACTCTCACATTCAGATCGCCCAATCTGTTCAAAGCCGCTTTAAGGGTGTTCTCCGGTGCACCCGCATGTGAATCCATGTTGCCGCCCAGCGCAATTAGACATTCTGAAATGCAATTCGCTTTGCTTTTGGCGTATTTATTCAATTTTGCGCTTTTCATCTTGATTTTCGAATGTATAACATCATTTATATAAAAAATGCAGTGAATTATGAATCGCGTTAATACAGAATTTAATTTGATAACTCGAAATCGTACTAAGATATTGAAAGGGAATTGAAATGTTCTACAAGGATGAAAGACTGGCATTGTTCATCGATGGATCAAACCTGTATGCGGCCGCAAAATCGTTGGAATTTGACATCGACTACAAATTGCTTCGCCAGGAATTCATGCGGCGGGGAAAGCTGCTCAGGGCGTTCTACTATACGGCTCTGCTTGAACATGACGACTACTCGCCAATTCGGCCTCTTGTAGACTGGCTGAACTACAACGGCTACTCCATGGTAACCAAGCAGGCCAAGGAATACACCGACAATCAGGGGCGCCGCAAAGTCAAGGGAAGCATGGATATAGAGCTGGCCGTTGACGCCATGGAGCTCGCTCCCAAACTGGATCACATAGTTCTGTTTTCCGGAGATGGCGACTTTCGCCCGCTGATAGAAAGCCTTCAGCGTCAGGGTCTGCGGGTATCCGTCGTTTCAACCATCCGAAGCAATCCCCCGATGATTTCCGACGAGTTGCGGCGCCAGGCCGACAATTTCATTGAACTTGAAGACCTAAAGGATGTGATTGGCCGCCCCCCGCGCGAACCGCGCGAATATGATTCAATATGACGAAGGGCAGCGGTGTCGCGCTATACATGGCCAAACCGCACGGATTTTGCGCAGGGGTGGTTCGCGCAATCCAGATTGTGGAAAAGGCGATAGAAAAGTGGGGGCCGCCCGTTTATGTGAGACACGAGATCGTCCACAACAAATACGTTATCGATTCATTGAGGAGAAAAGGGGCCGTTTTTGTCGAGGAACTTGACGAATGCCCCGATGACCGGCCAGTCATCTTCTCCGCCCATGGTGTTCCAAAATCCGTCCCGAATGAAGCGCGAAGACGCAATATGGTTTATGTCGACGCCACCTGCCCGCTGGTGAGCAAGGTTCACATTGAAGCCGCACGATATGCCGAAAAGAAACTGCAGATAATTTTTATTGGCCATGCCGGCCATCCCGAAACCCTTGGCACAATGGGCCAGGTCCCAAAAGGAGATATTCTTCTGGTCGAAACACTGGAAGACGTTGCAGCACTTAAGGTAAGAGATCCTGAAAAAGTCGCATATGTTACGCAGACAACGCTTTCAATCGACGATGCCGCGGAAATTGTTTCCGCGATAAAGACACGTTTTCCCGGCATAGTCGAACCCCACAAGGAGGACATATGCTATGCCACAACAAATCGTCAGGAGGCGGTTAAAGCCATTGCCGGAAAGATAGACGCCATGCTTGTGGTAGGTTCGAAAAATTCCTCCAACACGTGTCGACTTGTAGAAGTGGCGGGCAAGTGCGGATGCCCGCACACGCAGCTCGTGGAACGTGCCTCCGACATAGACTGGGACAGGCTTAAAGAAGTTTCGTCCATTGGCATATCGGCTGGCGCGTCGGCGCCGGACATACTTGTAAAACAGGTTGTAGACGCGCTCGACTCCAGATTCGAACTCGAAATGCATGCAATCGAAACCGCGCGCGAGGATTTGCAATTTAAAATGCCGCGCATCCTTCAGAATCCTTTAAGTGAATAACCCGCCACCCAAATGGCAATTTGACGGCAAGCGCGACATTTTGTAGCGTCAAGCCAATTCAACCGCCGCAATTTGAAAAGGAATACAGCCATGGCCGCACCTCCAGTTTGCGATTTCAATTGGCCGGCACCGGATTTCTCGCTTCCCGCAACTGACGGGAGCGAATACAGTCTTGGCGAAATCGCCGGTGAAACCGGCACGGTCGTCATGTTCATCTGCAATCACTGCCCCTATGTGCTCGCGGTTCTGGACCGACTTAAGCGCGACGCTTCGGAACTGCTTCCCTTTGGGATTGGCATGGCCGCCATTTGCTCAAATGACGCCATCTCCCACCCCGATGACAGTTTCGAAAAGATGATTGAAATGGCAGACAGGGAAAACTTCCCGTTTCCGTATCTTCATGACGAGGATCAAACCGTTGCACGAGCCTATGGAGCGGCCTGTACACCGGATTTCTTCGGCTTTAACGCCTCCCTTAAACTTCAATACCGCGGCAGACTCGATGACGCGGGCAGAAAAAGCGTCCACGGCGAGACGCGACGCGATTTGCTTGAAGCGATGAAACTGATCTCAAAGACCGGAAGTGGACCTAAAACGCAATATTCCTCAATGGGATGTTCCATAAAGTGGAAAAACATGTGAGGGGCGATGGATCATTGCCGCCTCTCGCCAAACCGTCAGTAATTCACATGGGAACAAACGGGGACAGCAAAACTCTCAATGTCTATGCGAGCATGGCATCTGAATATGCGGCCATGGCGAAGGAATATGAGAACGATCCGAGCCTGAGCGATTTCATTGCGCGCATGAAAAAAGGCGGACATGTTCTTGATCTCGGCTGCGGGCCCGGATGGGCCGCCGCCCGCATGGCAGCTGCAGGTCTTTTGGTTGATGCCGTCGACGCAGTGCCCGAGATGGTTGAGATGGCGGCTCGTTTTCCAGGGGTTCGCGGCCGTCTGGGAACATTCGAGGATGTTTCCGGTTGCGGTCTTTATGAAGGCATATGGGCGAACTTTTCCCTTCTTCACGCATCTCGCCCGAAACTGCCGCATTATCTTGCCAAACTGAGAGAGGCGCTCAAACCAGCGGGACTGCTCCACATGGGAATGAAAACGGGAAGCGGCTCCAAACGCGATCGTCTTGGCAGACTGTACACCTATGTCGCCGTGAACGAATTAAACGAAATGCTGATGCAAGCGGGGTTCAGCCATGAATGCACCCGAACCGGTTCCGGGAAAGGACTTGACGGGACAACCGCGCCATGGGTGACAATTCTCTCAAGGAGATGACGCGAGTACGGCATTTATGTCCTGTCCGCAAACGGTGGCGCCAATTCAGGCATTCCGGAACATTTCACCTTTTGCCAATGGCATTCCGCGCAGAAAGTCATCCAAATCCTGAGCTTCGCGACCGGCCCGCTGAAGACGCAAAATGCGCACGGCACCTCTACCGCACGCAACGGCCAGCCTGTCGTCAAGAACCATTCCGGGGGTTCCGCCGGATTGAACGGAACGCGATTTGAGCAACTTGATTCTCTGCCCCTTGTACTCCACCCATGCTCCCGGATAGGGCGACAGCCCGCGTATCTGCCGGTCGATTTCATCCGCGTCGCGATTCCAGTCAATTCCCGCCTCGGACTTGTCAATTTTTGCGGCATAGCTGACGCCCGCAGACGATTGCCGAACACTCGACATTCCGTTTGGATTCCCAAGAGCGTCAACAATTGCGCGAGCTCCCAAAACCGCTAGCCTGTCATGAAGCTCCCCTGCGGTTTCATCACTGCCAATTGCCATTCTGGACTGCAAAATCACCGGCCCGGTATCAAGTCCCTCCTCCATTTTCATTATGCTTATGCCCGTTTCCCTGTCACCGGCCATTATTGCCCGGTTAATTGGCGCAGCGCCCCTCCATCGCGGCAGCAGGCTGGCATGTATGTTGATGCACCCGTGACAAGGTGCGTCAAGCATGGCCTTTGGCAAAACCAGACCATAGGCGGCAACTACCGCCACATCGGCGGCCAATGACGCGAACTCCATTTGAACGGCGGGGCTTCCAAGGTCGGCTGGATGACGCGCGCTTATTCCAAGACATTCCGCCCTGACTTGAACCGGGGCCGGTTTGTCTTTTTTTCCGCGCCCGGCCGGTCTCGGCGGCTGGCAGTATGCCGCAACGATCTCATGCCGGGAATTTGCCAGAGCATCAAGAGCGGGTACGGAAAATTCCGGCGTTCCCATAAACACTATCCGCATCGCAATCCTCCCTGTTGGCCCGTGGAGACGCCTTTACATTCACAGACGCGGGCCCCGGTCGACTGGACAGATTTAAAATTGGCCGAACATATATCAACGGCCAGATGACTCGAATGTCATTTTCTGTCTCTTTCACGCTTTAGCTTGTTCATCCTGCGAATGATCATCTGCCGTTTGACAGGGCCTATACGATCAATGAACAGCTTGCCGTTCAGGTGATCGATCTCGTGCTGCACGCATGTGGCCCAAAGCCCGTCAAACACCTCGGCTCGCTCTTCGCCATCGCCTCCGGTCCACCTGACCTCAACGCTTTTCGGACGCGTCACATCGGCATATTCCTCTGGAATGGAGAGACATCCCTCCTCATGGACATTTGTCTCATTTGAACTGTCGACGATTTCCGGATTGAACATTACGATTGGATTTGCAGACCGTTCTTCGCCATTTTCGCAGTCAAGCACGATGATTCTTTTGATCACCCCGATTTGAGGCGCCGCGAGACCGATACCGGGAGCCTCATACATTGTTTCAAGCATATCGGCCGCCAGCGCCCGAAGATTGTCATCAATGTTGTCAACCGTTTCGCAGACCTTTCTCAGTCGCCTGTCGGGATATGTCAGAATGCGTCTTAACATGAGCCTTCATTGCCGGATTTGAGAATTGCGCGCGATGACGTCGCCCATCAGGCGAACTCGCGCAAATCGTTTTCACCGTTCACTCGCCTTCGATCCTTCAAACGCCCCGTCCAGCCGCTCAACCGCGCCGAACATTTAACCGGCATCGCGCCGTTTCGCAAATGCCTCTCCGGCAATTTGCCCTCGCGCGACAGGTTGCGCCATACGGTTGTCCCTCCTCGGGCGTTCGGAGATGGGACGCGGCACCGCCTCTTCCCGCTCATCTAGCTCGCGCTCCGCATTCAAGTCAACACGTTGTGGGCGACACCATTCATTCAATCTTCTTCGACCGCATTTGGCGCCTGCAATGCCCTTGCGCCCGCTCGCAAATCGTTTAGCTTGCGGGAATGCGGCAAAGAGGGATTGAAATGGATTTCGATGAAGACATCAATCGGTTTGGCACCCATTCGCTCAAATGGGACATGATGGAGAAGTTATACGGGGTACCTGCATCGGACGGAATATCCATGTGGGTTGCGGATATGGATTTTCGGCCTCCCAAATGCGTTTCCGAAGCTATCGAAAAAACCGTCGAACAAGGTGTGTTTGGCTACTATGGCGATGACAAAAGCTATCGCGAGGCAATTTGCTGGTGGATGGAAAATCGTCACAACTGGCACATCGAGCCGGAATGGATATTCACCACGCATGGGCTGGTCAACGGAACCGGCATGTGCGTCGACGCCTTTACCGATCCTGGCGACGGCGTGGTGCTGACCACGCCTGTATATCATGCATTCTCCCGTGTGGTCGGAGCCGCCGGAAGGCGTGTTGTGGAATGTCCGCTTTCACTTTCGGATGGACGATACGTCATGGACTTCGACATGTGGGACGGCATTATGGATGGCTCTGAAAAAATGATGATTCTTTGTTCGCCGCACAACCCGGGCGGGCGGGTCTGGTTGCGGGAGGAACTTGAGGGGATTGCCGATTTTGCCAGACGCCATTCACTTGTTTTGGTTTCAGACGAAATACACCATGATCTTGTTTACAAGGGCAGCAGCCATATTCCAATGTCGCACATTGCGGACATTGAGGATTTGCTGGTGATGATGACCGCCACCACCAAAACATTCAATATAGCGGGTTCGCACTCGGGCAATGTAATCATCTCCGACATGTCGCTTCGGTCGCGCTTTGGCGCCAGGATGGCCGGTCTTGGAATATCCCCGAACTCCTTTGGCCTTTTTATGGCCGAAGCCGCCTACTCGCCCGAAGGCGCCACGTGGGTTGACGATCTCATGGTTTACCTTGATGGAAACAGGGATCTGTTTGACGAGGGAGTAAATTCAATTCCGGGACTGTCCTCGATGAGGCTTGAATCGACCTATCTGGCATGGGTGGATTTCTCCAAAACCGAAATGGATCCGTCGGAGTTTACACGCAAGGTCGAAAAAGAGGCGCATATCGCCGTCAATCACGGGCCCACTTTCGGAAAAGGCGGAGAGAAATTTCTGAGATTCAACCTCGCAACACCTCAAACAAGGGTTCGGCAAGCAGTTGAACGCTTGCACGGGGCATTCGCCAGTTGAACTCGGCATTTGAAAATTTCGCTATAGAGCGACTCTGCCGAAATTCCTGGCTGGCGTCCGGTTTACATGGCATGCAACGGCAAAAACATGTCGCGACTGCCGGAACCAAAGCGAATTTCGCGTTTTTTCAAGAACGAAAGGGATTGACGTACATCGCCAAAATGGACTAGACTTCAGCAGTCTGAAGGGTGCAATCAAGCGTCCGGGGAGGTCAATAAAGAATTTCACTGTGATGCGATGTCTTTCCGCAAGGTTTGGCCGCACATCTTCGCTTAATCAACAAGTCCGAACAATTCCAGGGAGGAAATCATGAAGAAACCGTTTATGGCAGCTGTCGCGCTGACGCTGCTGGCTTCGGCGGCGTTTGCCGAGCGCTATGTTGTCATCACTCACACTCAAGGCACCGACCCGTTCTGGCCCGTTGTGGAAAAAGGCGCCCGTGACGCGGGCACGGCTGTTGGAGCGACAATTGAATACAACTTTGACGTCTCCGGCGACATGGCGGCAATGGCCAAGCTGATTGAAGCCGCGGCGGCCACGCAGCCGGATGGCATTGTTGTCTCTCTTCCAGACGCCGCCGCTCTAGGCCCCGCGATAAAGGCGGCCGCTGATTCGGGCATTCCGGTAATAACCATGAATTCCGGACTGGAATCCTCAAAGGAGGTTGGCGCATTGATGCATGTCGGCCAGCCTGAATACGATGCGGGCCTCGCCGCTGGACAACGCGCCAAAACCGAGGGCGTGACCAAAGGTCTCTGCCTCAATCAGGAAGCGTTCAATACCGCTCTTGTGGATCGCTGCACGGGATATTTTGACGGCATGGGACAGGAGCTGAACATGATTGACGTTTCAAACGACGTAAGCCAGATCGAAACGCGAACCGCCGCCGCTCTGCAGGCGGATCCATCAATTGATGGCGTTCTTGCAGTGGGTCCGCATGTTTGCGACGCCGCGAACAAGGCAATTCAAGATGTTGGCGCCGATCTTCATCTGGCATGCTTTGATCTTTCGCCGGCTGTCATGGACATGATCGAGGCAGGTGAAGCCGCCTTCACGATCGACCAGCAACAGCGGCTGCAGGGATATATACCCATCATTGTTCTGCACTTGTACAACACCAATGCGGGCATGCTGCCGGGAGCAAACATTCCGTCCGGCCCGGGCTTTGTGGACAAGTCCAATTCAGCATCGGTTAAAGCGCAGGCCGGTGTAAATCGCTAAGCCGGAAATTATCCGAACCGGTCGAGAGGCGTTTTAGAGCTTCTCGGCCTTGTCGGCAAATTTTCCAAATAAGAGGTGTGCATGCGGGATCGGAGCGAATCTGACCGCCTGAAGAAAGAAACGTGGCTGCAGCGCATGATGCGCCGACCTGAGATCGGCACGTTTGCGGTTATGATTATAATCATTGCATCGCTCGCCCTTGCATCTGACGGCAGAGCATTCAATGCACTGGGTCTCAAGAACAACATCGCGATTGTCGCGCAATTCGGCATCATTGCCACCGGTGCGGCAATGCTGATGATCGCGGGCGAGTTTGATCTATCAATTGGCTCGATGATCGGTTTTGCCGGCATGTCAATGGCAATGATGCTCAAATGGGGCCTGCCCTTTGGCCTTGGCGAGGCGACACCATTTATGGCATTCGCAATCACCATGGCGATGACATTGGGCTTTGGCTGGATCATCGGGACCGTGGTTGTTCGTTCCGGGTTGTCGAGCTTTATCGTAACCCTTGCCTTTCTCTTCTTCCTGCGGGGATTGACCGAGGTATGCTATCGCTGGATTAATCAGTCCACTCAGATTTCCGGCCTGCCCGACTACAAGGAAACAAGCTGGTTTGCCGATTTTCTTGGAGGGGAAGTGTTTGGCTGGTTCTATGATTTTTGGTTTTTTGCGGGTGGCAATGTAAACAGACGCGGAGAACAATGGGTTGAAGGGTTTGACGCGCGTTTCCTTTGGTGGCTTCTGATCGCTTTTGCCGCATATTACGTTCTTTCTCGCACCAGGGTTGGCAACTGGATATTTGCCACTGGAGACAGCAAGGAGAGCGCGCGGGCCAATGGCGTGCCGGTAAACAGCGTAAAAATCGGGCTTTTCATGTTTACCGCTTTCTGCGCCACCATGTTCGCCGCGTGTCAGGTCTTCGACACAAACACTTCGGACGCCGCCAAAGGCAATCTGATGGAGCTTTACGCCATAGCCATAGCCGTTGTTGGCGGAACGCTCATGACCGGCGGGTTTGGGTCCATCGTGGGTGTTGCGTTTGGCGCTGTCACGGTGGGACTTGTGGCAAACGCGGTTTTCTTCATCCCATGGATTGACGGTTCATGGTTCAGGGTGTTTCTCGGCGCAATCCTTCTGGCGGCCGTGTTTGCCAACGAAAGCATACGCAAGCGCATAACGGGGGGAATATGAGTCGTGGCGAAACCGCCTTACATGCGCGTTGAGAATCTCGTAAAGCGATTTGGCCCGTTTACCGCACTTGGCGGCGTGTCCCTTGATGTCCATGCGGGGGAGATTCATGCGCTGCTCGGTGATAACGGCGCGGGCAAATCGACTCTCATAAAAACGCTTTCAGGTGTTCATGAACCAACGGAAGGCCAAATATACATCGAAGGCGCGCCCGTGGAGTTCAAGAGTCCCAGGGACGCCACCAATGCCGGCATTGGCACAGTGTATCAGGACCTCGCCATCAATCCTCTAATGTCTGTAACGCGCAATTTCTTTATGGGTCGAGAAATCGCCAATGCCTTCGGCACTTTGCGCATGAAGGAGATGGATGGGATAACTCGCGATGAAATGCTCAAAATTGGCATTGACATATCCGACCCCAGTCAGGCCGTGGGCACAATGTCGGGCGGCCAGCGCCAGACGCTTGCCATTGCTCGCGCAATCTATTTTGGCGCCAAAATTCTCATACTTGACGAACCCACTTCGGCACTGGGCCAAAAGCAGCAAATGGAAGTGCTTAAAACGGTGATGCGCGTTCGTTCACGAGGCGACATTGCAATCATCTTCATAACGCACAATGAAATTCACTCGAAACTTGTTGGAGATCGCTATACGTTTCTTGCACTTGGCAAGGTTATTGGCTCGGGCACCAGAAACAGCCTGGCCGGAGAGGATATCCGGAGGCTTATGGCAGGCGGTGCCGAGATTGCGGATCTGGAAAAGGAATTGTCGGAAATCTGACTTGAAGCCGGCACAGCGCCAGGGCTTCGATGAAATCACCAACCTGCGCCGCAATGTGAAATCAGCCCCCTGCCGCTAATTTGCTTTTGGGGTGAAACCGCCCATGGCTTGACTTAAATGTGAACCCAGTTGCCGCGCATAATACAAGCTGCCCGATTCACTCAAGTGATCCGCGTCATAATAAAGATACCCATAACCCTCAATATAACCCCTGCAATGCATCTCATCGCAAAAATGATCTGTTGGATCAAATAAAGTCACCTCCGGGAAATCGGCAAGAATTCCAAATACAAGCTCTTTGTAGGCTTTTACACGTTTATCATATAAATTTCTTGAAACACTGCACAAATTCGGGTCCAGGCTAATGTCTTTAATAAAATCGTTTATCTTTAAACCATATATTTCAATCACCTTGTCTATTCCTCCACATCCATGGTCAATTCCAAGTTCAGGCACGTCAACGGCATAAACCACATTTAAATTCTCATTTTGGAGCAATTCGACAATCGTGTTTCGCAATCCGGTTTCAAATATTTCATAATGATCGGCAATCGAGCTGTCGGTGATCAATGTCATCTCGTTTCCGTGAACTCTCTCTGGATTCCTGCCCAAAAATGTCGTGCCATCAAGGTAAACTGGTCCCATCGTTGATATTATCACTGTTGCAGTGTCGGTCATTTTGGAAATCCGCTTTAAATTTTCATTCATTTTAGTCACGCACCACCCGGCATCCACGCGAGAGTCATAGCGATCGACATCCCGAAAAGGGATGCATCCGCCACCCGTCATTTCGACTACTTCTCCAGTTGTTATCCGTCTTAAGCCACTCGCGAGATGTCCCGCGTGCGAGTCCCCCAGAACAACAAAACTCGAATTTGTCATTGCCTCTGACGACACCTTTTCAATTTCAATTGCGCGTCCAAATCCATCATTTTTGTCTCCGATCAAACCAGTAATCGCAAAGAAAACCATCCCGGCAAAAGCAAGTCTGTATATATGTTTTCGTGAAATCAGGTTCATGTTTCTGAAAGGGATTTCAATAAACCTCCAGGTGAAATAGGCAAATGCAAATGACAGCATTGTCAATGAAATCATTACTGTCAGGCTCGGTTCCCGAATGTTCACTATTCGAGCAAATGCAAAAAACGGCTGATGCCACAAGTAGGCGGAGTAGCTGATCAAGCCAATGCCAGCAAATATTTTCAAGCTTAGAAACTTTGCGGCAATTGTATTTTCTCCGGCATATAAAACCAGCAAAACAACGCCAACCACTGGAATCAGGGCGTACACGCTGGGTATTGGCGTGTTCCTGTCATAAGCAAAAATTGCAAAGACTATTGCCGCCAAACCAATTAAAGACAACGCGTTGCTATCCCGGACGCCATGTTTATGGACTGTAAACGCGGCCATTGAGCCAGCAAGCAACTCCCAGGCGCGCGTGAGGGTAAAGTAGAAATTTGCCGGTGGACTGCGACGCCAGCCATATTCGCTTAAGGCCAAACTGCTTAATGCAATCAACGCAATGCAAATGATCGCGCGGTTGCCGGCAAATCGCCAGATCAGGAGAAGAACGAAGGGGAAAATAAAATAAAACTGTTCTTCAACGGCCAAACTCCAAGTGTGCAGCAGCGGTTTTTCCTCCGCCGCCATTGCAAAATAGTCACTTTCATTCCAAAAATGAAAATTTGATGCAAACAGGCTGACTGCGACAAGACTTTGCGAAAAGTCCTTCATTTGCGAAGGCAGCATCCACATCCAGGCAAAAGGAATGCAGAAGAGCATGACTGCGAACAAAGCAGGGAATATCCTTCGTATCCTACGTTCATAAAAATTGACGATTCTAAACCTTCCGGCTTCCCTATCCTCAATCAATAGTGTCGTAATCAAGTATCCGCTGATTACAAAAAATACATCAACTCCCAGATACCCCCCCCCAAATAATTCAATCCCCGCATGGAACAACATAACCGGAATTACCGCAAGAGCCCTTAAACCATCTATTTCAGCGCGATATTTCATATCTGCCTTTCCACTTTTCAAAAAATCTTTGCGCGCAAATCATAAATCTCGCCCCCGAGTTTTAGGCTGTCAAAGAGTCGAATCACAAGCTGCGGTTTGAATAAATATCCCGCCGTTATTCAGCAGTTTCCGCCGGTAATTTCACCTTGGGGCGGAGAACATGGGGAATGGCGGGATCATATAGGGCGCTTTCGGTGAAATCTCTGATTTTGCCCAAAACCGGACCTACAAGAATCAGCGCGGTCCGAGTGATTTTTTCGGTACGGACCCTGCCATGAATATCTTCAAGCGTGCCGCGAACAAGCAGCTGGTCCGGCCATCCAACGCGATATGCAACCGCAACTGGACATTCGGCACCGTAATGCGGGATCAAAATTCTCTGAATGCTTCTCAGGTTCCTAATCCCCAAATGAATAACCAGCGTGGCACCCGATTTTGCAAAAGTCTCAAGCTTTTCATTCTTTGGCATGGCCGTGGATTTCATTGAAACCCTTGTCAAAACGACCGACTGGCCGATTTCGGGAACGGTCAGCTCCTGGCCAAGCGCCGCCGCCGCCGCCGCATATGCGGGAACGCCGGGAACAATCCGATAATCAATATGATCTCTTTGAAGCAACCGTATCTGCTCCGCAATGGCCCCGTACAGAGAAGGATCACCCGAATGCACTCTTGCAACATCAAGACCCAACTCGCTTGCGGCAAGGATTTCCGCATGGGTTTCATCAAGCGTCATTGTCGCGGTATCCAGAATTTTGGCGCCCAAAGGCGCGCGAGCAACAATCTCGGCAGGTACAAGGCTGCCCGCATACAGGCACAACGGGCATTCGCCGATAATCCGCTCCGCCTTTTTTGTCAGCAGCTCCGGATCACCCGGGCCGGCTCCGATAAAATAAACCGTCATGCTTCATCGCCTTCGGTAAAAGAATGCGAAACAGTTGCCAATTTTCGGGCATAGCCTCTCGGCGTATACATCCGAGGGCCTTCACCAAGTTCCACCAAACGTGTGTTTTCCGATCCCACAAGCAAAATTGTCAGCATGTCAATCTCGTCAACCTCAATTTGATCAAGACGCCGATACCATGTTTTTTCCTCTTCGCGACCAAGGTTTGAAGCCAGCATAACCGGCGTTTCCCCTGAACGGTGGCAAAGAAGAATATTGCAGGCTTCGGCAAGCAGCGCGCGTCTGGTTTTTGAAACGGGATTGTAAAACGCAACCACAAAGCCAGCTTGAGCCGCCGCCCTGACCCTCCGCAGAATGACTTCACGCGGCGTTAAAAGATCACTTAGCGAAATGGCGCAAAAATCATGCCCCAATGGGGCTCCGGCTCTGGCGGCGGCCGCCTGCAATGCCGAAACCCCCGGAGAACAGACCACCTCGGCCCGCCTGGCGGCTCCGGACACGCCCATCTGCTCCGGGGGTCGGTCAATCAACTCAAACACAAGCGCGCCCATCGCATAGATTCCCGCGTCTCCCGAACACACCAGAGCGACATTCAGGCCTTCTCCCGCTCGCTCGAGCGCATATCGGCACCGTTCCTCTTCTTGACCCAGAGGAAACTCCACCCTTGTTTTGCCTGCCGCCAAAGGACCAAGAAGATCGAGATAGAGCCCATATCCAACAAGTTCATCCGCTTCGGCTATGATCCCTGAAACCTCCGGGGTTCTCCAGCCCGACTGGCCAGGGCCTATCCCAACCACCGAAAGAAGGCCCCTTGATCGCCCCGGCATTTTAACCAGGGGCTTGCCCAACCTGCTTATGGCGCATGTTGAATTGGCTGTTTTGCGCTTTTCCGCAACGAGTTCTCCGCCGCTCGCCAGCGCCGCGCCTTCGCATACGCCATGGCAGCCCACTTCGGCAAAAACCCTTTTCGACGGATTTGCCAATTTTTTCGTCTGAGCCTCAAGTTCCTTCGCGGAAAAAACCCTTAGGGGAACGGAAAGTCTTCGTGCAACCTCGTTAACGGCAGGCTCATCCGCCTTGATGTCAATTGTCGCGACGCACGCCACTGCTCCACCAGCTATGCCATGTCGTTCAAGGGCGTCGGACACCAGGTCCCACAGCTCTCTGGCATCGGCATTTCTGGAGCATCCGACACCAACGACAAAATTCACCGGATGATACACAAGTCGTGAGCCACTGGATTCAACAGGTCTTTCGGACACGACTATCTCGACATCGCCTCCGGCATGTTCAAGGTTGAAGATGTTTTCGCCAACTACCGACACCCCGGCCCCCGACAGCAGAGATGCCGAAGCTTCCAGCACGTCGGCGGGGTTTGAAAGCCTGTATCCCGGAGGAGGCTCGTCAAGCGCCACTCCGAGTGACAGTTCTCCCGCCGTTGTGATAGCCGCGATGGAGTCAAGATGGCCTGCGATTTTTTCAGCCAGCCGGTTTGCGCCCTTGTGCCCGCCAAGAAGCGGCACCACCACGCTTCCGTCCTCGGAAATGGAAATCACGGGAGGATCGGCGGATTTTTCTTTCAGCAAAGGCGCAACCGACCTTATGAGAATGCCGCTGGCAAAGACTCCAATTACCGGAACGCCCGCGGCAAAAAGATCCCGAACGTGTTCCACGGCACTGGAAAAATGGACTTCCGCACTGCCGACGCGTCCGCGCCGGCCATGCAACCGCGATCCAAGCAGATCCGCGACTTTGCGCCCGGTCTCCTCGCCGGATCTCGTTAATGCGACAACAACCGGTTCCTTCAACGGAAATCAACCCTTTTCGCAATTATGATCATTGAGAAGAACGGTGCGTCTCCAGGTGCCATTTCGAGAGGGCAGACGACCTCGTTTTTCGTGCTGGCCCGTTCCGCATATATAGAGTCTTTGACCAGGCCAAGACTGCGGATCATGTCTTTTACTCTCGACAGATGACGCCCAAGCTTGATTATTGCCACAGACTCGGAACACTCTATGCCCGCTTTCAACTCTCTTTCGTCAAGCGTTGCGGGCAGCACCATCAGTCGCTCATCCCGCGCGACAAGCGGCAACCCGGCAATTGCCGAACACGCCATGATTGAACTTATTCCGGGAATTACCTCGATCTTGCAGTCGCCGCTCAGCCGATCAAACAGATAGATGAACGATCCATAAAAAAACGGATCTCCCTCGCAAAGATAGACAACATCGGACCCGTACTCAAGGTGCCCTGAAATTTCACGGGAAGCAAGATCATAGGCGGCTTGCGCGGCATTTCGTTCAGCCGTCATGGGAATTTCAACGACAATTTCCGTTGCGCTCGCAGGTATGGCGTCCGCGGCGATGGAACGGGCGAGACTTTCATGACCCGGAAGCGCCGGATAGGCGACCACTTTGGCGTTGGATATCAGTTTATGTGCCCGCATGGTCATCAGTTCAGGATCACCCGGCCCCAATCCCACGCCGTAAAGCTTGCCAGTCATCTCTTGACCATACTCCATTGCGTGACCGGCATTGACGATCTCCATCCCGTTTTATCGCCAATTGGCTCTGCCGCCGAAACGGATATTTTAATCAATTTTCCACCATATTTCCCATGCAGGTCATAAAGAAGACGCTCGCTTTCAAGAGTAACCGCATTGCATGCAAGGCGTCCCAAAGGGCGCAATGCGTTCCATGCAAACCGGAAAACCTCAATGGAAAGACCCCCGCCTATGAACACCGCATCCGGAGGTTCCAGTCCTTGAAGCGCGTCCGGAGCCTTTCCGTTAATCAGTTCCAGTTTCGGCGTCCCCAGGAGCGTCGCGTTTTTAGCTGCGAGAATTCTCCTGTCCTCCCTCGGTTCAATGCCAATGGCCCTTGAATCGGGTTCCGCCCGCATCCACTCAACGGCAACGGAGCCGCATCCAGTTCCAATGTCCCAAAGAAGGGCCCCGCGCATTGGCATTAGCTTTGCCAGCGCGGATGCGCGAATCTCCCGCTTGGTCATTGTTCCGTCATTATGAAAGCACCCGTCATCAAGGCCCGGGACGCGAGAGGTTAACAGCGCATCCGGCGAAGCGGCACATTCGATTGCAAGCGTATTGAATGCGGGAACGGCATGAGACCAGCTTTCGGCCATTCCATCGAAACGGCATTCATCCGCGCCTCCCATTGCCGCCAGAGCCGTGATTCTTGACCGCCCGTAACCACGCTCCACAAGAAACCGCGCAATCGCTTTCGATGTCTCTCCGCCCGTTGCGAGAACAATCAGTCTGGCACCCGGCTGTATATAGGGAATCATCTGCTCTACCGGCCGACCGTGCACGGTCAGCGTTTCCAAATCGGCCATGCTCCATCCCATTCGAGTGGATGCCAGCTGGAATGCCGAAAGTTGCGGGTGATATGCAATTTCCCGAGGATCTATGGCGCGTCCGATGCGCGCTCCCACGGAATACCACAATGGATCACCTGTCACCAAAACCACAACCCCGCGGCCTTTGAATGTATGAAGAGTCTCAATCAGATCATCAAACGGCGATGGCCACGACACCCGCTCGGCCGTTATCTGACTGGAAAGCGAATGATGCCTTTCCCCTCCAAAAATTACATCGGCCGCTTCAACTATCGTCCGGGTCGCCGGCATCAATCCGTTCATCCCTTCCTCGCCGATACCGACTATGTGCAGCCACGGTTCAGTCATCCAGATATTCTGCAAGACCGATGGAAAGGGCGTTTACAGCCGCACTTGCCATTGCGGACCCGCCCTGCCGCCCTTGAATGGCGACATACTCGCAACCACGGGAATTTCTTGCGAGTTCCGCCTTGCTTTCAGCGGCACCGACGAATCCAACCGGGAATCCCAAAATCAGCGCGGGCTTTGGCATTCCAGAGTCAATCAGCTCAAGCAGATGAAACAGGGCCGTGGGCGCATTGCCAATGGCCACGACAGATCCTTCAATGTAATCTTCCCAGAATTCGACTGCCGCCGCAGATCTAGTCGTGCCGATTTTCGAAGCCCTGTCTGCCACTTCGGGGTTGTTCAAAGTGGCAATCAATCTGTTGTCGCAAGGCAGACGCCTCCTGATAATCCCCGAGCGCACCATTTCGGAATCGCAAAGAACGGGTTTGCCGGATTGCAGAGCCTTTTGACCGGCTTCGTATGCATTGCCGGAATAATCAAGTCTATCTCCCGCATCGGGCATTCCGCACGAATGGATAATTCTAATGGCAAGTTTCTCCATGCCGGAACTGAAGCGCTCCAGAGACGCTTCTTTGCGCACTGCCGCATAGCTTGCGGAATAGATTGCCGCGGGTGTTTTTTCATATACAAGCATAAAAATCTTTCAAGCCGGCGTTCTGCGCACACTTTCAGGACCATGCGGATGAGCCGCATGCGGATATTCGGGATGGAAGTGGTGATGGCTGTGATGATGATGGCCGTCGTCATCGTGATGATGGTGATGATGATGCGTGTTCGACTTTTCCAGCCTGCACAGCCCCGTGCAAAAATCGCTGCACAGTGTGCATTCATCGACATTTGATCCAGGGGCATTTGCCCCCTGCCCTTCAACATGATGATGGTGGCTTTCCTGCAGAGCGCCGACCTCGCTTTCAAAACCCAGAACGGCGGTTCTGTATTTGCACATGACGCAGGTCGGCGGAGGAACTTTTTCATTGGCGAGATCTTCCATCCCGGCAGTTGCCATTTTTCGACGTTCCTCTGGAGCTACACGTCGATGCGTTCCATTCTCCACTGTCAATATCTGAGCGCGATACCGACATATACCGCAATTTGGCGGCGGAGTGCCTGAAGACAGCTCCATAACCCGCTCGGCAAAAGTCTCCAGAACTTTTGGATGGTCTCCAAGATAGCCAGCCTTTGCGAACTGAATGTGCGGATTCAAGTTTGACACCATATCGGTAAAACCAAATATCCTGTCAACCAGAATGCCCGAAAACAGAAAATACGGAAAAACGACAATGCGCTTGTAGCCAAGCTTTACGGCGTGGCGCAAACATGGCTCCACCAGCGGAAATGTCACTCCTGAATAGCCAACCTCGCACCAGCCGAAACCGAGTCCCTCCTGAAGAAGTCGCGCGATTTTTGCAACGTTTGCATTCGCGTCGGGATCAGATGCGCCGCGTCCTATTAACACCAGACAGGTATCGTGCGGCCCCAGTTCGCCAAAATTTTGATTGGCCCGTTCAATCGCCTCCATTATGCGGTCCGCCGCGGCCGCAATCATTTTCGGATCAATGCCCAGTTCCCTTCCATAGCTGATTTCGATATCGTGTTTTTCGGCATAGCTGTTCAGCACGGTAGGGATATCGTTCTTTGCATGCATGGCGGCAAAAAGCATTCCCGGCACCGCGAGTATTCTGTCGCATTTTTTTTCGCGAAGCCTGTCCAGGCCATCCCGAATTACGGGATTTGCAAACTCCAGATAGCCATATTCCGTCTCCCATCCCTCAGGCAGGAAAGACGGAAGTTTATCGGCAAGGGCCGCAAACTCGTCAACAGCGCTTTGCGAGCGCGACCCGTGTCCGCATATCATTACCCCAGTTGCCGTCATTAATCGGCAACCGTCAGTCTTTGAATTTCCGCCAGCGGCGCCCGCATGCCTATCATGCCTTTTTCGACTTCTGAAACAGCCAGGCAAAAAACAATTCCGCCGGCAAGTGGCAATGCCATGTTCAAATGATGGCCAAAGCCCTCACCCGCAACGTTGCGGCCCGGATGAGCCAAGGCCGTCGAAGCCATCAACGTGATGCAAACTGAGCAGACAAGTTTCATCCGCACTCCCCGTTAATCAAGCATGTCGCCCGCGGCAACGCCGGTAAGGGGAACGAAGGGCGCCAGTTAGGCCCTCGACGATCCGAAATCTCGTCCTCGATTTGAGTCAACATTGATTTCCGCACCTTTCCGGCCTGCATGCAGGCATCGTCGCCGCTTATTCTATTCTCTCCATCGTTAATGTGCAAACACGTAAAACGCCATCTTCAGACATTAACGCGTCATTGCGCAAGCGCTTGAAAAACCATGTCAGCAACTGAAACCGGCTGGCAACGGAATGATCAAACGTCTCCGGGAGCGCAAAAGCCGCAATCGGAGCACCCGCCAATGATTTCCCGAATTTCCGGCATCTCGAAAACGTCACTGCCGCTTTTTCCAAATTCAAATGAGAAAATCAGCCATATCGACATTGATCCCCTCCAGTGTTTTTCGCAATTCCACCAGCGCCTTTTTCTCAATTTGACGGATTCTTTCGCCGGAAAGGCCAATATCGCCACCGATTTGATCGTAAGACGGCGTTTCAGCTGACAGCCAGCGCGCGCGAACAATTTGCCGAGACCTTTCATCGGCAAGCAGCGAGATGCATTTTTCCAGAAGCTTCCTTCTGTCGCGACCTAGAACCCTGTCTTCGGGAAATTTACTGGCGGAGCGGGAATCCTCGATGATTTCGCCAAGCGTCAACATGCATTCTTCGCCGACATCGCTTTTTACAGGCATGTCCAAACTTAAAAAGCGGGATGCAACGGCTCCCCGAATGCGTTCAAGCGTCACCAAACTGGCGTCTGAAGAACCAGCGGCATACTTCATGATGGCGTCGGCGCCATCAGACCCCTTTAGAGTGCCAACCTGCTTGAGCAATCTAATCGCCTTTCTTTCACGCCTTGTATTGCCCACCTTTACCGCAAACACGCTTTGGTGGATCAGTTCCTGCATTCGACTGAGCGCCCACCAGGAAGCGTAGGTGGAAAAGCGGCAGCCCCTGGACATGTCGAATTTATCTGCGGCGCTTATCAAACCCAGAATGCCTTCATTGAAAAGATCGGAAAATTCCACGCCTGTTCCACTGAAGCGCGACGCCATTTTGCCAATCAGTCTCTGATGTGAAAGGACAAGCTGATTGCGCGCTTTTATGTCGCCGTCAGTTTGCCAGGAAGTTGCAAGTTCAATCTCGCGTTCAAGGCTTATCATTGCCGAATTGCAGACCTGCATCCGTATCCATTCCTCTACACCGGTAATTAACTTCATGCCTTCCCCTTCCGGGGCATTTTCAATTGGTTGGATTGAAATGGCTGCCATTTCCCAATTTGGAGCGCAAAATTTCGGAAAATGCGCTCTTTACGGCGAAATATGGAATCTGTTTCAAACAGGTGCCACGCTCAAAAAACGTTTGAACCGTGCGGCGAATTAAAGGGCGTTCGCGTTAAGAGCCAAAAAGAACACGGCCGCGGACGAGATTATCGAGGGGCAAAACGGGATAACAATCATTGATTTGCCGTCAACACGGATCCGTTTCGAAAACACCGGCACCATCCGCGAAAACGCAATGCCGGTTAAAGCGGCGCTAAAAAGCCAGCAACCGAACATAAAGGGCCCGAGCAAACCGCCGGCACCTGCAATTAGAATGACGTCTGCGCCTCCGAAAGCGGCAGCGCGGTGTCTGCATTTCACAAACCATCGCGCCGCCAGACCCGTCATCAAACCCATTGCGCATCCAACAATGGCATGATGAGGGTGCATTCCCGGTGCCGGAAACAAAAAGCCAATTGCCGTTGCCGTTAAAGCCAGCAAAAAGGTTGCAGAGGCACTGACTTCAAGATTGCGCACATCCTCCATTGCAACCTTGATTGACAATAACGCGGCAAAAATCAGCAATGCAAGTTTGAGAGTCATGTAATATACATAGGACTCGATGAAGTGGCAAAAAAACGGCGCCTGCCCTGGAGTCAAATCCATCAGCAACCATGCAAGCGCAGCCCAAACCCACCTCCGTGCGCATTGCGCAGCTGCGGGTTCCAATTTTTACGCATGCGCAAACGCCAAATCAATTGTCCAATCCGGCAATTTTCATGTTTTTCCGATTGCGGGATTCCCGATCTGCAGATAATTCGCTTAAGCTCTGCCGCCCGCCGCTGAAAGGGCGAGGGCTTCAACTCCCAACTTGCCAAGCGCGTGTTTCCATTTCCCCTCATCACTTGTGGCGAACACCAATGCCGAATCCGCTTCCACGGTAAGCCATGAATTTCGTGCAAGCTCGGACTCTATCTGTCCCGGACCCCAGCCGGCATACCCGAGAGCCACAAGGGCGTTGGCTGGTCCGCCTCCGCTCGCCATTTCCTCCAGGATATCATATGTTGTTGTAATTGCAAAACCGTCATTTAATTTCATCAGCAATTCCCGCTAGCGGCATTTGAGCCTTTTTTTCAGTCGACATGGCGTTTTGCGGGTTTCAGGCGCGCATGGGCGA
>JAPOTF010000006.1 GCA_026709325.1 Roseovarius sp.
GGGATGCCGAATTCAGGAAAGACAGCGCCAATCGGGATACCGAACTGGCCAGACGGGATGCCGAATTCAGGAAAGACAGCGCCAATCGGGATACCGAACTGGCCAGACGGGATGCCGAATTCAGGAAAGACAGCGCCAATCGGGATACCGAACTGGCCAGACGCGAAACCGCCCTCACCCGTTGGCTGATAGGCGTAATTTCCGCTGCCACGGCGATTATCATCGCGGTGGTGCTGTCCACTTCTTGAGATTGCCCGGCATCCCGATCAGGCTTCCCGTGATTGAAACTCCTTGATCCCACCCGGAAAAACCCTCACCCGCATTAGGTTGGGGCAATTTTATGATCTCCAGTTCCAGGAATTCTCCGTGGCCCGGAGAAGTTCTTTTGGGATGCGCACTTGATTCGCCCAGGGAGTGGACGAATTTTGGCAATTAGCCGAGTTCATGAACTTTTTATGTTGATTTAAGTCTTTTCCGGCACGCCGATCCTCAATTTGCGGCAATCGCAAACTATTTTGCCCATCACCTTGCACATGCGCCGTACAAGATCAAAAGTCTCGCCCGATTCCCGCGCCGATTTCCAAGCAGTCTGGCAGAGCGAAGAGCGAGCCTAAATGGCGATTCACACCTTTCCTTATCCGGAAGACGGCGCTTCCAAAAAGACGCTCAATATCCACTATCCGAGGCAAGCAGAAAATGTCCGGAACCCACCTCTTTGTAAACCGACGCGACCGGCTGGTACCCGACGCCATGAATTGGAGACGGTATCGGTTTGAAATTCAGATCTTTTTCAGACTTGCGGCGCCTGGGATCCGCGATTGGCACGGCTTTCAAAAGCGCTTTTGTATAAGGGTGCTGCGGGTTCTCAAATATGGCCGTACGCGAACCGCGCTCCACAATGCGACCTAGATACATTACTCCAACTTCATGGCTCATCCGTTCAACCACGGCCATATCATGACTGATAAACAAATATGACAAGCCCAGATCAGCCTGAAGTTCAAGCATAAGATTGAGCACCTGAGCCTGAACACTCACATCGAGCGCGCTCACCGCCTCATCCGCCACGATCAGTTTTGGATTCAGCGCAAGCGCACGAGCAATCGCAACCCTTTGCCGCTGGCCGCCCGACAATTCATGCGGATAGCGGCTCATGAACGATTGGGGCAGTTCAACTCTTTTGAAAAGCATCGAAACCCGGTCATGGATTTCAGAACCTTCCGCAATCCCGTAGTTCTTCATGGGCTCGGCAACCTGGTCGGCCAATCGCATCTGCGGATTTAAACTCGCAAAGGGATCCTGAAACACCATTTGCATATCAAGCCGCGCCTTGCGCAACCCGTCCGCATCCAGCGCCATTATGTCCACGCCGTCAATTTCAACGTGCCCGTCAACTGGTTCAACAAGCCTCAATATGGAACGGCCCACTGTGGACTTTCCGCATCCCGACTCGCCAACCAGAGACAGTGTACATCCCTTGTTGATCGTAAACGAAACATCTTCAACGGCGTGCACGTTGGCCACCGTCCGCCTTAAAAAGCCCCCTGTCACCGGAAACCGCATTGCAAGCCCCTCGACTTTCAAGAGCAAATCATCGCCACCGCATATGGGCTTCGAATCTTCGTCCTTCATTCCGGGAAGCTTCATGGGTTCCGGCGCCTTCCTGCCTCTCATTTCGCCAAGCTTTGGCACGGCGGCAAGCAATTCCCTGGTGTAGTCATGCTCGGGAGACTCGAATATCCGCTCGACGTATCCCTCTTCAACTTTTTTCCCGCGATACATTACAACCACGCGGTCGGCCATTTGGGCGACAACGGCCATGTCATGGGTAATGAAAACAACGGCGGTGCCGGTCTCGCGCTTTAGACGGTCCATCAATGCCAGAATCTCGGCCTGAATTGTCACGTCCAATGCGGTGGTCGGCTCATCGGCAATCAGAAGTCTTGGCTTGCAGGCCAGAGCCATGGCGATGACCACGCGCTGACGCATTCCGCCCGACAGTTCATGCGGATATTGACGAAGCCTGCGTTCAGGTTCGGGTATGCGCACCTCCCCTAGAAGTTCAAGTGCCCTTTCCTTCGCGCTCCTCCTGTTCATTCCGCGATGAAGCCGCAATCCTTCCGTGAGTTGGCGCTCCACGGTGAAAACCGGATTTAACGCGGTCATTGGCTCTTGAAATATCATGCCGATCTCATTGCCGCGAATCATGCGCATCAGACTTTGATCGGCATTGGTCAAATCCGCCTCTCCACTGTCCTTGCGATTAAAGACCAGACGACCGCCGGCAATCCTTCCCCCGCCAAATTCCACCAGCCTCATGAGCGACAGCGAGGAAACCGATTTTCCCGAACCGCTTTCGCCGACAACGCAAACCGTTTCCCCGGGGTTGACTTCGAAGGACACATCTTCAACGCCGACAACCGTTCCATCACGCGTTTCAAACTCGACTCTGAGATTTTCAAGACGGGCTACCGGGCTGTCACACATTGATTCAGGCCTTTTGTTTGGTTGCGCGCCACGCAAGCGGCACATGCATTTTCAGAGTATCAACTCATTCCGCAATCATCCAGAATCAAAATGCGCGGGCATTTTCAAAGAGGCTTTTCGCTATTTCCGCACCAGTCTTGTTATGCCTACCGATGCGGCGCGAGCCAGATTTGAGTCAAGCGACATGGGTATGTATTCCCCGCGTCGCCACAATTGTCCAAGGTCATCATAGTGCCGGGAAAGGAAATGCCCCGACTGACCCGTGGAAGTGATGAAAATGCTGCTGTCGGGATCGGAAAAATCGTATACGCCGCGATATCCCGCACCATGCACGTTCTCAAACGGATTTGGCTCTTCTCCAGCTGTTCCAGCTCGTTGCAGCGTATTGTCCCCGCCGGAAGTCGATTGTCTGATGTTGAAAAAATCAACAAGTTCGGGAATGTCGACAGATCCAAACACCGTATGCCTGTGGACGGCCTTGTGCGCATCGCCCCAGCGCAAACTTTCAAGCGCGTCACCATATCTCTCCTCAATCCAGACAAGCGCGTCGCCAAGCGCCAGCCGCGCCATATCCTCGCAACTCTCCTTAATTGCCGATTGCCTGACATCGCACCAGACCTCGGCACCGTCAATGTTTCGGTAGACGCGTTCAATAAACAATGGTTCAACATGCGTGAACTCCTCCGCCAGCGTCCCAAGATCGTCCCGTATAAGCCGGTTTTGCAGCGCCCGCATCCATGCGGCATATATCAGCGGCTCGGGAAGATGCTCATTCATTTCGCCATTCCACAGTGACAGCAATTCCAGCGCTCTCTGCCGGGTTCTCTGCCTTGTTCCCTCCGGCGCGGCCTCTCCGGTGTACCACTGGTTTTTTCCCACAAGCGGCAACAGTGATTGAGCCGTAAAGCTGACGGTATCCAGTTGAGCTTCCTTAAAGCTTTCACGCGTATGAACCCTCCTGGTTTGCATGAGGCGTCTAAGTCTCTGGATTCTCTGGGTGTCCCCCCATATGTGGCTTACATGAAGCGGAAACTCCCCGTCCGTGAATTTGTTGTTTGTAGTGCCCAGAAGACCCGAGTCGGGGTCGACAAACTCCGGGTTTTCCGAATAGTCAAAATATCCCTGCCAGCGGTTGCGCGGATCTGCTCCCAGGCTGGGCAGGCGACCCTGGCCAACGTGATTGATGTTTCGCTTCGGCATCGCGCCAATGGTTTTCATTGCGATGCCCTCCTGATCGACAAGCATCAGATTTTGCGTTGGCCCAATGAAAAGACGCCCCGCATCGATGGCCTCATCAATCGTTTTCGCGCGCATCAACCTAATGGCGGCGCTCATGGAAGTGTCTTTATCCGTCAAAATGGTCCATGCAAGAGAAGCGACATGGCCCTTGGGGGTAACATGAACAAGATCATAGTCCGAACCGGACAAAACAGGCCCGTTTTCCGTCCATCGCAATGTGATTGTCTCGGGTTCCCCGCCATTGACGTTGATTATTGAACGTTCCGTCCTAAATCCCCTGTAACCCTGGGGAGTTAAATATTCCGCGGGATTTTCGGGATTTAGTTTTTCTATGTACACGTCCTGATCATCCATGTAGGATGACGTTATGGCCCATCCCAGATGGCTGCTTCGACCGGTCAGTATCGCAGGTATTCCCGGGATGGTGCCGCCAATTACGCCACCTGCCTCGAATTCCAGTCTTGCAAGATACCAATACGTGGGCGCCATAAATCCAAGATGCGGGTCGGATGCAAGCAAGGCGCTTCCCTGCGCGGACCGTTTTGGCGCGGCCGCCCAGGCGTTTGAAGCTCCCGCCAGCGCGCGCTTCCTGTATGGTGCAAGCGCGTGACTTGAAAAACCGTCCGCTTTTGCCGCAAACTTTGCCCCCTCGGGAAAAAGACTTGAATAATCGGGCATTTCCGCAATTCCGTTTCCGGGAGCATCTGGAAGGATGTCCTTCAATCGGTCGGCATCATTAAGCTTAAGCGACAATCGCGCATGCAGAACCTCGTTTTGGACATGCCCGCTGAGTTGCATTGCCATCAGCTTTATTATCGCGATTGAATCCGCGGGCTGCCATGGCGCTATTGCCTTCAGCCCAAACATGAACATCTCCGGCGCACCGCGGCCAAGAGCCTTTTCATTAATCTCGCTCAGTCGGGCGTTTATTCCATCCGAATAGCTTTCAAGTGCGGAGTGAACGGCGATATCCTGCACCGAAACCGATTCCACGGCCTGCTTGTAGAGACCCAGTCGCCGCATTAATTTGTCAATGTCGCTTGTTGACCTCCCAAAGATTTCCGATAGTTTCCCTTGAACCGTTTGCCGCATGATCATCATCTGCCACAATCGGTCCTGGGCGTGCGCATAGCCAAGCGCAAAAAAGATATCCTCGTCTTCCTCTCCAAAAATGTGAGGAACATTCGAGTTGTCGCGAACAATCTCGACAGGCGCCCGGAGGCCGTCCACCGCAAGAGTCCTTTCATACTCGGGCAATGATCTTGATAGTAAATAGTAAACAAAAACGCAGGCAATAACGCCAATCGCCAACATTGCCCACGTGATGCGCAAAAACCATTTAAACGCTGTTCGCAAAATTTATCCTACCCTGTTGCCATATGTTTTGATCACGGATAATGGTTTTATTCGGCAATGAAAATAGCGAGAGGAGGCATACATGGCAAAAGTGGCGTTTCTTGGGCTTGGCGTAATGGGATATCCAATGGCGGGCCATCTTAAAGCCGCGGGACACGATGTATGCGTATACAATCGCACGGCTTCCAAAGCGGAAAAATGGTCTGCGCAGCATGGCGGACGTCTCAAGTCCACTCCGAGAGAGGCCGCCGATGAGGCTGAATTTGTAATGGCCTGCATGGGAAATGACGACGACTTGCGGGCTGTCTGCAATGGAGAGGATGGCGCGTTCGCGGGCATGGGCAAGGGCGCGACATTTGTCGATCACACAACTGTTTCCGCCAGGGTTACCAGAGAGCTTTTCGGCCGTGCCGGTCTTCTTGGCCTTGAATATGTCGACGCGCCCATATCCGGAGGACAGGCCGGCGCGGAAAACGGCGCGTTGTCAATCATGTGCGGCGGCAACCAGTCGGCTTTTGATGCCGCGCTGCCCATTATGAACTGCTATGCAAAAATTTGCCGGCGCATTGGTGAAAGCGGTACAGGGCAGTTGACAAAGATGTGCAACCAGATTGCCATAGCCGGGCTTGTGCAGGGCCTTTCAGAAGCTCTTCATTTTGCCGAAAAGGCCGGACTTGACGGACGCGCGGTTGTAGAGGTCATCAGCAAGGGGGCGGCCGGCAGCTGGCAAATGGACAACCGGCACGAGACCATGCTGAATGATCATTTCGATTACGGATTCGCGGTGGATTGGATGAGAAAGGACATTGGAATCTGTCTGGATGAAGCCAATGAAAATGGCGCGTCCCTGCCGGTCACCGCCATTGTGGACCAGTTCTACAAGGATGTTCAGAAAATGGGGGGCGGCCGCTGGGACACGTCAAGTCTCTTTAAGCGCCTGAAAAAACTTGACTGAAACCCGCGCGCCGCAGCCCGGGGCTCGCGGACATTAATCAAAAACAATTTTCCGGAGGCCGGCGCGCGAATGGGCCGATCGGGAAATTCGCCTTATCGCATGGCAATGACAGTGCCGCATTGAATTCCGACATGGACCAGGGAGCCTTTTGCAAATCCCCGCTTGAGGCTCCAGCCAAATGAAAACCGTTCGTTTGCGCTATGTGAAAAACCGGGTATGCAATTTTACAGGCCCAGCCTATCGCGCATAAACGCCAAAGCCACACCCAAGCCATCCTGAGCAATACCGTGCCCGGCACCCTTCATGACATGCGCGTATATTTTATCCCATCCGGCATTTTGAAGAGCCTGCGCGGCATCGGGCATTGATTGAGGGGGAACGACATCATCGGCATCTCCATGCAAAAGCAGCACCGGCGGACGGCACTTTACCTCTTCGGCAAGATCCTCCGGAGACAGCAGCCGCCCGGAAAAAGCGACAATTCCCGCAATTTCATCCTCACGGCGGGGAGCCACATGCAACGCCATCATTGTCCCCTGCGAAAATCCAAACAGAACCATCTGCTCGGGCAGCACGTCCTCGTCCACCATTAGGGCATCCAGAAACGCGTTCAAGTCATTCGCGGAGGCCATCATCCCGCGTTCCGCAACCTCTTCGGAAGATCCGTCAATCCATGGCAGGGGAAACCACTGAAAGCCGAATGGCATGCCGGGAAACGTTTCTGGCGCATCGGGCGCCACAAACAGCGTGTCCGGCAGGTGCTCGGCGAGAACATCGCCCAAACCCAGCAAATCCTGGCCATTTGCTCCATATCCGTGCAGGAACACCACAACTGAACGGATTTCCCCGGATCTGGGCTCCTTTCGACCGGCATTTAGAACACGAGTCATCCGATTCCATCCCTTTGCTTTTCCACACGGTAGTAGGCCCACAGCAATCGGGCGGCAACCGACCTCCAGGGAGACCACGCCATTGCCATGCTTCTCAATTCCCGCTCCCGCGGCCGTCTGGGAAGGTCATACAGGATTCTGGCGGACTCTTGCAATGCAAGATCGCCGGGCGCGAAAACATCGGCGTGCCCAAGACCTGTAATCAGGTATATTTCCGCAGTCCAGAAACCGATTCCCTTCACGCTCACAAGCTTTTCAAGCACCTCGCCAGGCGGGGCTTCACGCAATGAGACGAAATCGATGTCCGCTTCCGCCAACGCTCTTGCGTAGCGAATTTTCCGTCCGCTCAGACCGGTATTTGAAAGCTGCTCGTCACTGGCATTCATTATATTGTCCGGCCTGGTAAATCCCGCCGATTCCATCCGATTCCATATTGCGTTTGCCGATGCGACGCTTACCTGCTGACTGACAATCGTCCCGAGAAGGTTCGAAAACCCGTCAGGCTTTCTACGCAGCGGCAGCGGGCCCGTTTTTTGATATGCATCCGCCATTCTCGGGCACAGGGCGCAAAGATGGCGCGCGCCCTCCTCGACATCCTCAATGCTGGAGATAATTCTGGCGCTCACAGGGACTCCACCCAGTCCAGTGCCTGCTCGGCCGTTTCCATCTTGAGCGAATCGGGCTGTGGCGGGCGGTTGATCATCGCAACTTTAATGCCCAGTTTGCGGGCGGCGAGAAGTTTTGTTCGCGATGCGTTGCCGCCCGCGTTTTTTGCTATCAGCCAGTCAACATTCAGCCGCTTGAACAGGCAATACTCTTCATTCACGCCAAATGGTGGTCGGGAGATCAGATATTCTCCGTTTGGATAGGGAAACGCGCGGTCCGGCGGGTCTATCTGACGACATATGATCCGGCATTCCCTCAAGTTGGCAAATCTGTCCAGGGTCTGCCGGCCCGTGGCCACGAAAACCACGGAACCGGGCATGATGAATTGCGCGGCATCCTCTTCACTGTCGATCGTGATCCAGTCGTCGTCCGGCTCCGATGCCCATTCACGTCGAAGCACCTGGCAGTGCGACACGTCTTCTTCAAGACAAATTACCCACGTTCTCATGGATATCCGGCTGGCAAAGGGATGCGTTGCATCAACAACCGCACCTATGCCTTCGGTTCGCAAATACTTGCGAAAACCCTCATCGCCTCCAAAGCCGCCAATTCGCGTTGGCAGGCCAAGCGCTCCGGGAAATCGCGTGGCTCCGGCGAGAGATGCAATTGCCGGCACATTGCGCATGCCAAGGCCTTTCGCTATTTCCTTTGCCTCTCCCGTCCCTGCGAGCAGCAGTATTGTCATTGACTTATTCCTTCATGCCGGCCATCGATAGAACCGTTCCCTGCCGGTCCACAACCACCGTGTCAACAAACACTGATTCGGGAAGCATCGCACGGACATTTGCAAGGCTGTTTTCCGCAATCCAGTCCGCCAGTGCCCCACCCTCAACCTCATAGGCCCGCATAACGGAATTAAGATCGGCTATTTCGCTGTTTCCCGTTGCATGCGCAAGTTGGCCCATGTCCACCCTGCTTCGACCGGAATGCAAGTCCATTGCTCCCTGGGCGAGTTTTGCCATTTTGCCAATGCCTCCTCCAACGGTTATTCGCGGAACCGGGTGCCTGGCAAGATATTTCAGCATGCCACCGGCAAAATCGCCCATGTCCAGCATTGCCTCATCGGGCAGTCCGTGCAGATTCTGCACGGATTTTTCACTTGTGGCTCCCGTGCAGCCGGCCACATGCCGCAACCCCTCGGCACGCGCCACATCAATCCCGCGGTGTATCGAGGCAATCCAGGCCGCGCATGAAAAAGGCCGCACTATTCCGGTTGTGCCAAGTATCGATAGACCTCCCCGGATTCCCAAACGGGAATTCCATGTGTTTCTTGCGATTTCCTCTCCGCCCGGAACTGAAATCCGAATTATGACATTCGGGGGACGGCCAAATCTGGCGGCAACTTCATTGACGGTCCCAACCATCATCTGGCGCGGCACGGGATTTATCGCGGGCTCGCCTGGAGGAACCGGCAGGCCGGACATGGTTACCGTGCCAACTCCCTCCCCTGCGCGAAATTTCACCCCCGCATCCGACATTGACACCCTTGACTTTATCAATGCGCCATGCGTTACATCAGGGTCATCGCCCGCATCCTTGACAATTCCAGCCTCCGCCCACCCCTCCCCGGAATCCCTGAATGCCACTTCAAACTCGGGCCGCTCGCCCCGCGGCAAGACGATGTGAACCTTCCCGGGCGCTTCATCGCCCCACAGTTGCAAAAGCGCGGCCTTTGTGGCTGCCGTCGCGCAGGCACCTGTGGTCCAGCCTCTTCTCAGGGTTGTTTGGGGTTTACGTGACATGTCAATCAATAATAAACACCATGCATGTCCAGTCCAACCGCCATATCCGCATGTTGACATTTCCCTCCAGTTTGATGCCATTCGCGGCACACGGCATGAGACATGCCGCTCCGCCATGAACGGCTCCACTCGCCTGCCAGCCGGCAACTGGCCGACTCTGCTACCTGGATGGGTTTGGCTTTGCGGAGCGGGCCCGGGCGATCCGGGTCTGCTTACACTTCACGCATATAGCGGCTTGCAACAGGCGGATACAGTTGTCCATGACGCTCTTGTGGAACCCGCAATTCTTGAATGGGCCCCGCAGGCCAGGCACGTCTATGCGGGAAAACGAGGTGGAAAACCATCACCGAAACAGCGCGACATCACTCTTCTCCTTATTGAACTTGCAAGATCCGGGAATCGCGTTTTGCGTCTAAAGGGCGGCGATCCCTTTGTTTTTGGGCGAGGTGGTGAAGAGGCGCAAACTCTCATATCAAACGGCATACCTGTTCGGATAATCCCGGGCATAAGCGCCGGTATAGGAGGTCTTGCATATGCGGGCATTCCCGTGACGCACCGGGATGTCAATCAATCCGTCACATTTGTCACGGGTCACGACCAGACAGGTAAAACGCCATCGTCGCTTGACTGGCAGGCCATTGCCAATGGCAGCGAGGTAATCGTCATATATATGGGCATGCTGCATGCAAGGCGGATATGCAACGCCCTTTTGGATGCCGGAAGACCATACGATGAACCGTGCGCGGTCGTAACCTCCGCCACCACGAGCAGGCAGATGGTGCTCGAAACCGCACTTGGCGTGATGGCCGACGACATAGAATCAAGCGAGATCTCTCCACCGGCCATTTTATGCGTCGGGAGAAACGTGCTTATGCGCCAGGTTCTTGACTGGCAAGGCATGCTTTCAGGCACGCCTCCCCGAAATCTCGACCCGCTGGATCAGACCAGGTCCCCGGAAGCATCGTGAACGGCGGTGTAATTATATCGGCTCCCTCTTCCGGCGCCGGCAAAACCACTGTGACGCTTGCCATTTTGCGCCTGCTCTCGAACAATGGCATTCATGTTCGTGGCGCCAAGTCGGGACCGGATTACATTGATCCCCGGTTTCACGAGGCCGCCTGTGGCGAATCCTGCTTCAATCTTGATACCTGGGCGATGCGGCCCGAACGAATCAGATCACTTGCTTCGGGAAACGGCATTCTGGTCATTGAAGGTGCAATGGGTCTCTTCGACGGAGCGCCGCCTGATGGCAAAGGTGCCGTGGCGGACCTGGCGAGAATGCTTGAACTTCCCGTGGTACTGGTCATTGACTCCTCCCGCACTGGACATTCCGTGGCTCCTCTTGCCGCAGGCTTCATAAATCATGATCCCGATGTCTACGTCGCCGGCCTGATTCTCAACAGAGTCAGATCGCATCGGCATGAGAGCATTCTGCGAAAGGCGCTCGCCCCCTTGAACTTGCCGGTTATCGCCACGCTCGGGGAAAGTTCCGCCATTTCACTGCCGTCCAGACATCTCGGTCTGGTGCAGGCTGAAGAGCGGGACAATCTGCGGAATTTGCTGGACAAGGCGGCTCTGGATATTTCCGGCAGTTTTGACATGAACGCGTTTCTGTCGCTTGCCGCACCGGTTCCCATGACTCCAAAGGCGAATTCCATTCCGCCTCCAGCCCAGAAAATCGCGATTGCCAGAGACGGGGCATTCACTTTTCTCTATCGTCATCTTGCCGATGACTGGCGGTCTCAGGGTGCCGAGATTGCCTATTTCTCCCCATTGGCGGATGAACGGGTTCCCAAGGCCGAATTCATATATCTTCCCGGCGGCTATCCTGAACTGCATGCGAAAAAAATAGCTGGATCCGGCAATTTTATTGAAAGCCTTCGCCATGCCGCATATCGCGGGGCTTCAATTTACGGCGAATGCGGCGGCTACATGGTACTTGGGCGGGGTCTGATTGATTCAAGGGGTTGCCGGCATGCAATGACGGGACTTCTGGAACTTGAAACTTCCTTTGAAGCACCAAGCCTGCATTTGGGCTACCGCGATCTCGTCCCCCTATGCGGACCTTTCAAGTCTCGCTTGAAAGGTCACGAATTCCATTATTCCGCAATTGTGTCGGAGAATGGAAATCCACTTTTCGCCGCCTGGGATTCCGAGGGCAAGGCCCTGTCAAACATTGGGCTGAGCAAAGACCGTGTAAGCGGTTCATTCGCGCATGTGATCGACGCTGCCTCATAAGCGCGAATATCCGATTAAGTCGCGGCACTTGTTAATGACGCAAATGAAGATTAGCAGAGACATATGACTGATTCCGCATCTCTCCCAAGCCAACGGTCCATTCGATCAGCCAAACGCAATGTCCTGATTTTGGTATTTGCGCAGGCCATTCTTGGATCACAGATGCCAATGATTTTCGTCGTTGGAGGACTGGCGGGGCAAACTCTGGCCTCCAATGCCTGCTTTGCCACCCTGCCGATTTCCCTTATTGTGCTTGGGTCAATGGTGGCTGCCAATCCGCTTTCACTTTTCATGCAGAGATTTGGAAGGAGCGCGGGCTTTTTTCTGGGCGCTCTTGCGGGCGCTCTCGGCGGCATTATTGGGGCATATGGCTTATATGTCGCCTCGTTTCCCGTTTATCTTGCCGGCAGTTTTGTAACGGGATTCTATTTTTCCTCCCAGGGATTCTACCGGTTTGCCGCCGCGGACACCGCCAGTGACAGTTTTCGTCCAAAGGCGATTTCCTACGTGATGGCCGGAGGACTGGCCAGCGCAATCATTGGCCCGCAACTGGTCAAGGTTTCGGCCGATGCGATGATCACGCCATTTCTTGGAACCTATTTCGGGGTCGTTTTACTTAACCTTCTCGGTTCCATGCTGTTCTTCCTGCTTGACATACCGAAACCGGCGGCCTCGAATCCCGACAGCCCGAAAGGGCGTACAAGGTGGGAACTTATTCGCACTCCCCGCATTGCGGTTTCGGTAATTTGCGCCGCCATATCCTATGCGCTGATGAATCTTGTAATGACATCCACGCCACTGGCTGTAGTGGGATGCGGATTTACTCAGAACAATGCGGCGGATATTGTCTCCGCCCATGTACTCGCCATGTTTGCCCCTTCCTTTTTTACCGGACATCTTATTGCGCGTTTCGGAGTTGAAAGGATCATGGGAACGGGAATGGCAATTCTGGCATGCGCGGGCATTGTAGCTTTAGGCGGCGTGGATTTAACCAATTTCTTCATCGCCCTGATATTGCTTGGACTTGGCTGGAATTTCGGATTCATTGGCGCCACGGCCATGCTCGCGGAATCGCATGAGCCACATGAACGGGGTCGGATGCAGGGCTTCAACGATCTTATAATTTTCGGCTCGGTGACAATCGCCTCACTGGCTTCCGGCGGTTTGATGAACTGCTCCGGAAGCACGCCGCTCGAAGGATGGGCCGCGGTAAATTATGCCATGATTCCCTTTCTCGTCTTTGCCGGCGCATCCATCTTGTGGCTTTCACACCGGCCGAGGGACGCTTGAGCTGCCGGGGCGGCAAACATTAAAAGCGCGGCATTTTCGGCATTTGAGACATTTAACCTACCATCTTCCCAGTGCCGCCTTTGCAATGAGAGACAGTCTGCCCGCCACCGGAGACGGTCCAAGGCGACCGTCAAGCGCCCGCTCGGGACTTTTAACGGCCATTCGAAGAACCGGCGCCGACTTCCAGGCGGCAAGCATTGCCGGAAACGCCGTCTTTCCCGCTCCGGTTTTGCGCGCTTTCTCCAGTGCGGACAGTCCGGTATTTGCAAGGGATCGAATCGAATCCGGACTTGCGTCGACCAGCGGATGGCGACCGGAGCCAATCAATGCCGGAACCGCGCAAAGCCATCCCGCAATGCCCATGCCAAATCCAGCGTCCGATGCCGATTCCTCCACGCAGTCTCCCAGAGCCCGAGCGGCGGCGACCATAAGATTGCCGGATGTGCTTCGCAAATAGTCTTGCATGGCGTCCATGCCCGCAAACGGCTCGCGATGGATATCCCACTTTCTGGCCTCGACAAGTTCATCAAGCAACTCCGCTCCTCTTCGATCCAGTACATCGGCCAGTGACGTGGCAATTTCATGTCGCCCAACCGAACCTCCATTGCGAATTTTGCAAAGCGCTTCACGCCACCACTGCAGCCGCATTTCGGCTACCATTGCCTCCCGTGTCATCCATGTCACCCGCGACACCTCAACATTAAACGCATATATCGGAAACAGGCGTTCACGGGCTCTTGCAGATGAAGCCATCGTTGCGCGAAATCTGTCCGGATCGCCACGCTCCACTATCGAGGCGCAAGCGATCACGTCTTCATGCATCTCGCAAAAGTTTCCAGGTTATCGCATCGAGTAGCGCTTCAAACGAGGCGTCAACGATATTCGGAGATACCCCCACCGTGGACCACCGCCGACCGTGACCGTCCTCGCTGTCTATTATCACGCGTGTAACGGCCGCGGTGCCGCCCTGTGTAATGCGAACCTTGAAATCCACCAGACGCATATCATCAATAATCTCCTGATAACGCCCCAAATCCTTGGCCAGCGCCCTTGCAAGCGCATTTACCGGACCACGGTCCTCTTCAAGGTCATCAAGAGATTCCGATGCCGATATCTTCTTTTCCCCATCAATGTCCACCACCACCACGGCTTCGGAAACAGTCGTAATTCCCATTTCCCTGATATCGCGGCGTTCAACTGTTACACGATAGCGTTTGACTTTAAAAAATTCGGGCAGTTGCCCGAGTTCCGCGCGCGCCAGCAATTCAAAGCTGGCCTGCGCGCTGTCATAGGTATAGCCTTGGTCTTCACGACTCTTCACCTTTTCAAGAATCCCCGAAAGAGCCGAATCGTTTTCATCCACTTGCAGACCCGCTTCCGCAAGACGCCTTCGCAGGTTTGACTGTCCAGCCTGACTGGACATCGGAACAACCCTGGAGTTGCCGACAGTCTCGGGCGGGATGTGTTCATATGTTGCAGGGTTTTTAAGGATCGCGCTCGCATGAAGTCCCGCCTTGTGCGCAAATGCGGAAGCGCCAACATAGGCGGCCTGCTTCATCGGAACCCGGTTAAGGATATTGTCCAGCTGCCTGCTGGCCATGGTAAGATTTGAAAGCGCCTCAAGGTTCACGCGGGTTTCAAATTTTTCCGCATAGGGCTCCTTGAGCAACAGCGTCGGTATAATTGATGTCATGTTGGCATTGCCGCAACGCTCTCCAAGCCCGTTGAGCGTTCCCTGCACATGACGCGCTCCCGCATCAACGGCAGCCAGACTTCCCGCAACGGCATTTTCCGTGTCGTTGTGAGTGTGAATCCCGAGATTTCCTCCCGGTATTCCGGATGCAATAACCTCGGTTGTGATTTCGCCCACCTCACGAGGCAATGTACCTCCATTCGTGTCGCAAAGCACCACCCATCGCGCTCCCGCGTCGAGAGCGGCTTTAAGGCAGGACAGCGCGTAGCCGGGGTCGGCCCTATATCCGTCAAAAAACTGCTCCGCATCAAATATCGCCTCGCGACCCTGATCTGCAACATGCCTGATCGACTGCGATATGTTTTCAAGATTTTCCCCTGTGGCAATGCCCAGTGCGGCTTCAACATGGAAAACGTGCGTTTTTCCGACAAGGCATACGGCCCTTGTGCGGGCATTTAGGACCGCTGCAAGCACGTCATCGTTTTCCGCGCTGCGACCGGAGCGTTTGGTCATGCCAAAGGCGGTCATTGCGGCTTTTGTCTCCAGCGCGGATTCAAAAAAGCCGCTGTCTGTTGGATTGGCGCCGGGCCATCCGCCTTCAATGTAGTCAAGGCCCAGTTTATCCAGAGTTTGGGCTATCATTATCTTTTCCGGAATTGAAAATTGAATGCCCTGCGTCTGCTGCCCGTCGCGGAGAGTCGTATCGAAGAGATATAGGCGTTCTTTGGTCATTGTCCTGAGTTCTTTCCAATATGCCCGAATTAATGCAATTCCCGTTCCACTTCCCTCAACTTGGCAGAGTCGCACCCGGGTCCGGGCAACAGTTTTACACCGGATTTATCCATGCGCACTTCAACTCCGGCGCTAACGAGCAGTGACTTAAGCCTGTCAATTTTTGAATAGTCCTTTGATTTTAGCGCCATGCTGCGAAGATTCGCCATTTTCTCCTGCATGGCCAACAGACTGTTCGCCTCAGCGTCCACTGAATGGACCCATGAGGGAACCCCGTCCCGCATTAACCCGAGGAATTGAAGTGAATGCCGCAACCGGAATATGTCGTCTTGCCGTGAAAGGCGATGAAGTTCGCCTATCGCCCTCGATGAATTCAGATCATCGAAAAGCGCCTCCACCACCGCATTGCATGGAACGCCCCTGCCATTGGCCCGTGACGCCTGCTCATACCATTTTTCCAGTGTCCTGCGAGCCTGCTCGGCCTTTAATGCCGTCCAGTCCATTGGCTTTCGGTAATGCGTCGCGAGGAACACGTATCTAATGACCTCTCCGGGATGGCCCTTGTCAAGCAAATCGCGAACAGTGAAAAAATTGCCCGCCGACTTGGCCATTTTTTTGCCCTCGACCTGAAGCATTTCGTTATGCACCCAGTAATTTGCAAAACCCGACCCCGGATGGGCGCACATGCTTTGAGCGATTTCGTTCTCATGATGGGGGAACATCAGGTCGTTGCCCCCGCCATGAATGTCAAAGGTTTCCCCAAGCAGTTCACGGCTCATCGCCGAACATTCAATATGCCAGCCAGGTCGCCCCCTGCCCCACGGGCTGTCCCATCCCGGCAGATCAGCCGATGACGGCTTCCAGAGAACAAAATCCAGCGGATCTTCCTTGAACGGGGCAACCTCCACGCGCGCGCCCGCAATCATGTCATTCAGGGACCTGCCCGAAAGCCGGCCGTAGCCGTCAAACGACCGAACCCTGAAAAGAACATGATCACTGGCTTCATATGCGTGACCCCCGGCAATCAGATCTTCAATGATGAGTATCATCTCATCCACATATTCCGTGGCTTTTGGCATTGCATTAGGATCAAGCGCTCCCAGTTCGGCCATGTCTTCCAGAAACCATTGGGTTGTTTCACCGGTAATATCGGAGATTTCACGCCCGCTTTCAGCCGCTTTGGCGTTTATCTTGTCGTCGACATCGGTGAAATTCCGGACATATTTCACATGTTCTTCGCCATATGCGTGACGCAGCAGCCGAAAGAGCAAATCAAACACAACCACTGGCCTTGCATTTCCAAGATGCGCGCGGTCGTAGACTGTCGGCCCGCATACATACATCCGGACATTTTTCGGATCTATCGGTATGAAAACCTCTTTTTTCCGCGTCCTCGTATTGTGCAATCTAAGTGTATTCATTTAGCCCCCTCGCCAACGGCTTGCCTGCGCGGCGGGCTTGTAGACAATGGAAACCGAGTGGAAAAGCTGACAGGCCCGCCAAGGATATCCTAGCGGACAATACAGTTGACTGTTTCAAATGCACTGGTCATGAGCGGCACAATATAACAATGCGCATGGGTGTCAAGACGGCTTTTCACAAAATGCCCGCATGAATTGCATGGGCGGATCAGTCATACTCCGCAACCTCAAATTCGATGCCCGCGGGTCCAATAAAATAGAATCTCCTGCCAGGATCATAATCTGCATGTCCGTAGGTCTTGTAGCCCTCCGCCTCCACCCTGTCATGGACCGGATTAAGATCATCAACAACCACGCCAACATGATTGAGTCCCGCCACATATGTATACCTTGCAGGCTCGGGTTCAAGCTCGCAAGCTGGTTCATAAAGCGCAAGATAGCTCTTGTCGTCCCCCACATGGACGCTATAGCCGTTATCCTTTGCCTCACCTTCCCAGCGAACATGCCAGCCAAAAAGCCTGCAAAGCGCATTTGCAATACCCCGCGGGTTTGGCACGGTTATGTTTACATGTTCAAGATACATTTCCGATACATGGTTTTGCGCATTGCCTTGAATCAGTCTTCCCTAAACTTAAATGCAAATCAACCGTGAAATTGGAATGCGGCACGACAATCGGCACATCGGGCCCAATTACGGCGCATTCACGTGACGTTGCAAATGTTCGTGCACCTTAAAGAAGGCATTCACATCGACCATACAAACCCCAAACCGAATCAGATTGCAAGGCAAGGAGATGTTGTTTCCGCTCCCGCGTGCCGACCAATACCGCAGCCGTGCCAACAGAAGATGCGAAAAGCACGATAATGGCAGCGCCATTGTTGTGCGCGCGTCCCGACACCAAAAAGATTTTGCCGGAGTTTTTGGTTTGGTGGATCAACCAGCCAACTTCGCAATCTTATCTGGCCCCGCAATCAATGGGCACAATGATAAAGATGGTCGGCAAGTGGAGCCTGGAAGATTTGGAGATCAGCGTGCCTTCATTGCAGCGGCAAAGAAAAATTGCCGACTTTTTCAACCTCTCCGTGAAAGAGCGGCAACTCCTTGAAGAGATCAAAAATTACAAAGCGAGCCATGCGCACGGAATTTTGATACGGATGGCACTGGAAACCCGCGAAGAAGCGAGCACCAAAAAATCCGGATTAGATGCCGCCACATTCACTCCGGATCAAGCCCGTTCAAAAGCAGGAAAACAGTGTCATGACACAAGAAAAAACCAGCATGCGGCAAAACACCCGAACGGATGGGTTGTTAAGGGTGTAGACAACATCAAGAAAACGAAAGTCACGATCACGCGGAAAGACAAAGGATTGAAACATGGATGACACAGAGCGCCAGAACATAACCCGGCGCATCCTCGCCGTCCTCAACCACGAAAAACGCCGCTGCACCTATGCAGCCCTGGCCGGCCTTCTTGGGATCGGAAATCAAGATGCTGGCCGGTATCTCGGTTCTCCGCGCCCGGAAGCTTCCTGGGTTGTCCGAAAAGACACAGGCCTACCCACCGGCTATTCCCCACGCGACAGGGATAAAGACCTCCTGTCCGGGCCCGAACCCATCGCATGCCCGCACGTGCTTCAGCGTCTCCTCGAAGAGACGGAACAACATCCCGCGTTTCACACCATCTGTGCGTGTTCATGGAGCAAGTGGCGACCCTTCCCCGATCCGCAATCCGGCGGATATCTGATCGCTCCGTTTGGGCCGGGTGTGTACGAATTGCACAACCGCGATACAGACGCATGGGTATTGTTTGGATCCTCCAAAAATGTGGCCTGTCGGATGTCTTCGCTCCTTCCCGTACCGGTTGGTGCCGGAACCCGGAACAACGCTCCAAAGCGCAACTACGTTTTCGACCATCTTTGTCATATTGATTACCTTACAAAGCCCTGCACCACTAGCGACGAAGCTCGAAAAGAAGAACAACGCCTCAAGGCGCACGCGCATCACTACATCTTTCCAACCTAGATCCGTTCCAACGCACAAGAAGGCTTTTTTGATATTCGCAAGTACCAAGCTGAGCCGTCACAAAACCCGCTATACAGGCGTTTTTCCATCGTGTGAATGATCCTGAAGAAACAGGGAAAACAAGAACAGGCGTCAACGCCCCCTTCACGCTTGTTCGGATCTATCTCATGTGTCTTTCGGCCTCTTCGAACGGCCGGTCGAGAGCGGTATACGCATGTGTGAGATAGTGACCCGCCTCAAGGATCGGAATGTCATAGGTTCGGGCTTTGACAATTTTGCCGGAATGACTCGCCTGGTTCGCGGTGACAAGCAGATCAAGTTTCCTGGTGACACCGGGAACGGGGATATGGCCAATCCGCTCGGCGATCATGTCCATCTCGTCACGCGCCAGCATCGCGCCGCCCGAACCCGTAAAACAGACACGCAGTCCCTGACCCCAATCGATTGTGCAAACGGGACGGCTTTCCTCCGGCACAATCACATCGGTCAACAACAAGGTTTCCGCCAGAGTGTGCAGATAATCACTTTCCTGTTGTGAAATATGACCGTCCCGGTTGGCGGCATCGAGCGCCCGTTGGTAAAGAATCAGATGTTGGGCGTCGCGTTCGGATTGCGTCAGCCCCAAAGTTTCGGCCAGGGCATCCAGCGTGCCCCATTCCGCTGCATCAATATGATTGTCATCCAGGGCGGCATTAACAGTATAACGGTAGGCTAGACGCGGCTCTCGCCAAGGAGAACGGGTCACCCGACGGATTGGCGACCCACCGATGCTTTCGCGCCGCAAGGTCCGGACAACCACATCCTGTTCGGGCACCGAGCATTGAGCAACGCGGCAATGTTTGAAGACACTATCACCTTTGCGGTGAGCGAGGGCCTTGTACAAGGCCGCTGTCGCACGAACATCCGACAAGGCCCGGTGATGGTCCTGGATTGAAATGTCAAAGCGGGCGCACGCGTCCGTGAGCGCCAGACGTCCCATTGCATTACACGTGCAAAAGGAATGGCCACCGTCAAAAGGCAAGGTCGCCCGTCGAAACTCCTGATCCAGCATGCGAAGGTCAAAACGGGCGTTGTGAGCAACAAGAACGGCGCCATTAAGACGTGTGGCAATGGCTGGCGCAATGTCCTGAAAGGTCGGCGCAGCTTCCAGATGAGACGCGGTCAGCCCATGGATGTCCGAGACGTCTGCGGAAATGTCCCTTAGCGGATTAACCAATGTGTCGTACTCTTCGACGATCGCCAATGTGTCCGGATCCAAGGTTGCAATGGCAATCTCGACAATGCGATCCGTGGCGCCAAACCCGGTCGTTTCCACATCAAGCACCGCAACCGGAACGCTGGGCCGCTGCATCGCCGTCGTGCGCCATGGCATCTGGATCATGGGCCTGTCTCCCGGCTGTGTTGTTGTGACTCGTCTTTAAACGTCATAGGCGGATCAATTTACATCCTTCGATATCACATTCTCCTCGGGCAATTCTCCACCATCCGGTTCACTGTCATCGCAGCCAACCCGATCACTCCCACCAACCCAGCCGTCGCCCGAAATCACTGCGCTTCCACAAATATGGGCGTTTCCGGACACGACAGCATGTGCATACATATGGGCATTGCCGGCCACATATTGCGCCGTGGAGACTTGTGCCTGTCCATACAACACGTGCGTTTTCCGTTATAAACTCATCGTCAAAAATGTGGGCATTGCCGTAGACCCGCGCATTCAAGCCAATATTTTGTTCCGCCATTAAATATAGGGTCTTCTCGCCGCTTTATCAACCTTTTTTTATAATTCCCCGGCAATTCCCGCTAGCGGCATTTGAGCCTTTTTTTCAGTCGACATGGCGGTTTGCGGGTGACGATGCGGCAGGCGCCTTTGCCTCCACGGCCCGTCTCGGACAGGGACGAACCCGACTTCCCCGGCAAGGGCCCGGTAGAGCGTCTCCCAGTCCGGGAAGGCGACTCCGCGGACCAGATCC
>JAPOTF010000162.1 GCA_026709325.1 Roseovarius sp.
CGCCGTGTGGTCGCACGCTCTCCGAAGCGACCTGCCTCGGATACATCCAGCGTCTTCATGAAGCCCTTGCCTCCCGGGAGGCCGCCGACATCGCGCAGCTTCCGCACACGCCACTTCGCCCAGGGCCTGGTGCCGCATCCAGGCCACTTGAGTTCCATGGCCGCCATCGGCCGCAATCCCTTCGTCGCCATCCAAATCGCCCTCAAGGGAAACACCGCCGACATGGTAAAGGATACCGCAAAGAAGCAACCTACTCAAACAGGGGGTGAGCAGATGCTATTGGGCATAAGAGAAAATATGGCAGCGATTGCTCTCGATGCACAGCGAGACTTGCAATGCGCGTCTGAAAATGACCATATGTTAAAATGTTTGCATCACATGGCGAATTCACATAATCATCATTGGTTTAGGCGACAATCGAAACCGGCACAGGGAGACAGGTATTGGCATTTGTTGCGAAAAGTGGAGATCACGCCATTGTGGAAATCGTGTTTGGTTTAGCATTGTCACGTTCATGGCATGCGTCTGAAATCAACAAACTTGCCCAGAATCACTACCGCTGGAAAGAAGATCTTCCACGTCTTTTGAAATACGGCAGGTCGTAATTGGTGAGGGCCCCTCTCAAGTAATAGCATCGCCAAGCGGTCTGGGAATATCGTTTGAGCGCATAAAACCAAACGGCAACCTTGCGTGGCGCCTACTGTGTGAAGACAAGACAATTCTCGTAAACTGCTTGGAATACACTCGGTGGAAAGACACTTGGGCTGTAGCATATCGTTACATGCGGGATGCCCTTTGCATCATTGATACCGATGATATGTCGATAGCGGGCGCATCGCTGCAATACATTGACGTCTTTGACTGGACATCTGACCCGAATGAATATGACGTTTTTCAACTTCTGGATGTTGAGAGTGAATATGTTCCGAAATCGGTTGGCATGTATGGTTCTGTATGGCATTTGCATCAGGGGTGGTTCGACCCGATAAATAATCCGGTATCTGGGAGAATTCTCAAAAAGGCGCATTTTGATGCTATATCCACAAGCGAATCAGGGCAGCCGACAGTTAAATTGGATACTCTTCTTCGTGCCGATTTCAGCAACTACATTTCGGCTCGGACATTCTTCCAGGAAAGTTCCGACCTTGAAAAAATGTTTATTTATATGCATAATAGCAACAAGAAACTTGTGTCGAGTTTCTTAACGAAGGCAATTTGCAAGAACATCGGACTTGAGGATGAGCAATGACCATATCCCCTGCAAAAGATGACCTATCTACCTACAAGAGACCTTTAGTTGACCCATGGTCAGGTGCAGACGTAACGAATAAAGAGGCCCGACAGAAAAATATGCAGGCTTATATGAGATACGCTGTTCCGAATGCCATCAGAACTCAAGCCAGCAATACGACAACGAATGCTGACTGGTCAATAAACAGGCGTGGCTTTTCTAATCCGAACCATATTGTCTCCGTTCCTCAATCATCACCTCCCGCACCGTTCCCATTCCTTGAAAGCCACTTTGATATGCTGTTATATAAAGATCTGAATGACGGATGGGATGACGTTTCGAGTAAAGGCGTTTCTGCTGATGCCGTGGATACGGCACTTGAATTTCTGGCCAGATTGCCTAGTTATGTTATGGATCCAGAAGCATCGGCGTCGGGTGACGGAACAGTCGATTGGTATTGGCGAAATGGCCAGTATGCCGCAACGGTGACATTCTATCCTGGTGATCGGGTCGCCTATTATGCCATGACTGAAGCAAGCGAGGCGAAAGGCAGCTTCAGGTTCTATGGGTCAATTCCTGGAGATTTGGCAGAAAGTTTGCGTCAGTTTTGACAGACTCGCAACCTCCAGAATACTGTTCCTGCGAGAACGTCGCGCAAGGTGAGCTGGGCCTGATCGAACCAGATGAACTGGTCGCACGCGTCGTATGCAATCCACGCCATATCTACAAAAAAGATGGTTCAATAAAGCCGGGAGTGTTTCCACCATCGCATATAGCGAAGACGGGGTTGTCATTGATGCGTCCCGAACATCTCAACGAAGACGAGTTGAAAATGCAGGCCGATGCCATTGCGTCCCATAGCATAAAAGATACCGCCATAGGTGTTATTGAATCAGTCATTCCCGCTAACTTTTCTTTTTCGCAAACCATGCCTTTCTCCATGAAAA
>JAPOTF010000069.1:0-2066 GCA_026709325.1 Roseovarius sp.
TCAATTGCCTGAAGATATGGAAGCGTTTTGCCGCCATTTGCAGTTGCAAAATCAACGGCAATATCCAGCGGATGCCGGTGAATGGCGAGGACATCGTCATCGCATCTCCGCATTTCGGCCGGTGATTGCGCGGCACTGGCCGAAATAAAGAAAGCGTCCATTCCGGTTTTCAAGTTCATGGTTTCGATAATGTGTTAACCCCCGCTCTGTTTTGCCGGTCCAAGTCCAACACGAATCAGCAAAAAAGGCTGGAGCTTCCTCTACAGTCTCGACATTCGCTCCCGGACGGGAGTCCGCGCGCCCTCTATAACGCCTGGTCAAGTCGGCTATTGCCTTTTTCCTTCTGAAACCGAAACAATGTCGTTTTCATTATCATCGGCCAAATCCTGCTTCCGGGCTCTTTCGTTCACATCTCGAACAGTGCCCATCATCATATTCACCATTTCGTCTCTTAACCCCATGAGTCCCGATTTCGCTCCCGATGGATTTCATTTATGGAGTTCCGCAAGATCATCTTTCATATCGGGATCGGCCATCATCTTGTTATGGGATTTTCCCATTTTCCTTTTTAGCGGCTTCCTGGCGAATTCGACTTCATCGAATTCTTCAAAATCATTGACTTCTTCGCTTCCCGCAATGGATTTTCCCGGGATTTTTTTGGCCATTGCACCATTCCTTTCCACATTAATGCAAAGATTTTGTTTTACATATGATATTTCCAACAATATCTAGCGCCAATGCCAACTGCAAATTTTTATTATCGCCACATAAACATGAGAACCAGCCATGGATTTAGAGATTGGCCGACACATCTCATAATCCAAATGTGCCGGGATGAGCCGCATCCTTTTCAAATCAAGGAGTCGCCATTCGGTTCTCAAATCCGACCTGCAGTTCTTCCGCAAGCATTTTTATCCCTGCCGGTATTCTCTCCGCAGGTATGGAGGAATATGCCAGACGATAGAAACTACCCGGTCCATTTGAACCAAAAAATGATTTCCCCGGTTCAATGAGAACGGACTTTTTTCGAAGACTTAGATCAAGTTCCGCGGTATCAACATCTTCAGGCGCTCTCATCCAGATTGAACTGCCACCAAATTTCCCGCTTCCTTCGACAGACAGTCCGTGCAAGGATAGAGCCTCCTCCATTACCTTGCGTCTTTGCGCGAATGCCTGTCCCATCTTTCGGATCAGGCTGTCATAATGACCCAGAGACAAAAAATATGCCGCCGTTCGCTGTATATGACCCGGCGGATGCCGAAGAACGCTGGTACGCAAAGCTCTTGCTTCACGGATGAATGGTTCAGGGCCAACAAGATATCCCAGTCTCAATCCGGGGAAGATCGACTTTGAGAAACTGCCCACGTAAACAACCCGTCCATCCTCATCCAGCGATTTCAATGACGGCAGCGGAGAACCCAGAAAGGATATCTCAAATTCGTAATCATCTTCCACAATGAGGGCGTCTATTTCGCCGGCCAATGAAAGCAAGTCCTTTCTCCGCCCAAGCGGCATGGTTGCGTTTGTTGGCGACTGATGACTTGGGGTGGAGAAAATCACGTCGGCGTTTTTTGGCATTTCAGATGGCGGCAATCCATCCTTGTCGACCGCGACGGAAATCAGATTGCATTGTGAATTTTTGAGGATTTCACGCAATCCGTGGTAGCAGGGAAATTCAATGGCGGCGGTATGCCTGCGGGTCAGGAGAACCTGCGCGGTTAGCCAAAGCGCGTTTTGCGCACCCATGGTAAGGAGTATTTCATCCGGGTCGGCCAGAATGCCTCGTCTTGGCAGACTATGGCGCGCAATAAATTCAATCAGCATGGGATCGTCCTGATCATGGTAATCGGAAGTCATTGCCTGAAAGTCTTTTTGGCCCAGTGCCCGCAATGCGCACTGTCGCCAATTGGCATGATCAAAAAGACTGGAATCCGTTTGCCCGTATATGAACGGGTATCGAAATTCCGACCAGTTCCGGGGCTTTTCCAGGGTATGCACGACTATTACAGGAGTGGAAAATACGTGTGTGCTGTCTATGTAGCTGCATGGCACACACGTACTTCAGT
>JAPOTF010000069.1:2076-20474 GCA_026709325.1 Roseovarius sp.
CGTATATGAACGGGTATCGAAATTCCGACCAGTTCCGGGGCTTTTCCAGGGTTTCGGCGCCATAAAACCGCCGGCCCAGAGCGCGCGACCAATCAATGTTGTCCTTGCGTGAATGTCTTGCGGCAAACTTTGGCGGTTCCGGAGCGTTGTCTGAAACGAAATACCCCGATCTGTCACTGCTTCGCAAATAATCGTTCGCCATGAGTTCATTGTAGGCCATCACAACGGTAATGCGGCTTACACCGAGATGTTTTGCGAGTTTTCTGGATGATGGCAGCTTTTCGCCTTTTTGGAAGCGGCCTGAAAGAATACCCTGCGCAATCATCTGCTGTATCCGCGATTGCAGAGTGCCCTCGGCATCCGGACCAAGAAAAAACGTTTCCACTGAAACCGCCATAACCGACGCTATCCCGGCTTACGCGTCATTTCAGTTTCATTGAATTGACATTTAAATGTCATGATCGCCTTTTCCGTCTTGTTTGAATGCACCTTAACAATAGTGCCGCGACTCCAAACCGGCAAATTGATTTTAAGCATAATAGTTGACAAAGAACCGCCAGCTGATTGAACACTATAGCGGCCCAACTGATTTAAACTCTCAATTCAGTGCATCTTTCAACATGCCAAATGACGATTTGAAGCAGGGTTTGAATGCAAATTCCCTGCGTCCAACAGTTCCAGAGAAATGCAATGCGGAAATTCTCGCAATCCGCAATCAACTTAGGCCATCCATTTAACGAAGAACCAAATGAGCATATGAAAAAGACCACGCCTTCACAGATTGGCAAGCCCGAAGACGGATTTTCAGGTCCGGATGGAGGAATTGCATTGAAGCCGGACGCCAAAGCAATTGGACTGCCACAATATTCCCATTGTGAATTGCATATTGCCGGCAGCCGCGTTTATGATCGATTTGCGTTTTAAGCGCTTGTGAATTCCAGACGCGCTCAAACCGCCTGTAACAGCGATTAAGTTTTTTGCCGGGCGGAGATTGAAGAATCATCTGACAGGAAATGTTTTCCCAAGGAAAATCTCAAATGGAAATTGCAGCATGACAACCGCGTCAAATGATATGGGAAACATTTTTATGCCGTTTATTGACGCCTCACGCCTTTTTTCGGGAGTCTTTGCCGCATTGATTTTGCTGCCGCCAAATTCAGTTGCAGAGCACAATATTGGCCATATCTGGCGTGGACTTGTCGTGGCCCGGGAAAATCGCTGTTCACCATATGAACGTAAAGACTATCGCTACTCGCAGTCTGTGGAAAAACGGATTGTCGCATCAATGGAAGGCAGAATCTATGGACCGTATACCGGCCGGCACTATGCCAGCACCGGGCAGACAGACATCGAACATATTGTCGCCTTTTCCGAGGCGCATGACAGCGGGCTATGCGCGGCCAGCCCGGAAACGCGCAGAAAATTTTCTTCCGACCTGATCAATCTCACTCTTGCGGCACCCGCCGTAAACCGCTGCGGCCAAAACGGAAAATGCCATCATGACGCCGCCGAATGGCTCCCTGACATGAACCGATGCTGGTTTGCACATCGCATCGTTCAGATAAAACTCAAATATGGACTGACCGTGGACCGGAGAGAGGCGGAGGCACTTGAAAAGATTCTATCCAAGTGCACTTCCGACGAGATGATGGTTACCGCATATAATCCCGAAGCGGCAAAACCAAAAAGGAAACCGCCCGCATCATCCGGCAATGCGCTTGCGCTTTATGACGATAACGGCAATGGAAGGATCACCTGCGCGGAAGCCCGGCGTCACGGCATAGCACCCGTGCCAAAAAGCCATTCCGCCTATCGATACATGCAAGATGGCGATGGCGACGGTGTCGTGTGCGAATAAAAGCTGCCCTCTAACCAGGCTTGTGGCTTGAGAGAAATTTTTCTAACCGCCTATGCGGAATAAAGCGGATATGGCGCAATGATCCGGGTGTGGTCCGCTTTTGGGTGTTTCAATGAAGGAATTTGGCGAAATCATCATTTCCGCGCCACCTCCAACCACCATGTGATCAATGAAATCGGTGTATTGCGGGTCACACTGGAACGGAACTCCCATTGCAAGCAGACGCAATGGAGCATCAGGTGGAGACAGCAGTTTCCACCCCCAATCCTCTTTCACCGTCAACCTTCTGTTGAAGTCACCCAGAACGACAAATGCCGTTCCTTCACCAATTCGCTCATCAATCCATATTTTGAGTTGCTCAATCTGTCCGCGAAGCGTTGCGCAAGCTTTGGCACTCCTGTCTTGACTATCCTGTTCCTTTCCCCAGCATCCGGTTCTCAGATGAACCGACAACAGTCTCAGTTCCCCGCCATCTTCAACAATAGTGACATCTGTACCCCATCTTTGAAATTCGCCATCCGCTCCCAGTGACTCCAGGTCGCCATTGCGCCGATAGGCAATGTCACTCTTTATTGCGAAACCCGTTGCAAGATGACCAAGCCGCGCCTCTGGCCTGTCCCAGCAGGCCCTGCCCCCTTTTCCGGGAGGTCGCCGCGACATCTCGACATTCCACATGGATGCGGGAAACACGCGATGGGCGGCCGCGGCGTTTTCAACCTCCTGGAAGGCCAGCACATCCACGCCCGTTTTTACCATTTGCCGCGACATGACATCGTAATCTTCACCGATGCGTCCGACGCAGCCTTCGTTGTCGTTTTCGTCCAGATGCTCCATGTTCCATGCGCCAACGCGAAATTCACCGGCATGGCCCACTATTGGCATCACGGTCAGAGCAAGCAGAAATGGAATGGCGTATCCGACATATCGCATAATTGCATCCTTTATAATTATGGCTTCAGGCCTTGGTGGAAAGTTGCAGTCAACCGCAATTATCCGCGATTGTCTGCAATACAAGTCGTTTTCCATCTTCTTCAATTTCACCATGTTTCATTCCGGCTGAAAAGCCGGCATCATTTGCAACATCATGCGTGGTGGCCGATATGTTGCATATCCGTTTTCTTCATTGAATTTTCCACCCCTCGTCCACGGAGCCGCGTCCATTTTGGGAATCCAGTTTTACAGCATGTCAAAGCCTCGATTTACGTGACTTTACCATTCCATGTAAATCTGCGAATTGGCAATTTAGACTTGCAATGCAAAATATGCGTTCAATTCCGCCATTAACAACCTATGCGGGAATTGGCGTTCAAACAGGTGAAAGGACATCAAATTGGAACTTGCAGATTTCAAGGCTCTCACTTTTGATGTCTACGGAACGCTGATTGACTGGGAAACCGGCATTGTCAACGGACTAAAGCCCCTCACGGACAAAGTTGGCGGATTAACCAGAAACCAGATACTGGAAGCGCATGCCCATCACGAATCGACCACGCAGCGCTATACGCCCTATAAAACCTACTCGAACCTTCTTGCCGTGGTTTACAAGCGACTTGGAGAGGAATGGGAAGTCCCCGCCTGTTGGGAAGAGTGTTTGACTTACGGCATGTCGGTTAAAAACTGGCCTGCATTTGATGACAGCGCAGAGGCTCTCGCGTATCTCAAACAGTACTACAAGCTGGTTGTTCTTTCCAATGTCGACAATGAAAGTTTTGCGCAGAGCCTCAAAAAACTCGGTGTTGAATTTGATGCGGCATATACCGCTGGCGATATCGGTTCCTATAAGCCTGCCGATCGCAATTTCGATTACATGCTGCAAAATCTCGACCGTATGGGCATTTGCAAAAGCGAGGTGCTGCACACTGCGGAAAGCATGTTTCACGACCACGGGCCTGCAAACAGGCACGGGATCGCAAATTGCTGGATTTACCGGCGTCATGGCAAAAAGGGATTCGGCGCCACCATGCACCCCGGAGAAATGCCAGGCTGCAATTTCATGTTCCACTCCATGGCCGAAATGGTGGAGGCCCATCGCGAAAAACCCGGAACTTGATTTCTCCCCTGTCGAGAAACGTAAAACGCCGCGCCCGGGCTGCCGAACGCCGCAACCCTGCATGGGCGGATTCCAGCTGAAATCCGCAAATCACCCCGTAAGATGCAGCACAAGATAAAGCACGGCGGCTCCGGCGCATATTGACACAATGACGCTTCGCAGAAGAAGTCCCGTCAATACCGTTGCCGTTGCCGCCAGCAAGCGTGCCGCATCCGGTTCTCCTCCTGTGGCCGCGGGCCAAAGCGCAAGGGGCACGGCCAAAGCCGGAATAAATGAGACGGCCGTGTAACGCAAATGTCTCGCAAGCCATTCAGGTAGCGGCCGGTTGCCCACAATTCCGAGAAACAGAATCCGAAGTACATAGCTTCCAAGAGCCAGACCCGCCATGACTGTCCAGATTGATTCCTTGTCTATCATTTTTTTGCCGCCCGCTTCACGCGCCTTTCAACTTCAGCGCCTGCGGCTATCCCCGCGCAACCTCCTGCAAGAAGACCGAGACTGAACGGAAGAAAAGCAAAGGCAATCGCAACGATCACGGCAGCAACCGCCGCCAGGACATGGGCCATTGTACGCAGCATTGGTATTGTCATTGCAAGGAAAGTTATTGGCAAAGCAAAATCCAGCGCCATGCTTTCAGGTATCGCCTTTCCCATGGCCGCGCCCGCGAAAGTGGATGCATACCATACAGGGCAAACGGGAACCACCGCGCCCCAGTAATACGCCATTCTCTGCCTTAGGCCCCATTTCGGATTCCTCTCAAAGGCCAAAACGGAGCATCCATAGGTCTGATCCACGATAAAATAGGCCGCAAGCGCGCGCTCCCACAATCTTGCTCTGCCCAGATAGGGCGTCAGAGAGGCGGAATACATGGCGACGCGGAGATTTATGGCAAGCGCTGATAAAAGCACCAATGTTGCCGGCACGCCCTCCGACAACAGTTGCAAAGCCGTGAACTGGGCCGCGCCCGCCAACACGAATGAAAACGCCAAAGCCTCATAGACTCCCAGCCCGGCTTCAACCGAGGTTACGCCAAATAGAATCGCAAAGGGAACCACAACCAGCAAAAAAGGCAGCCCGTCGCGAACTCCCTGCCAAAAGATTCCACTGGTTGTTTGTCTCGCCAATTCATGCCTTTTGGATTATCATTGTCTTCAGTGCAAACGAACTACGTTTTCATACGGGAAACCGCAATTGTCCATACTCGATAACACAAATCAATATATTGTCGCTCCGGACATTTCGGCGGCAAAACTGTCGCGGCCGGTTGAAGCCGTGGACCATAACGGTCGAAAAACCGTAATCAAGGTGGTTGAGGAACGTCCGCTGACAATTTTTCTCAATGGCCGGGAAATCGTCACGGTCATGACCATTGGCGACTATCCGGAATATCTGGCTTTGGGATTCCTGAGAAACCAGGGAATGCTTAAGGATTCCGAAACCGTCATTCGCGTGGACCATGATGAAGAACTCGAGTGCGTTGTGGTTCGAACCGACAGTCAAACCAATTACGAGGAAAAACTTAAAAAAAAGACGCGAACATCAGGTTGCGCGGTTGGAACCGTGTTCGGAGACATGATGGAGGGACTTGAAAGCAAATCTCTGCCCGACATGAAGCTAAGCGTATCGGATCTCTATGCGCTGTCGTCAACCATTAACCGCACACCATCGCTTTATCTTGAGGCCGGCGCGATCCACGGCACGGTGCTTTGTCGGGGAGCGCGACCGCTTGCGTTTATGGAGGATGTCGGTCGCCATAACGCTGTCGATAAAATCGCGGGCTGGATGTTTCAGGAAAACATTTCAGCCGATGACAAAATTCTCTACACGACCGGCAGGCTGACATCGGAAATGGTCATTAAAACCGCGCTCATTGGAATACCCGCACTGGTATCACGTTCCGGATTTACCGCATGGGGAGTTGAGATAGCCCGCGAGGTGGGTCTTACCCTTGTCGGGCGCTTGAGGGGCAAACGCTTCGTCTGCCTTTCGGGAGAAGAAAGACTGTTGCGAGACGCCGATCCGGGATCCGTTCCGGATGAAAGGCCAAAAAACATCGGAAAAGGCGCCCAATGAACCCGGACTTAACAAAAAAGACCCCTGTGGCGGATTATCCGGAGAGAGCGCAAATTGGCTGAAATCCCCGGAATCATCCTTGCCGGAGGGCTTGCCACCAGAATGGGCGGCGGAGACAAGGGATTGCTCCCCCTTGGCAACTCGACGGTCATGTCTCATGTGATTAATCGCCTTGCGCCCCAGGTGTCGGCGCTCGCCATCAATGCCAATGGCGATCCCGCGCGCTTCAGCGACTTCGGGCTGCCGGTGCTGTCCGATCCGATATCCGGACATCCGGGCCCGCTCGCGGGTGTTCTTGCAGGTCTCGACTGGGCCGCTTCGCATGGCGCAATAAAAATTGCCACCGCCGCCGCGGATACCCCGTTTCTTCCCCTTGATCTTGTCGACCGGCTAATTGAGATCACGGCGGACATGGCCAATCCGCTTGCCCTTGCCGCCACGGATCGCAATGCCGCCGAAATGTACAAATCCGAAACAAAATCAGGGCTTGTCCGACATCCCACATTCGGGATTTGGCCCGTCTCTCTGCGAAACGACCTTAGAGACAATTTATGCAGCGGGTTGCGAAAGGTCGTTCTGTGGACCGACAGACATGGAGCTCGCGAGGCCAGGTTCGATATGGCGATCAATCCCTTTTTTAATATAAACACTCCGGAAGATCTGCTTCGCGCGCGGGGAATGCTGGAGGATGCGGAATGAGGCTATACGGAATAACCGGTTGGAAAAACTCCGGAAAAACCGGATTAATGGAACGCCTGGTCGCTGAAATAACCTCCAGGGGCCTTACCGTATCAACTGTCAAGCATGCCCATCACACCTTTGATGTCGATCATCCCGGCAAGGACAGCCATCGGCATCGGATGGCGGGCGCAACCGAAGTTCTGCTTTCATCCCGAAATCGATTTGCAATTATGCATGAAATGAGGGGCAAGGAAGAATTGCCGCTCTCCGAGCTTCTTGCCAAACTCGCTCCAGTGGATCTGGTTCTTGTTGAAGGCTACAAACGGGACATCCACAGAAAAATCGAAGCATACAGAGCCAGCAACGGAACGCCTCTTATAGCGGCATATGATCCAAATGTCAGGGCCGTTGCCGCAGACGCGGATCTTGCACTTGATCGTCCCGTGTTTGATCTTGATGACACGGTGTCCATTGCGAACTTCATATTAAAGGAAGTCGGATTGTGACCGGACTTGAGCCACCGCCCTTGCGAGACGATTGCTTTGCACTTCCCGCGGGGGTTGACTGGACGCCCGTTGATTCGGCGCTGTCTCTTCTGAAGTCGCGGCTAGCCCCGGTTGCCAACACTGCAACATTGCCGCTTGGCGACGCGCATGGCCGCGTTCTGGCTGAAAACGTGGCCGCCAAACGCGCAAATCCGCCTTTGCCCAACTCCGCCGTGGACGGATACGGGTTTGCGCATGATTCACTGACTGGCGGCATCCAGCGGTTGGCGCTGGTTGAAGGCCGAGCCGCCGCCGGCAATTCTTTCAGAGACAGAGTTCCCGCGGGACATGCCGTTAGAATCCTGACCGGCGCAAGTCTGCCCGAAGGCGTGGACACGGTTGTTCTTCAGGAAGACGTCACGCCGGGGCATGGCGAAATCGCGTTTCGCTCCGGAATCCGAAAAAGCGCCAACACCCGCAAGGCGGGCGAGGATGTGGCATGCGGAGAGACCATCCTGAAATCCGGCCGGATTGTCATGCCTGCCGATTTGGCATTGGCCGCCGCAACCGGTCATGGCGAAATCAATGTTTACGAACAGCTTCGCGTTGCCATCATGTCAACTGGAGACGAGCTTGAGGAACCAGGTGGCAACTTGTCTTCGGACAGGATATTTGACGCAAATCGCCCAATGCTTTCGGGCCTGGTCAGCCGGTCGGGATATATGCCGATTGACATGGGGCGTGTTCCGGATGACAGGAATCTGCTCCGCCGGAGGCTTGATGAAGCCGCCGGCAAGGCGCATGCGATTATTACTTCCGGCGGGGCTTCGGCAGGAGATGAGGATCATGTGTCCGCATTGCTCAACGATGAGGGCGCCATGACGCAATGGAGAATTGCAATCAAGCCGGGACGCCCTCTCGCGCTGGGCCTATGGAAGGGAATTCCGGTATTCGGACTTCCCGGAAATCCCGTGGCAGCGCTTGTCTGCACCTTGATTTTCGCCCGTCCCGCACTGGGATTGCTTGCCGGTCAGAACTGGTTCGAACCGCAAGGCTACATGCTGCCCGCCGGATTCGCCAAATCGTCGAAACGGGGACGTCGCGAGTTTCTTCGCGCCCGCGTGCGCAATGGACATGTCGAGGCATTTAAATCTGAAGGATCGGGCAGAATTAGCGGATTAAGCTGGGCGGAAGGCCTCGCTGAACTACCTGACGAAGCCTTTGAAGTTCATCCTGGAATGATGGTGCGCTATATTCCTTTTGCAAATTTTCTATAAAACTTCGGCGAATGCCGATCAAGCGCGGCACATGCTCGACAATGCATGTCTTCCATACCGATGATATTTGGCAGTTTCGGTCAGGAATTCACCAGGGCCATAAATATCAGCGCCGCGATTATTGCGACGCAACTCCACATTACCGCCTTCACAAAACCGTTGAAGGTTTTTTCATGATCGTCAATGTTCATTTCTCCATGCTTGTGCTCAGACATGTCGTTTATCTCCGGCAAAAATTTATCGGGCAACTCAGTCGAGCATTACATCACGTGTCAAGGATTGTCACGGCATGCAATGCACTTTTTTCAGGAATGTTCAACATGCCATTTGCCATAGCCATGCACCGTCCGCTCTTTGAACGCGCCTTAATTCTCCGGCATGGTGAAGATGATTGAGGTGCGCGACAGCCTCCGCGAGCGCCAGGCCATAGGTTGCATCGTCAATTTTTCGGCTGAACAGCGGACCAAAGCATTCAACCGCGGTTTTCGGGTGCGCGAGATGAGAGCGGAGCCTGTCAAGCGCTCCATGATGGTTTCCGGAAAGCTGCCGCATTCGAGCGGGAAGTCCAGTGAACGGCAGCTTGTGTCCCGACAGAACAAGGTGATTCTCGCATGCAAGCGTTTCGAGACGATTGCAGGACTCAAGCCAATCCGAAACGGGGTCGGCTTCGGGCTCGGTTGGATAGACGCCTATGTTGGGACTGATGGAAGAGATAATCTGATCACCTGCAACAACAATGTCTCCGTCCTGGCTCCAAAGCGTAATCTGCTCAGGGGCATGTCCGTTTCCAATGTGAACATGCCAGTTCCTACCGCCCAAATGAAGCATGTCTCCCTGTCTTACTCTTGTATAGCCGACAGGTATCGGCGAACAGAAGTCCGCAAAATTATACGGCCGCTGCCCTAGACGTCTTTGAAGCATGTCTTCATCCATTCCCGCCGCCTTCCAAAAGGCCACGGCTTCACCTGTCGGTTTATCCTCGACATCCAGTATAAGCATCCGTGCCATAAGCCAGCTCGTGCGAGACATGTAAAGTCTTGCGCCAAACCGCTTCATCAGCCAACCGGCCATGCCAATGTGGTCGGGATGATGGTGGGTGAGCAATATCCTGGAAACCGGCCTTCCCTCCAACGGCCCCTCAAGCACCGACTCCCAAAGTGCCACGGATCTTCTGGAGAAGATTCCCGTATCGACAATTGTCCAGCTGTCACCATCATCAAGGGCGTAGATGTTCACATGATCAAGAGCCATTGGCAGTGGCAGGCGAATCCACATAACGCCTTCCGCCACCTCCATGGCTTCGCCATGCCCGGGAGGAGACCCCCAGGGTTCGCAAATCGGGCCTTGCGAACCGTCCATCACGCGGCCATGTCCTCGGGTCGCAGCGCATACAGTTCTTCCGCCCCGGCCGTCGCATGGGCCAGCAGTCCCCGATATTCCGGAAGAAGCCGCTTGATGTAGAATGTTGCCAGACGCGATCGGGGGCCGCCGTCTTCTTCGGCGAGCGCGGCGGCAAGGTGCATTTTTCCGCCTAGAACCCGGCCCCATGCGTTCAAAAATGGAACGGCGCCCGCAAACCGCTCGTTTATGTCGGACTGCGCAACCATCCAACCCGTCGCGTCACGCAAATCCCTGGAGGCGCGACCTGCCAGAGCTGAAAGCTCGGGAAGCTTCTCCTCCGCTCTGGCGACACATGCATCGATCTCGTCCAGCAGAATTTCCGCCACCTTTCCGCCATCCATTAGTTTGCGCCCGGCAAGGTCCATGGCCTGAATGCCGTTTGTGCCCTCGTATATGGACGTAACCCGGACGTCCCTGGTATACTGCGCGGCACCGGTTTCCTCTATAAATCCCATTCCTCCATGAACCTGCAGACCGATTTCCGAAACGCGCATTCCCGTTTCCGTGCCAAACGCCTTGGAAATTGGCGTCAGAAAACCCGCCATTGCCGCCCATTGGGCATCATCTGTCGCGCGAGCCATGTCAATGGCGACTGCGCAGCTCAGCATTATCGCCCTGGCGGCAAAAGTGTCGGCTTTCATGCAGGCCAGCATCCGGCGCACATCGGCATGATCCATGATTGCGCCTGTTCCCCCCTCAATTGGAGAGCGGCCCTGTTTGCGTTCCCCGGCATATGCCAGCGCATGCTGAAACGCCCCTTCGGCAACCCCTATGCCCTGGGCCGCGACACCGAGACGGGCATTGTTCATCATTGTAAACATCGTCCGCATTCCGTCATGCGCAGTTCCCACAAGCCAGCCCGTGGCGCCCTCATACTGCATGACGGCCGTGGGGCTGCCATGCAGCCCGAGCTTGTGCTCAAGACTTGCGACTCTCAGGTTGTTGGCCCTTCCGGGGTTTCCATTTTCGTCGGGCATGTATTTTGGGACAAGAAAAAGGCTAATCCCCTTGGTTCCCGCGGGACCGCCCGGCAGGCGGGCCAGTACGAGATGGCATATGTTGGCGTTGAAATCGTTGTCGCCCCAACTGATGAAGATTTTCTGACCGGTTACCGAATAGGTGCCATCGGGATTTTCCTCGGCGCTCGAAGCGAGGGCCCCCACGTCGCTGCCCGCTTGCGGTTCGGTAAGATTCATTGTTCCAGCCCATTCGCCGCTTACAAGTTTTGGCAGAAACACTTCCTTGACCGCCTCGTCGGCATGATATTCGAGAGCCTCTATCTGCCCTTGCGTCATTAGGGGATTGAGCTGCAGGCTGAGGCATGCTCCGCTCATCATGTCGTTTACGGCCGTCGCAAGGGTAATCGGCAGTCCCATGCCGCCGTATTCAGGACTCGCGCTTATGGACACCCATCCACCCTCGGCTATGGCCCTGTATCCTTCGGCGAAGCCCGGGCTTGTCCGCACAACGCCGTTTTCAAGATATGCCGGATGCAAATCGCCGCTTCTCTGCAATGGCGCGAGAATCTCGTCGCACATGCGACAGGCTTCATTTAAAATCGCCTTTGCCGTCTCCGGCGCGGCCTCGGAGAACCTTTCGGTTTCCGCAACCCGGTTGTACCCCACCACATGGTCCAGCAGAAAGCCCATGTCATTCAATGGCGCTCTATAGGCCATGCCCTGTCTCCATTATTTGAATTAGTCCCACATGTCGCCATATAATCGCGTGCGTTCCAAAATACCATATGCGCTGATAATAGCGATGGCGCACGAGCAAAAACATGAGATTCCGACTTTAAATGGCATGCCCCACTGAAATACTTGCCGCAGATTCCGCGGGATGCAAACGCGCTTCGGACATACTGTCCGCGGGCGGTCTTGTGGCGTTTCCCACGGAAACGGTATATGGTCTTGGCGGCGACGCGCGAAACACCGCCGCCGTCGCCAGAATTTTCGAGGCCAAGAACCGTCCGAGTTTCAATCCGCTTATTGTACATGTCTCCGACATCGGAGCCGCGGCAGACCTTGTGGAATGGACCCCCCTTGCCGACACTCTGGCCAGGGCCTTCTGGCCGGGGCCTCTTACGCTTGTAATGCCGCAGATCAAAGGCGGCGGCCTGTCACCTCTTGCCACCTCGGAACTTTCCACGCTCGCCATTCGAATACCGGCCCACAAGGCGGCAAGGGAACTGCTCAAGGCGTTTTCGGGACCGATATCCGCGCCTTCCGCGAATCCGTCAGGGTGCATAAGCCCCACCCGGGCCTCACATGTCACCAAGGGCCTATCGGGAAAAATAGAAGCCGTAATTGACGGTGGGCCATGCAGGGTTGGGCTGGAATCCACCATTGTAAGCCTGGTTGACCAGCCGGTTTTGCTGCGCCCCGGCGGTTTGATGACAGAGTCCATAGAGGAGGTACTCGGTTTTGCTCTGGAAAAAAAAACGACAGGCGGGCGCATTACATCGCCGGGGCAGCTTGCGTCTCACTACGCGCCCGACTCACCTGTAAGATTGAATGCCGCCGAAAAGCGGCCCGGAGAGGTGTTGCTTGGATTTGGAGATGTCGCCTGCGATTTGAATCTGTCGCCGTCGGGCGATCTTGCAGAGGCGGCGTCAAATCTCTTTTGCCATCTTCATGAACTTGACGCGGGCAATCCCAAAACCATTGCCATCTCTCCCATTCCCGATTTAGGGATCGGCCGTCCCATCAACGACCGCCTGCGCCGCGCCGCCCGTTCCCGAAACCATGAATGAACTGCAAATTTGAATTTGCCGCTACCCCGCGCAAAGCCTCTCGGCATGCTCGTATGACGCGGTAAATCCGATAAGCGAAAATGTGTCTTTGGTAATTGTCCCTCGAGTTGACCGCGCGGCAAGCAGCGCCCTTTCCCCGCGTTTCATTGCAGCTATAATCCTGGCGTCATCCGCCGGGCTTGCAGCCCAGGCCCATTCTCCCTGGGTAAACAAATCGAACTTCGCTCCGCTGATTGTCACGGTTACGGAAGATCCTTTTGCAAAGGGATAGCCTCCGGTAAAGGCCAATTGGCCCTTGACGCCTGCCGCGGGCCTGAAGAACGCCATCAGACGTATGTCGCTGCGCTTAACTGAAACAGCTCGACCATCTTTTGTGTTGACGGTTTTTGTTGGCGCTGAAACCGCCCAGCATTCCCTGGGCGATTCATCCTCAAACACGCTCCATGCGGTGTTCTTGGCCACCAGATTGGTACTTTGTCCCTGCGCCAGGGATCCGATGGCGGACAATGACAACACAATTGCCGCCATGCCCATTGCCTTCAATAATTTCATATGCCCCGCCTCCAATTCCATGCCGCCTTCAATTGCCGCCATATGGCGAACAGCGCGGAGTTGGGAATTTTACATGCCCGTGTTTTCATCTCCGCATTTGAACCATACACTAGATTCAATGACAGTTGAAGAGATCAAAGAACGTTTTTTCCCGATAATTGACACTGGAGAAGCCGATGGCGAAACCCGAGGTTTTGGCGGAAATTCACAGGGGACCGCTGATTGAGAGCATTCACCACGGCCATGCCGTCATATGCGACGACAACGGCGCCATCATCGAGGCGTGGGGAAATCCCGACGAATCGGTTTTTCCGCGAAGCTCATCCAAAATGATTCAGGCTCTTCCGCTTGTGGAAACCGGTGCGGCCGATTCGCGCGGTCTGAACGACATGCATCTTGCGCTTTCCTGCGCCTCCCACAATGCCGCGGAGGTTCATACGGGCATTCTCAGGCAATGGCTGCACGATCTCGAACTTTGCGACACGGATCTCAGGTGCGGTCCCCAAATGCCTCTGGATCGCGATTCTTCCGAGGGACTCATTCGCGAGGGAAGGCCGCCTTGCCAGATTCACAACAACTGCTCTGGCAAGCATGTCGGTTTTCTGACGGTTTCCAGGCATTTGGGCGGTGGAGCGGAGTATGTTGAAATGGATCATCCAGTCCAAAATGCGTGCATCTCGGCCTTTGAGGATGTTACCGGCCGGGAAATTATCGGCCATGGCATTGACGGTTGCTCCGCGCCGAATTTCGCAACCACCATGCATGCCATGGCCCGCGCCATGGCAAAATTCGCGTCTGCCGATGAAGCCGGCGGCATTCGCCGGCAGGCAATGGTCAGGCTGCGTTCCGCCATGATTGCCCACCCGGAACTTGTCGCCGGCAAGGGAAGAGCCTGCACGGAACTCATGCGGGCCTGCATTGAGCCGGTTGCGCTTAAAACCGGCGCCGAGGGTTTCTATGCCGCCATTGCGCCCACCCGAAAACTCGGGATCTCGGTGAAGATTTCCGATGGCGCCACACGGGCGGCAAATTGCGTGATGGCTGCACTGCTTGCGCGTCTCGACCTTCTTGATCAGGACCATCCCGCCGCAAAACTGTTTATGAATGCGCCAATCAGAAACTGGAGGGGAATTGAAACGGGCACCATAAAGCCTTCAAAATCCCTGCTGAACCGATTCAGCGGCGAGTCATCGCCGTAAAGCCCATCTCGAAAATCTCAAGTGACCGTTTTATTTTGAAAATTCGGGCCAATATAGTCACGCAGCGCCGGTGGCGGATTTTTCAGCAATCTCTCGGTGCTTTCCGGAGCGCGCGCCATTCCCTCGGCGACAAGGATTGATCGGCCGTTTATTCGACGCGCATCTTCCATTGCATGGCTTACCACCAGCATCGTCGAGCCGACCTCCCGTGACAGTTCAAGGACAAGATCAAGCATTTGCGCCCGCATTCCGGGTCCAAGCGCCGCGAATGGTTCATCCAAAAGAAGAAGTTCGCGCCTTTGCAGCACAACCCTTGCAAGTGCGGCCCGACTTCTCTGCCCGCCCGACAACTCGGAAGGCCTGCGGGAACCCAGGCCTTTAAGGTCAACGCGCTCGAGAGCGGCATGGATCCTGTCCCTGTCCTCATTGCTTAATCTGAGGTCGGGACGCAGGCCAAGGCCCGCGTTCTGCAATACGGTCAAGTGATCAAACAGGTTGCCGTCCTGAAAAAGCGCCGCCACGGATCTTTTCCCCGGATGCGAATCGCCGATATCGGCATTGTTTAGCAATATACGTCCCTCGGCGAGGGGCAGAAAACCCGCCACGGCTTCCAAAAGGGTGGATTTTCCAGAACCGGAAGGCCCCAGTACCGACACGCTTTCTCCGGCCTTCACCTCAAAATCGGCTCTTAAGGTGAAAGCGCCGTTTCTTACAGTGCAATTTTCAAGCTTCAGCATGCCATCGACCTCCGCGGTCCATAATCCAAAACAGCCCGAATGACAGCGCCAGCAGCAAAAGCGCCGCTCCCGCCGCCGATTCCATTCTGTAGGCGCCCATCAGACGATACATCGTCAAGGGCAGCGTTGCGGTTTCGGAATCGGCAAATAGCGCGATAACGCCAAGGTCTCCAATTGAGAGAGCCATTGACAACCCTGCCGCGAAGCCGATTTGCGCCCTGATCCTCGGAAGATGCACAAGCCTGAGGAAGGCCGGACCGTCCATATCCAGAGACATTGCCAATCGGCCCTGCCCCTGAATGATTTCCCGCGTTTCGGGAACAAGAATCCGCAACGCGAAGGGCAGCACCGTCAGCGCGTTGACCAGGGCCGTTACGGGCAACGCCAGCCTTAACGGATTGGCAAACTGAACAATCATGATGAAAAGTCCGGTTCCGATCACCAGTGGCGAGACGGCAAGGCCCATAAGGCCCGCCAGTTCCAGAAAACCCGATCGGCCCGCGGCAATCGCCAGGGACATGGGCAATGCCATTCCAAGCAGCAGAATCGCGCTTGCGACCGCGACCGCAATGGAGACGACAGCCGACCTCCAGACTTCATGTGGCATCTCGGTCAGTGCCGGCAATCCGGATGCCATTATGGCGGAAATGGGCAGAAGAAGAAAAAATGCCGCCAAAGCCACCCATGTGCCATCCAGGATTCGCGACACGGGCTTTGCGCCATCCCATCTTTGCAGGCTCCTTCCCAGCCCCGTGCCGAAACTGTCTCCCCGCACAAGCCCAAGCGCGAAACCCGCCGCGGCAATGGTTAATGCCATTTGAATCGCCGACAGCATTGCCGCTCGCCCAAGATCGAAATCAAATCTGAATGCCTGATAAATCGCCAGTTCAACAGTTGTGGCGCGGGGTCCGCCCCCGAGAATTAAAGCCACGGCAAAACTTGTCATGCAGATTGCAAACACCACGGCCAACGTTCCGGGGACAACCTTGACCAGCATTGGAATTTCAATAAGGCGCACCATTGCCATGCCGTCGATTCCAAGCTGCGCGGCCATTCGAAACCGCTCGCCGGGAACCTGCTGCCAGCCCTGCAATATCAATCGCGTGGCCAGGGGCATATTAAAGAACACGTGCGCAACAACCACACCGTGCAAACCGTAAATATGCAATGGCGGCAATCCAAGCAGCGACAATCCGGAATTAACCCATCCGGTTCTTCCGAATACTTCAAGAAGACCAAATACGGCCACTATTGCGGGCAGTATGAAAGGCGCGCCCAGAAGAGCAATCAGGATGCGGCGGCCAGGGAAACGTCGTCTCGCAAGGGCCCTTGCAACCGGGATGGCCAAAATCACGCTGGCAATTGCCGACAGAGAGGCTTGCAGCACCGTGAATTTTATCGCCGCCCATTCGGCCGGACCGATGCCGCGGCCCGCTTCGGCCCGAAGCGCAACCGCAAGCATGGCTCCCAGTATCAGCGCAACCGCAAACGCCGCCACCAGGATCCCGCAAAACGGGCTTATTGGCTTAAAGCGCGAAGCCATTCATCCAGTGCCGCATCCCTTGAGGCCAATGCCTCTTCAGGCGACATCAGAATTGCCCTCGACGGCTTGATCAAAGTTTCAAACCCCGCGGGGAGACCGCCCTTTGGCGCAACCGCCGGATACATCCAGTTTGTTGTCGGAATTACACTCTGAAATTCTTCCGAAAGCATGAATTCGAGAAACCGGTCCGCAAGTTCGGGCTGGTCCGCGCTCTTTAGCTTTGCCGCCACCTCCACCTGCATGTAGTGCCCTTCCGAAAATTCCGCCGCGGCCTTGCCGGCGTCTTCCTCCGCAATCAAATGATATGCCGGCGACGTCGTATAGCTCAGCACCATATCCGCCTCACCTTCCAGAAACAGCCCGTAGGCTTCCGACCAGCCCCTTGTGACGGTTACAATGTTGTCCGACAGTTCCTCCCAGATCGATTCCGCCATATCTCCATAGGCCGCCTTGACCCAAAGCAGCAACCCGAGACCGGGCGTGGATGAACGCGGATCCTGAATGATGATCGTGGCGTCGCTTTCGGCAAGTTCCCTGATGCTTCCGGGAGCCTTTTGATCCGCATTGTATACAAACGCGAAATATCCCCAGTCGTATGGAAGGAACATGTCATCGTCCCAACTCACCGGGAGATCCAGTTCCGGGCTAAGTCCGTGCTCGGCAAAAAGGCCGGTGTCGCGAGCAGCCGCCATCAGATTGGTATCTATTCCGAGCATGACATCCGCATCGCCGGCACTTCCTTCAAGCTTTATCCGTGCCAGCAGCGCGGCTCCATCCTCGACGCCTGCAAGTTTGAGGTCGCAGCCGCATTGAGCCTCAAACGCCTTTTCGACTTGCGGGCCCGGACCCCAGTCGGAAACAAAACTGTCATAAGTGTATACGGTAAGCTCCGGTGTTTCGGCCCAGGCCAAAGTTGCACGCATTAGCCCCGCGACAAAAACAAGATATCTCATTTCATCCTCCTTTTGCGGCGGGAGGGCAAGGCAGGATGATTGATCCAGAGACCTTCCCTCCGCCGGTTCTAGCCGGTTCAGGTTCAACGGGTTTGCTCAAGCATCTCAGTTCTGAACGAATGTTCAGCACACCCCGAGGTAGTTTCGCGTTTACTCCATCCAATCGCGCATTACAATATGCTTTTTGTCATTACATGGCTTAACTGATCGAGATGCGGCTTTTGGGAGGAGGCTTGATGACCGATTTACAGACAGAGAATGGCTCGCAAAATGCGATCAATGCCTCTTGGCAACGGTGCGAACGAGAGTACAATCTCAAACGCAACGCCGCGCAGCCAATTTTGCGGCTGCAGTCATCCGAGATTGCGCCGCGCCTGGAAGAGGTGATTGAGCGGGCCGGCGGTAGACAAGGCATATTTCGGCAGGTTGCGAAAATCGCCTTTGATGCCGGCCACTGCCTGATTGTCACTGATACAGATGGCATTGTGGTTCGACTTGAGAGCAAGGAGGCCGAGACGGATTGGCATGGAATCGCGCTTGGGTCGGTCTGGAACGAGCGAATTGCCGGAACCAACGGAGTATCGATGGCGCTGGCGGAAGGTCGGCACTTTACAGTTAGGGGCGGCGACCACTTCTATACCAAGCTGAATCCCTTCACCTGCAGCGCCATTCCTTTACGCGATGCGGAGAACAATACAGCAATTCCCGCTAGAATTTCTTTTCGTTGTTTTGCAATGGTTTAACTGGATTGCCGAAAACATTTTTTCGTGGACTTTTGCTGTCGAAATCGGCCATTATGCCAGAAAAACGGCAGGCAAGAGAGCAAAAACCACGGGA
>JAPOTF010000082.1 GCA_026709325.1 Roseovarius sp.
GGTTGATGTCTCCCGCGCCGTGAAGGACGCGGCCTAATCCATGGATGATCCAAATCCGGTCGGATCCCTTGAGATAATTGAAGGAGTGGCGATTGGCCCTTGATGAAGGACATGCGGTCGCTTGTGGGATGGCGCTGATTTTCGAACGCGCCCCGTTAGACCTTCGTTGGGCGTGCTGGGAGACTGTTGAGGTGCAGTTTTGGGACAGGCCGACTGCGCGCGGAGGAAAGACGGCCACTTGCCAGTGCCGGTGGTCGTGATGAGGTGGCGTGGCCGGATATCACGCAGCCTGAGATGTGCGATATACTCGAAGAGATGCGCAAGCCGACACTCTGCGAAAGAGCGCCCCATGATATCCGTTCTTCATCAAAGTGTTTCCTGATCGGCGTAGCGATTGGGACTTTTGCCTCGTATGACAGAAGAATCGGAAATGAAGGAAAGGGTGGCTGTGGATAATTTCACCTGTTGCATCCTCTCATCTGATGTTGGCCCACAAGACGTGCCTCTGGAGGCTCTGCGGGCAACACGCAATCCGTTCGAGACGCGCGGTTCCCGTCCAAAAGTTCGATCTTCCCTCTTGTTGATTTTGCGCTAAAGACGCCATGGAGAACAGGAAACTGTGGCGTGCTCGTTCAATATATTCATTTTTCGCAAATGGCGCTTTTAAAACCGAAGGTTGGAACCGGCGCGGAACAATCAGTGCATGACGGTTGCTCGGGGCAAATGCAATGTCTTGAATTAAATCCGTTACATCTGGATTGCCGTCCCATGATGGATGATAGAAACATGGAACGTCTATTCCCCTCTTGACCGGCCGTATGGGCGCCGGATTGTCGGATGTACGTTTGACATCTTCAATGCAACAACCTAAGAACATGTCATGAAACCTCAAAGCGCGATCATAATAGAGGGGATTGTCGTTTTCCCTATCTACCATGCTTTTTCACAGACCGGCGCGACGAAATGATCTCAGACGCCGCCCGAGACGCGCTTCAACAGTGGCTTGCCGCGCAAAAAAACCTGCGTGGCGCTTCAAAGAACACAATTGACGCCTACAGCCGTGATGTGGGCGGTTTTCTTGAATTCATGACCAGCCACAGGGGAGAACAGCAGGGACTTCTGCCCCTTGCGCATGTTGATATTTCGGACATGCGCAGCTGGATGGCATCTGTCCGCGGCAGGGGAGTTGGTTCAAGATCGCTCGCGCGCAAGCTTTCCGCCGTAAAAAGCTTCTACAGATGGCTTTCCGAAAAGGAGCGCTTCGACCCCAGCGCGGTTCTCAGCGCGAAAACGCCAAGGTTCAATGCAAAAATGCCAAGGCCATTGTCGCCGGAAGACGCCATTGATGTAATTGACGCGCTTGAAGTCAACAGCGAGAATGCCTGGACCGCACTGCGCGACCAGGCAGTCGTGACGCTTCTTTATGGTTGCGGCCTGCGCATTTCCGAAGCGCTTGGGATAACCGGAGAATGCATTCCTCTCGGGGATACATTGCGCATAAGGGGAAAAGGTGGAAAGGAGCGAATTGTTCCTGTCATAAAACCCGCTTGCGAGGCTGTTTCCGCATATGTTGATCTCTGTCCGTTTGACATGGGAAATAACGATCCGGTTTTTCGCGGTGCGCGCGGAGGCCCGCTCAGCCCGCGCATTGTGCAAAAATCCGTCTCTCAGGTAAGACTGCGGCTCGGACTGCCGGCAACCGCCACTCCGCATGCCATGCGTCACAGTTTTGCCACGCATCTCCTTGGCGCAGGGGGCGATCTTCGAACCATTCAGGAACTTTTGGGTCACGCCTCGCTAACAAGCACCCAGAAATACACCGCAGTGGACACCAGGCGTTTAATGGAGGTCTATAATCAAACACATCCAAAAGCCTGATTGCGCAATTTTAAAATATGCCTGATTAATTAATCATGACACCAAAAATCAAAGCGATTCTGGTACACCTGTTTACCGCGTCCGGAGCTGTATTCGCCATGCTGGCAATGCTTGCAGCGGCGTCTCAAGAATGGAGCACAATGTTTTTGTGGCTTGTCGTCGCTTTTACCGTTGACGGCATAGACGGTCCACTTGCGCGAAAATACGACGTGCGCACCCATGCGGCACAGTTCGACGGCGTACTTCTTGATCTCATTATAGACTATCTCACCTACGTTTTCATTCCCGCTTTCGCATTGTTTACCTCAGGCCTGTTGCCGGGATGGACAGGCTGGTTCGCAATTATTGTCATTACCTTCACAAGCGCGATGTATTTTTCCGATACGCGAATGAAGACAAGGGACAATTCCTTTTCAGGATTTCCCGCCTGCTGGAACATGGTTGTGCTGGTGCTGTTTGCGATAAAACCGGATTTCTGGATTATTGTCATACTCGTCACGGCTTTGGCGGTTTCCATGTTTCTGCCCCTGAAATTCATCCATCCTGTGAGAACGGAACGCTGGCGCTGGCTTTCTCTGCCTGTGGCGCTTTCATGGGTGTTCTTCGCCAGCTGGGCCGCATGGGTGGATTTTCATCCTGAAAGCTGGGCGCACTGGGGACTTGCGTGCACAAGTCTTTTTCTTTTGCTAGTCGGCATAATGCAGCAGATTTTTCCATGGCGCAGATAGCTTTTGCATGACTGGAGACAACTGTTGCATTCAAATTCGCGTTCCCGATCAAATCTTGGAAATCTTCCGAAAACATGGGAAGCTTCCTCTGAAAAACCTCATCAACCGAAAGCCGCAACGGAATGCCCGAGTGGATTAAAACACCCTACCGCAAAACGCCAGACGGATCCCGGGCCGGCGACAGGACATGGTTTGCCATTGGCGACATTCACGGCAGACATAATCTGATGCGCCAAATGCTTGAAACCGTCGGGCAGCTTGGCAAAAACGAGACTTTCGGCCTCGTCCTGACAGGTGATCTGATTGACCGAGGTCCTTGTTCACTGCGCTGCCTTGAACTCGCCGAGGAGGCCGGAAACATCACCGGCGCAGCGGAAACCGTCATACTGCCTGGCAATCATGAATTGATGCTGCTTGATTTTTTGTTTGGTCGGGACGAGCTTTACATATGGATGAACAATGGCGGCCTGACGCTGATGAGTGAAATAGAGGGTGCGCTAGAGGCGGCATCAAACGGCATGCGCAAGGGACAGGACTACCGCGACCTGAGAAACATCATAATGCCGGCACTGCCAAAATACTGGACAGAGGAGAATTTTCCCTATTTTTACCGTTCGAGGGACATTATTTTCGTTCATGCCGGAATTCATCCCCGAACCGATATCGCGGAGTTTCTCTCAAGATCCCATCAATATGCGCGTCTTCAGGAACTTCGCAACGGAAGGCACTGGGCATGGATCAGGGAGGAGTTCACCCATCATCGCGGGCCATGGCCTTCAGAGGAGAAAGTTTGCGTTGTACACGGGCATTCGCCAGTCACTCGCATGATGTTTTCCGATGCCCGCGAACTCGAGTATCTGGCGCTCTTCCCAAATGGATGCCAACGCATATGCCTTGATGGCGGCGCCGCATCTGTCGAGCAGGGAATAATATGTGAATTCCGAGAGGACATGGTGCGGTTGCACTGCATTCAACTTGCATGATGAAAATTGGGAAAGTCTGGAACCTCCTGCTACCTGGAATCCAGCAGCACCGCCTCAACCCGACGATTTAGCTCACGGCCCTCATGGCTTTTATTGGAGGCTATTGGTGAAAGATATCCCACTCCATCCGATTCGACCTGTTCGGGCGACACATCGTAATCTTCAACAATGCGTTGCCGTACGGCAGCGGCCCTTCGGCGGGAGAGCGCAAGATTGTCTTCCAGTCCCCCAACGGAATCCGTATGTCCCACAAGAACCACTCTGCGTAATGAATCCGCTTTGAGAAATTCGGCAAGTTCGTCAAGCAGTCCGTTCTGCCCGTTTCCAAGTTTGGCGGAACCCGGTTCAAATTCCAGATTGGACAATATGACATATCCCGCCTCAAAAAGCCGCTCCGCCAATGTGTTTTTCTCCGCCGCGACATTGTCATTTTCCCGCCCGTCGGAACCGATATCCACCGAGCTGCCCGCAACATTGATTTTTTCGGCTTTTCCTGGAGTGACGTAAACAATCTGAACATATCCCGATGTGCCCGTTCTGCTGGCCAGAATGCTCAGAAACTCCGATTTGGCGCCTTCACCTCTTTTGGCCGAAATAAACCGATAATCAAATAGATCCACAAACATGTCCGGCGCCGAAATCACTCTCGTTCCAAAGCGAAAATCAAACCCTCCGCATCCTATGTCGGTGCAATCGAAAAACACGGCAAAGCCCTGATCGGCGATTTGCTTCCGCAATGGAGAAATCAGCTGCTGCGTGGTTAAACTGGTGGACCGAAACTGCCATGACTGGGCAAATATCCGTCCTGTCGTTTCAATTGACGGAACTTTGCCATCGGAATATGGCCCCATGGGAATCAGATATGTGCCGGATTCCTCTATTTCCATTTTTCTCTCAATGACATATCCGGGCATTTTCAATTCAACAGAGACTGCCGGGGCCACCGCAAAGGAGGTAAATCCAATCAAAAGAAGCCAAAAAATCCTGATCTGTCTAACGGGCAAGCGCATGGTAATCGTCATTGGGCTTTATGCCGGTCGCGCTCGCGACACGATTGGACATGTTAAAGAACCCCGCAACTGATGAAATATCCCAGATGTCCCTGTCGGAAAATCCTTTCTTTCGCAGTTCATTCCGATCGTCTTCCGTGATCTCCGCGCTGGCTTTGGTGACTTTTTCGGCAAAGGCAAGCATTGCCGTCTGTCTGGAATCCAGATTGGCGGCGCGCCAGTTCATCACCATTGCCTCTCCAAGTTCAGGTTTGCCGGACAGCTCTCTTACGGCAGCGCCATGAGCCACCTGGCAATACCAGCACCTGTTAATTGAACTTACCACAACGGCGATCATTTCACGCTCCAGTTTCGAGAGCCCGCTATCGGCAAGCATCAGGTTGTTGTACATGGCTGTAAAGGCGTTAAGCTTTTCAATGTCAAAGGCATATGCGCTAAGGACATTCGGAATCATGCCCAGTTTCTCCTGGCAGATGTCGAAATATTTTCTGGTCGCCTCGGGCAATGGATGGACCTGCGGCAAATCAAGCGCGGTGGGTTTGCTCGGGTTGCTCATTTCAATCTCGTCTCCTCTTTAATGCGGTAATGATACCTGTCCGCGATTTTCATGCCAAGTGAGTCATACAGTGCGTTCGCGCCCTCATTCGCGGTTGTGCAAAGTACCGAAAGGTATTTTGCGCCGCGGCGTTCCGCCCACCTTGCCGCAGCCAGTGTCAGGTGCCGCCCCATCCCGGCGCGCCTGAACCCATCTCGAACCTGCAAGGCGTGTATTATCGAAATGTCATTGTGGATGGCAACAAACAGGGTTGCGGCGGGACTGTTTCCGCACCTTCCCAAAAATGACGTTTTCAATCCTTGAACTCTGCGCATAACTTCAATTCTTTCCGCACCAATGTTTCCATCCCTCCATATGTCAAGTTGCACCGCCAAAGGCTCCCAAACAGCCATTGCGGGAACGGAAATCTCTACTTTCGGAAGAGACCGCAATGCGCACGCATATGCGTTAACCGGATCAACTTGCCTATAGCCCAGCTCCGCAAGGGCATTGTCAAGTGGGCCCTCCCCTTCCCAAACCATGAAAAGAGGCCGCTGCCCCAGTCCAGCCATTTGCGAAACCGCGGCATCCGGGTTTTCCGCATTCCAGTTGCCACGCAGAGTGGCGGCGGAAACCCGCTTTCCTCCTCCCAGACCCTCTCTTATTGTCCAGCATTCATAATTGAACCGCCTTGCAGGCGGCCATGTGGCCTCCATGGCCTCGCGCAAAAGGCGAATGTCGGGTCTCAATTCATCACCACCGTTTTCAAATCGTCAATGGCGCCTTCAACCTGGTCGGCCGATTTGCCGCGCACGACAATATTGGTCCCGTAACAGCCGTTTTCACGGAACGGGTATGAGCCAAACGAGAGATCGGGATATTTTTCAGCCAGTTTTCCAAGCTGACAAGCTATGTCGCCTTCGCCGCACTCCAGCCTGAGGGTTTCGGAAAGCACCTTTTCGCCACCCGCAAGTCCAGGGAGAACATTTGCCAGCATGGCTTTGAAAACGGTCGGCACGCCCGCCATTACATGCACGTTCCTAATTATGAACCCCGGAGCGGCTGAAACGGGGTTTTCAATCAGCCTTGCCCCATCCGGAATTCGCGCCATGCGCTTTCGCGCTTCGTTGAAATCCAGACCAGCGGCAGCGTAATGGGTTTCCAGAATGCCGTAGGCGTCTCCGCGTATTGCGATGGGCAGATCAAACGCCCGCGCCACGTTTTCCGCGGTTATGTCGTCATGGGTCGGACCAATTCCGCCGGAAGTAAACACATGATCGCAACTTTCGGAAAGCGCCCGAACGGCATTGATGATGGCATCAGGATCATCGGGGACAATCCTGACCTCGACAAGGTCAATCCCCGCCTCGACCAGCGTCATGGCAAGGTGATGCATGTTCGAGTCGCGGGTTCGCCCGGAAAGTATTTCATCTCCAACAACAAGCATTGCGGCTGAGGGGTTTGGCATTGGAACTCCTTGAATTGGTCCAGTCTATTGTATAGGGCAGCATTGATGCGTTTTAAAAGCCCACTTGTTCCAGCAACGCTAATTCGCCGATACAGGCGCTTCCTTGCCGACATTCAGCTTGAGGGCGGCGGCGAGGCAACCGCGCACTGCCCAAATCCCGGTTCAATGTCCGGGCTGGCGGAACCAGGCACACGCATATGGGCGGAGCCAAATGACGATCCCGGCAGAAAACTCAATTACGGCTGGCGACTCGTGGACCACGAAAACGGCCATTTCACCGGTGTGGACACCTCTTTTCCAAACAAGCTGGTGCGACACGCGATTGCAAATGGGAAAATTCCCGAACTTGCAACCTGCGACACCGCTCTGCCGGAGCAAAAATACGGCGGCAACAGCCGCATCGACTTTCTGCTGAAAAAAGAGGGAATGCCCGATACATATCTTGAAATCAAATCCGCGACGCTGTGCAGAACCCCTGGCCTGGCCGAGTTTCCGGACAGCGTGACGGTCCGCGGGGCAAAGCACATGCTCGAATTGACCGGAATGGTGCAGGCCGGATATCGGGCCATTGTGCTTTTTCTTGTTCAGCGAACGGATTGCACGGCATTTGCCGTTGCGAAGGATATCGACCCGGTATATTCGGATGCATTCAATCTTGCCCGGAAAACCGGAGTTGAAGTCTTCATCTATGACACGAACATCTCGCCGAGGAAGATAACATTGCGAAACTCGCTGCCCCTGCACCGCGCGGTGGCGTAAACACACGGGAACAAACATGCCGATGAACGATCATTCTGGCAAAATAACGCACGAACAAATACGAATTCACGGGAAATCCGATTTTGCTGGCATGCGCAAGGCGGGAGCGTTGACCGCCCGGATACTCGATGAAATCGCGGATCATGTCTTTACGGGGCAGACAACGGCCGAGTTGAACCGCATTGTTGAAAACAAGGTAGATCAGGCCGGGGCCAGATCGGCAACAATCGGATACCGGGGATACCGACACGCAAGCTGCATAAGCGTCAACCATGTGGTTTGCCACGGAATCCCGGGCGAGAAAAAACTCAAGGATGGGGACATACTGAATATTGACGTGACCGTGATTGTGGACGGCTGGTTTGGCGACAGTTCCCGCATGTATGTTGCGGGAAAACTCGGACGCAAGGCGGAAAGGCTGATTCAGGTCACTCATGACAGCCTTCTTAAAGGCATAGACGTTGTCAAACCCGGTGCCACTTTCGGTGACATCGGCCATGCAATACAAAGTCATGCCGAAAAAAACAGGATGGGCGTTGTTCGAGACTTTTGCGGGCATGGACTCGGACGCGAGTTTCATCTGCCTCCAAATGTGCTGCATTACGGAAAGCCCGGCACCGGCCCTGTTCTGCAAGAGGGAATGTTTTTCACCATTGAACCAATGATAAATCTTGGACGCCCCGAAACCAAAGTCCTTCCCGACAATTGGACCGCGGTAACGCGAGACAAATCGCTGTCGGCACAGTTTGAGCATTCCATTGGAGTCACGAAAGACGGTTGCGAGATATTTACGCTTTCACCTGGAGGGAGGTTTCATCCAACCTGGCAGTCCAAATCCGACCCTGCCGCGCCCCAACTCCCTTAACGTCAGCGCAAATCCTCCCGCCAGCAAGCCCCAGACGGGAGCCCCAAGACCAAGCAGCGTGATTCCGGATGCCGTTACCAGAAATGTCACTGCCGCCGGGTCGCGATATTTGGAATCGCCAAAAGCCGTTGCAAGCGAATTCGCAAGAACACCGAGCAATGCCATTCCGGCGACACTGGCCAAAAGCATGGGCGGCGCCAGCGACGCAAACCATGTAATGACTCCGGCGGACAACCCCAATATGCAGTAAAAGGCGCCAGCGACGATTGCCGACCAGTAGCGAAGACCTTTGTCTGGATGACTTTCATCTCCCGCGCACATCGCGGCCGTTATCGCCGCGAGACAGGTGGAAAGCGCTCCGAACGGGGCGCTTAAAATGCTGAATATGCCAACCGCGGCGATGCTGGATCCCGCATCCTGCCTGTATCCGCAACTTCTAACCACCGCAATTCCGGGAATGTTCTGCGTTGCCATTGTCACTATAAACAGAGGGATGCCAATCCCGACAACCGAAGCCGCCGAAAATACCGGGATTGTCCATTCCGGTTGAATGACGGGCGATGCCACTGGCGCCTGGTCCATGTCCGCGGTTAGCAATATCACAAGTGCTGCCACGGCAACCGCGCCTGGTACCGCCATCAGTCTGTTTAGCCGACCGACAACAAGCCAGCTGATTATGACTGGCGCGATCACAAGTGGAGCTTCGATCATTGCGTTTACCGGCGCCAGACAGATGGAAAGCAGAACCCCGCCCAGCATACCCTGCGCAAGTTCGGCGGGAATTGATTCCGCCAATCGCGCTATTGGCCTGCAAAGGCCAGCCACCACAGTCAGCAGTCCCGCAACCAGAAATCCCGCCACCGCTTCCGCAAACCCCGTTTCCAGCGATCCCGCGACAACAAGCAAAGCCGCACCGGGTGTGGACCATGCCGCGGAAACCGGCATTCGGAACCGATAACTTAAAAACATGCCCGCAAGCCCCATTGAAAGGGCTGCGGCCATAAGACCTGAAGCCGCCTGATCCGTATCGGCTCCCACGCCGGCAAGACCGTGAAGAACAATCGTGAACGAACTGAAGAAACCCACCATTGCGACTGTAAAACCGGTAATGACGGTCTGAAATGGCGGAATGGGAATGTTCATGTCGCCGTCATTCCGTCTATCTCGACCAACATTTTGGGATTATGCGGCACATGCCCCGCATCGAATTCGGAACCGGGTCCGCAAACCTTGCCATGCGAATCATCCATTGCGAACATCCACACCGCATCGAGACCGAATCCCCGCTAATGCGGCGGAAAAATTGACCGCGCGCAAATTATTGCAGGCGGTTTTCCAGAACATCGTTGCAGCGCCTACAGGTTCCCGCGTGTTTATGGCTGCCCACATCGGGCAGGATCTTCCAGCATCTTAGACATTTATTGCCTGTCGCCTTTTCAAATACAGCGGTCACTCCATCAATCTCCGGCATTCTGAAAGCCTCCGGCGGGCTCGGGTCATCGGTGAGACTGATATCAGATGTGATGCAGACATCCATAAACTCCACAGACTTGAGAGCCGCAAGCGTTTCCGCATCGCGAACGTGAACTACAGGCGCGGCCTCAAGCGAAGCCCCGATCGCCTTTCCCGTTCGCTGCACCTCCAATGAGGCGGTAACAACCCGGCGCGCCTTTCTGACCTGCTCCCATTTGCGGGCCAGAGGTTCATCCAGCCATTCAGCGGGAGTGACTGGCATATCGACAAGATGAATGGAGCCGTCATCGCCTGAAAAACGGGACAGCCAAACTTCCTCCATAGTGAAAACCAGAATTGGCGCCATCCATGTGGTCAGACGATAAAAGAGAATATCCATCACTGTAAGCGCCGCATTGCGGCGAAGTGAATTTCCATCGCAATAGAGCGCATCTTTTCGAATGTCGAAATAAAACGACGACAAGTCCACCGTGCAGAAATTAAACAGAGCCTGAAACACCCCCTGAAAATTATAGGCCTCGTAACCCGTGCGCACCTTGTGGTCCAACTCGGCCAGACGATGCAGCACCCATCTCTCGAGCTCGGGCATTTCGGCTTGCTCAACGCGATTGCTTTCGGAGAAATGCGCCAATGCGCCAAGCATATACCGCATGGTGTTGCGCAATCGGCGGTAGCTGTCGGCTGTGTTTTTAAGAATTTCGGAACCAATTCTCAAATCTGCGGTGTAATCCGACTGTGCAACCCACAGGCGGAGGATATCCGCGCCATATTGCCTTACAACCTCTTCCGGCGCTACAGTGTTGCCCAGGGATTTTGACATCTTGCTGCCGTTTTCGTCAAGAGTGAATCCGTGGGTCAGCACGCCCCGATATGGCGCATGGCCCAATGTTCCGCATGCCTGAAGCATTGAGGAGTGAAACCATCCCCGATGCTGATCGGTGCCCTCGAGATATAGGTCGGCGATCCCGTCCGCCGATCCGTCCTCGCGGTCCCGCAAAACAAACGCATGCGTGGAACCGCTGTCAAACCACACATCAAGTATGTCGTCGACTTTCTCCCACTCTTCGGGATCGTGATCGTCTCCAAGAAACCGCTCTTTGGCGCCGGGCTTGTACCATTCATCCGCGCCACCCGCCGCAAACGCCTCCAATATGCGGTCATTCACCTTCTCGTCTCGCAAAAGAAAATCCGGATCAGTCGGAAGCGCACCTACTTTCGTGAAGCACGAAAGCGGCACGCCCCAGGCGCGCTGGCGGCTTAAAACCCAGTCCGGTCTGGTCTCCATCATCGAATGCAGCCGATTGCGGCCGGTTTTCGGCGTCCATTCCACAAGCTCGTCAATTGAACGCAAAGACCTTTCGCGGATGGTCTTTCCAAACTCGTCGTTGCCGTCACCCACCTTGCGGTCCACAGAGGCAAACCATTGCGGCGTGTTTCGGTAGATAAGCGGTGCCTTTGATCGCCAGCTGTGGGGATAGGAATGTCTGTATTTTCCTCTGGCAAGCAAGCCATTGACCTCGATGAGCTTGTCTATCACCGCCTTGTTGGCGTCACCTTCGCCCCCTTTGCGGTTGAGTATTCGGGTGCCACCAAAAAACGGAAGATCGTGACGGAATGAGCCATCATCCATCACGTTGTGTGTTATAACCTGATCGAGCATCCCAAGACCGCGATACAGTTCGTATTCCTCCATACCGTGTGAAGGCGCGCAATGAACAAAGCCCGTGCCTTCCTGATCAGACACAAATTCCGCTTCCCGGAAGTCGCGAGGCTCGTCCCATTCGCCATTGGATCCCTCGGTGCCATGCAGGGGATGAAGAAGTTTCATTTCGGCAAGCTCTTCGCGGTTTACATCGGCAATGCGCCGATACATGGTCTCGTCAAGTCTGGCGCGAGACATAACCTCCCCGGCCCTCGCATCCGCAAGAATGTAGCGGTTTCCAATGCGGGCCCAGCATTGCACGGGACGGCCAGTGACTTCATAAAGCCCGTATGAGATATCGCCACCGAACACGACGGCCTTGTTCGAGGGCAGCGTCCAGGGGGTGGTTGTCCAGATAATCACACGGGCGCCTCTCAGATGCCCCGGCATTCCGGGTCTGTCCACCACTCTGAATTTAACCCATACGGTGAAGCTCTCCTTGTCATGATATTCAACCTCGGCGTCAGCCAGCGCGGTTTTTTCTATCGGCGACCACATCACGGGCTTGGACCCCTGATAAAGAGTTCCGTTCATGAGGAATTTCATGAATTCGCCGGCAATGACGCTTTCCGCATGGAAATCCATCGTGAGATAGGGGTTGGCCCATTCGCCGGTCACGCCAAGTCGCTTGAACTCCTCGCGCTGGACATCGATCCATCCCTCGGCGAATTTTCTGCATTCCCTGCGGAAGTCGACAATGTCAACATCGTCCTTGTCACGTCCCCTGGACCGATAGTCTTCCTCTATCTTCCATTCTATTGGCAGACCGTGACAGTCCCATCCGGGTATGTAGCGCGAATCTCCGCCCATCATTTGCCGAGACCGCACCACCATGTCCTTTAGAATCTTGTTCAGCGCATGCCCGATATGAAGGTGCCCGTTTGCGTATGGCGGACCGTCATGCAGCGTAAACGGCTTTCTTTCTCCGTTTTTGGCGGCCTCTTCCCTAAGCCGGCTGTAGATGCCCAGCCTCTCCCATCTGGCAAGCCATTCGGGTTCGCGCCGCGGCAATCCTCCGCGCATGGGAAACTCGGTTTTAGGAAGAGTAAGCGTATCTTTATAGTCGGGTGTATCGGAACACATTGGCATTTCCTTTGCCGTAATTCACTACATGTGGGAGAGCTGTTGCACGGAGCACTGTTCGATTTCCGGTGTCTTGATTAAATCAGAGCACCGGACATATAATTCGCGCGAATATATTGCAAGTGTGTTCCATGCTCTCCTTATATGGCACGGATCTGCCCGCGTCCAGCGATTTAATTGGATGTTCGGCCGGGAAACACGCAACCCACCGAACATAATCCAATATGATTTGCCTCCGGGAAAGTCGCATTGGACCAGAAGCATTTCCAATTTACCTTTGTGAAATTAAATGGCATGTGACATCTGTCCCCGAGGCTGTTTTTTCAGCCGCAATTTTAAATTCAACGAGCAAGCCGGTTCCATGGCCAACCATCTTTTCGACAATCTCTTCGGCATTCACGATGGCAAGGAGACGCCCTTTTTGCATCTGCCATCGGGCGGAATCATCAACCATGCGGAATTTCTCGCAATGAGCGCAAGATACGCGCGCGCGATGGTGAAAAAAGGACTTAAGCCCGGTGATCGCGTGGCGGCGCAAGTCCGCAAATCTCCGCAAAAACTGGCGCTATATGCCGCATGTGTGCAATCCGGAATGGTGTTTCTTCCGCTCAACACGGCCTATACAATTGACGAGCTTAAATATTTCATCGCAAACAGCGGGGCGTCGCTAATCGTTTGCGACAGCGCGAGCGACATCATGTCCACGGGCGTTCCCGGAAATGCCAATGCGGATATTGAAACGCTTGACGCCGATGGCGGGGGGACGCTTTCGGAATTGACCGAAGGCATGCCAGCCGATTTTCAAGCGATTGATCGAGCGCCCGACGATCTGGCGGCTCTCCTTTACACCTCAGGTACAACTGGAAGATCCAAAGGCGCGATGCTCACGCATGACAATTTGCTGTCGAACGCGCTTGCGCTGGCAGGCGAATGGAGATTCACCGCGGACGACGTGCTGCTTCACGCCTTGCCGATATTTCATACGCACGGGCTTTTTGTGGCCACCAACATTGTGCTTGCGACCGGCGGATCCATGATATTCATGCCCGGATTTGATCTTGACCAGATTATAGATCGCATCCCGAAGGCAACTTCAATGATGGGCGTTCCCACATTCTACACCCGCCTGCTTGGAGACTCGAGATTCACGGCTGAACTGACGAGCCATATGCGCTTGTTTGTTTCCGGCTCCGCGCCGCTACTTGCCGATACCCACATCCGTTTCGAAAAACGTACGGGACATCGGATACTTGAGAGGTATGGCATGACTGAAACCAACATGAACACGTCCAATCCCCATGACGGGGAACGCCGTCCAGGTACCGTTGGCTTTCCGCTTCCGGGAGTTGAACTCAAAATCACCGATCCCGACACCGGCGAAGAGCTGCCGCGGGGCGAAGCGGGCCAAATCGAGGTTCGCGGACCGAACGTGTTCAAGGGCTACTGGGGCATGCCCGAGAAAACGGCCGCCGAATTGCAGGCCAGCGGCTATTTCATCACCGGGGATATAGGTTTGTTTGATGCCGATGGCTATCTTCACATAATTGGACGCGGCAAGGATCTCATCATCTCGGGCGGCTACAACATTTACCCGAAGGAAATCGAATTGCTGCTGGACAGTCAGGAAGGCGTTCTTGAAAGCGCCGTCATCGGAGTGCCCCATCCGGATTACGGTGAAACCGTGCTTGGCATTGTTGTTCCGGAAGAGCATATCCGGCCCGAAATATGCAAAATATCCGAAGAGCTTAAAAAGACACTGGCCAGTTTCAAGCATCCGCGCCGACTCATCATTGTAGACCGGCTTCCGCGCAATGCGATGGGAAAGGTCCAGAAGAACATGTTGCGAGATCAGTATAGAGGGTTTTTTGACTCGACGTGAATGTTGCGGATTAATCGCGACGGCGGCATGCGTATTCGGTGGATTCGAATCAATTTCCGTTGGCGTGGCATTCGAGGAATTGCGTCGTCAGTCAACTGGCCGGATATGATTGCTGTTCAGAGGACTTTACGTGATCGCTGTTGCATATGCCCAATATAACGTTGGAGCGCCAAGCGCTGGCGTTGTTGCAGTTTGCGGATTACATCGCAAGGCGCTGGTTGGATTTTTGGAAACCGGGCAAATGATTCCATGGTTTTACGCTTCCGGCTTGCTGTAAACTAATAAATCCGGCCAGACTTGCCAGATCGTCTCGATTCCATGCAAATTTGCCGGGGTCCAGCCATATACCGCTTATATAAACCGCAATTCATTTTAAGGCCATGTCAATAAGAATTATGTCTGCCGCAGATTTGCAGTTCCGGCTACGTTTTTAAAAATATGACTCAAAAGATTCGCGTGAAAGTGCGCAAACCATGGAAATGTCATCAATGTTCAGTCGAAAAATCTGAAACCCATATGCCAAGGGTCGTCAAATGACTGGCACTTTTGAAAATAGCGCCCATACTTTCAAATACGGCATCGGAGGCATTGCGTTTTTTCGGCAATTTCTTCATCAGTTCTACCATGAACAGTCTGCTTACCCCGCGATTTGATATAGCCAGAGACGAGATTGAGTCCGTAGTAGGTGTCTTTTACGAGCGAATAAGAAATCATCCTGGTCTTGGACCTGTATTTGATGCGCACGTTACCGACTGGCCGGCCCATGAAGCGAAAGTGGCGGACTTCTGGGCCAACACCATCCTTCACGAAAAATCATACGAGGGCAGCCCCATGAGTGCGCACATAAAGGCGGGCAATGTCAAACCGGGGATGTTTTCCGTCTGGCTTGAACTCTTTGACTCGGTACTCGAGGAGGAACTTACCGAATCCCAGGCCGCCGCATGGTCCATCCTGGCCCATCGCATCGGCCGCAGTTTAAGGGCCGGCGTGGTGGAACGGGACACTTTCGATGGAGGAATCCCCAAACTGCTATAGCGGATACCAATGCGGACCGAGTTCTCCCGAACTGGCAAGACATCCGCGTTGCTCAACCCCAATCTTCGGTTAAATTGCGACCATGCCCAGATTTGCGCTCAAAATAGAATACAAGGGCACGCCCTTTTCCGGATGGCAGCGCCAGCAAAAACTGCCGACTGTACAAGGCGCAATTGAAAATGCGTTGTCAGCACTCGAGCCGGGCACCCACACCATATACGCCGCCGGAAGGACTGACACCGGCGTTCATGCGCTGGCACAGGTCGCTCATGCCGATCTGGAAAAAGACTGGGAGCCATCCCGTCTTTCCAAAGCTCTCAATCATCATTTAAGGCCGCTACCCATCTCCATTTTAATCTGCAACTCCGTCAATGACGGCTGGCATGCCAGATTTTCGGCTATTGAACGGCATTATTTCTTCCGATTGCTGATGCGGAGTGCGCCGGCAACCTTTGACAGGGATCTCGTCTGGCAAGTACCGTATCCGCTGGACATTTACACCATGCGTGAAGCGGCCGCGCATTTAACGGGACTGCATGATTTCACCACTTTCCGCTCCTCTTCATGCCAGGCGGAGAGTCCCGTTAAAACACTGGATCAGATAACCATTGAAACCATTGAGTCCCGAAGCGGAACGGAGCTTCAATTCCACCTCAGAGCGCGATCGTTTTTGCACCGCCAGGTTCGTTCCATTGTGGGGACGCTTGAGCGAGTTGGTGCAGGGGCCTGGTCTCCAGATGACGTGAAATCGGCACTGGAATCGCGAGATCGGGCATCCTGTGGTCCCGTCAGTCCGCCGCAAGGGCTTTTTCTTGCAGATGTGTCCTATCCAAATGATCCTTTTATCAATCTGGAACAAAGGTTTAACAAAGCCGATTCTTTTAGGCGCATTTAATCCAAAACGCATTTTTCGCCATAAACCGATTTTGCCGCAGCCGCTGGGGCTTTCCGGTTTAAATGTTTCCGCATGAATGGCAATTTGCTGGATTTTAATCTAACAGGATATGGACGAGAGACGGAATTTTCTGTAAACGGACAGAAGTTTTTCGCAACCGCCTTGTTCGGCAAGACATTTAATCGCGGTCCCGTAGCTCAACTGGATAGAGCAGCTGACTTCTAATCAGCAGGCTGAGGGTTCGAGTCCTTCCGGGATCGCCAAAATGTTTTTGCATGACATGCCATACTGGATTTATGGCATTTAAGGTTCCGTGAACCTGATTTCACCTTGGGTGTTTCAAGCCCTGAACCGCCATTTTAACGGCTTTTCCAAGCAGCTGGCACAACTTTTCCGGCCGCCAACTGTCGATATATGACCCATGGGCGATTATCATTTTAACGATGGCGGAACGCCCATGAGACTCCGCAGCCTGTTTCGGCACATATATTGACACGCACTCCGCATAATGGAAGCAAATGCGAGGACTCCCGAACAAGGCTGTCTGATTTCAGCGACGCCGCGGGATCGGCATCCGCCTCTCCATGGCCCTGTAATTCACCCATTTAACCACGTGGATTGCGGGTTCCGTCAGATCGTACCGGGGCGCGAAAGCAGGCGGAGCAGTGTATGTCTTCCGCGGTGAATGCCCGGATCACACTTTCCCTCTCCTCCAAACGCTCAACCAAACCATTCAAATGTGGATGCCGAGTCACGGCATCCGGTTCGAGAGGGCATGCCGCGGGGCAATCAGGGACCGGCGGGCGCATCCGCCAAGATAAAAGTCGCAAACGCTTAACTCGCCGCCCGGCAGCCAAGGCCCGCCATGCTCGGCTATAGCGGCGTCCAACATGGAAAAATGAGACCGCATCCAGTCATGAATTTTCGGGCGGGCGGCGTTCGCCAAATCATCGCCCACGTATCGCTCGGTGCAATACTGAACCTGTGCATCGGCATGCAGAGTATTCAAAAGAAAGCGCGATCTTTGCAAGAAGAGCGCTCTCGCTTTCGGATTGGATGTTGCAGGATCCAGACGGTCTCTCTGCTCGGCAAGCAAACTCAAGATAGCAACCGTTTCCGACAACATAGCCCCCGTGGTCCCGTTCGAAAGAACAGGGACCATGCCGCGAGGGTTGAGGCGCAGAAATTCAGCGTTTCGATGAGCTCCCGCATCCATGTCGACCGTGTCATTCCGATACTTTGCTCCCGACCATTCCAAAACCATCCGTACAGCTTGGCTGGCGCAATCTGGGCAGAAACAGAGAATGTAGCTCACACTGACACCTCACAGCCATTGTCGCGTGGAAGAGGCCTTGGGCATTGCATACAAAGACGCGCTATGAAGCTGGTCCCACGGGCAAGCGCATCATCATCGAAGCCATCTCGTCCAGATCAATATCGCCAACCGGGCATGCGGCATTTCGGGCCATCCCGATATTGGCGGAGTTTTTCATCTCGGCCGCCAACGTCTCCGAAGTCAATTCGGCGCATTCCGCGGGCAATTCCGGCGGAATTTGGCACGAGCGCATCAGCGCGGAAAATGCCATTGGCAGCGCCTCCGGGCTTTCAGCGCCACCCAGCGCCAGCGCCGCGCGGGCATAGTTCTCCGCGCCTTCAGTACTTGCGACCAGCCAGGGCAGACAGGTCTCCAGGGATAGTCCCGTGGCCAAACCATGATGAATTCGCACAAGGGATCCAAGCGCGTGACTTATATTGTGGCCCATATGCGTGTTGCAATTGTGCAGGGCAAGACCGGCGATCAAGCTTCCCCAAAGGACGCGTCCGCGAACCTCCAAGTCAGTGCCATCGGCCACCGCCTGAGGCAACGCATCCGATAAAATGCGTAGCGCTTCCAATCCATAGAGTTTGCCTGCCGGGCTGATATTGCGTGATGTCGCGCCTTCCAGCGCATGAGAGACAGCATCAATGCCAGTCCAAGCCGTGAGGTGTGGCGGCAAACTCAGTGTCAGCGCCGGATCCAAAACCGCTTGCGCAAACATCAGTTCTTCACCCCAGAACCAGATTTTCCCACCATTCGCTTTCGAGATCACCGAGGTACGGGTTACTTCCGATCCGGTGCCAGCCGTAGTCGGTATGGCCACCGCGGGAATGCCGCCCTCTGGCAGCGATTGCGCCGCCAGCGCAAAATCCCTTGCGGGCCGCCCTGAATGTGCAATCGCGGCAACCAGTTTGGCCGCATCCATGGCGGCACCGCCACCCAAACCGATTATGGCCCTGGCCTCCGCCTTTCGCGCGCACCCGCAGAGCCGATCAATCAGAGCTTCCTTCGGCTCGCCAGACACCTCCGCCATCAACTCGAAAGGTATGCCTTCGATGGCCAGATCGGTGGTCAGTTGATCGGCCACCCCGAGTTCAGCCATGATGACGTCGGAGATAATCAGTACTGGGCCACCTCCCAGAGCAGTAATGATCTTTGGCACCTTCACGATTCGTCCTGCACCGAAGGTTAATGGCGGCACACGCCCCATGTTGAATTGCGGCATGACAACTCCTTGCTTTGCACCACTGGTTCACTCTGTTGCGGCATTTTTAAATTTGATCGTGGAAACTCGTCAAGATGTTATGGGAATCGACCTAATCGCGCATTGCCAGCCATTTTGCCGCTTTTTTGCTGAAGTGCGAGCGTGCGCTTTACAAAGACGTTTCGCGATCAAAATCGTAGTGAAAGCCATGCCCGCACCGCCGGTTCGACAGCCGTCTTTGTGCCAAGCCAAAGGGCTTGCACGGCCCCCGCCATGATATGGGCCAAGTCATGATGAATTATCGCAAGCTCACGTGGATCATTACGATCAGTAAATTTCACAATGGCACATTCATTGAGTGGCAGAAAGAGATTGGCGTGTTCACCATCAACCCCGGCCGCGCCGGTTTTTTTGGAGATGCCTTTACCAATATTAACAGCCAGCCTGGCAGTGGCTGCCATTTGACGACAACGCGCGTGTCGCGCTGTCCGGCAAGTTGATGTGATCATCAAGGTGTTTTTTCGCCTGCACACAAGTGTGTTTTCATGAGATGCATCTGGAGTTCTCCGGCAATTGTTTTACCATTGCAGCCAACTGACCAATCGAAAATTCACGGTTCCAATTGCCGCAAAACGAGCCCAATCCGCATTTTATGCTGTAAATTGTCAAACTGGCTCCTAAAAAATGCATTTTAACTGTTCCAGTCTTTGCACCGGGACGCAAAGCGTGTTGATATTCACAACTTCGCATATTGCAAAATCGGGCCGTTTTATCGCCGACCGACACTTTCAGTACGCTGCGGAACAAGAAAATGCGGATGATTTCATCCAAGTCGAAACAGTGTGCCCACCGGAAGAATCGCATGTGCTTGAACCTTTATGAACCGGTTTAAGATCGGATTTCGCCGCAGCAGGTGAAACACGTCCCTGCCGGCTTGAAATGGACAAGTCAGCAATTCGCTATGGAACCGCTGAAAAGGGTAGGACAAAAGCCGCGCAAGCCACCGCAGAACAGGTGACAATCAAACTTCAGACCTGAAAATGTGGAAATGCCAAGCTCTTTCTCCAGATGCAAATTCAATTTAATTAGCTGGTTATTGGAATGCATATCTGAAGTTAGAGGCGGGGTTGCCGGACTCGCAACACGCTGAAACGACATAATTGAGGCCAACAAACATGGGTTGTCGATTATACTGTTCCCCAATAATGCAATCATCATCTTTAGATATTACATGCTTCATGTGTCGTTCCATCCACTTGCGCACCTAGTTAAATGTGCAGCAATTCCCGATAATTTTTCTTTATTAAATTATTCAATGGGTTACAAGGATTTTTAAAAAAGCTTTTCGTAGACTTTTCGTCGGGTTTTGCAGGAATTTTTAGACCTGTGCGACAAAAAAATCATTGAATATCAGTTTTTTCATGTAGGAAGGAATAGTTTGTGAAAAACAGAAGCTGGCGGGAATTGCTGTTAAATGTGCAGCAATTCCCGCTAGAATTTCTTTTCGTTGTTTTGCAATGGTTTAACGGGATTGCCGAAAACATTTTTTCGTGGACTTTTGCTGTCGAAATCGGCCATTATGA
>JAPOTF010000196.1 GCA_026709325.1 Roseovarius sp.
AGCCCCCAGGCCCGGGAAAAATCCAAAAAAAATGCCCGATAAGGGCAATAAAATCGCTCACGGGCATAATTTTTCAAGTGGCTCATATCAGTGTTTTATTATATTTTCTCTCCATTTTCCAGACAAATTGCGGACCGGCTTTATCACAATCAACACTCTAATGGAGAATTTCCATAATCCATCAATTGTCTTGAAATCCCCTGGAACAAAAGTGATTCGTCATCTAACAACCATGATTGAGTGTCTATAGATTTCCCAAACTGAATTAAAACCCCATACGCTTGAGATACTCCGCTCGTTTTTCCGGTAATGGAATTTCCAAGACTAAAAAAGCAGGCAACCCTCAGATATCCATGTAAACATGGCGCTCTTCCGCGCCACCGGGATGAGTGACCGCGCCCTTGTAGGTCTCTCCTACCAACCGGGAGTATTTCCACAATGCGCCGCTCGCGTAAATGGTTGCCCGCGGGCCTTTCCACTCCGCTTTTCTTGCCGCAAACTCCTCATCTGAAACATCCACGCTCAATTCACCGGTTAGCGCGTTGATGCTTATACCGTCCCCATCCTCCAAAAGGGCGATGGGACCGCAATGAGCGGATTCGGGCCCAACGTGTCCAACGCAAAATCCGCGTGTCGCCCCGGAAAACCGCCCATCGGTTATAAGAGCCACCTTCTTGCCCATGCCCTGGCCCGACAGCGCCGCCGTGGTGGCCAGCATTTCTCTCATGCCCGGACCTCCCGCAGGTCCTTCGTTTCGTATGACAATGACCTCGCCCTCGCTGTAGGCGCGCATCTTAACCGCCTCGAAAGCGTCTTCCTCGCACTCGAACACGCGGGCCGGACCTGTAAAGACCTGTTCCTCCTCGCTCATCCCGGCAACTTTTACAATCGCTCCCTGAGGAGCCAGATTCCCCTTGAGTCCCACAACGCCGCCGGTTTTCGTGATCGGGCTTGCGGCTGGATATATCACGCGGCCGTCAGCCTCGCGCTCCACCAGATCCAGCTCCTCGCCCATTGTGCGGCCGGTTGCGGTTATGCAGTCTTCATGAATTAGACCCACCCTGCGCAACTCCTTCATCACCACTGGAACACCGCCAGCCTCGTAGAGATCCTTGGCCACGTATTTCCCCCCGGGCTTGAGATCCACAAAATACGGCGTGTCCTTGAAAATCTCGCAAACATCGTCAAGATAAAACTCCAAACCGGCTTCGTGAGCGATTGCCGGCAGGTGCAGACCCGCATTGGTGCTGCCGCCAGTGCAGGCCACAACGCGCGAGGCGTTTTCGAGACTTTTCAATGTAACCACATCCCTGGCGCGAATATTGCTGTCGAGAAGACTCATGACAGCCACACCTGAAGCGGTGCCATACTGGTCGCGGCTTTCATATGGAGCCGGGGCGCCCGCGGAGTTTGGAAGTGCAAGTCCGATCGCCTCGGAAACGCATGCCATGGTATTTGCCGTAAACTGCCCTCCGCAGGCTCCGGCGCTTGGGCAGGCAACCTTTTCGAGCGCTCGCAGTTCCTCATCGGAATTGGCTCCGGCCTGATGTCTCCCAACGGCTTCAAACACGTCCTGCACGGTCACGTCCCTGCCCTGATAGCGTCCCGGCATGATGGAGCCACCATAGATGAACACGCTTGGCACATTCAGCCGAACCATTGCCATCATCATTCCCGGCAGAGATTTGTCGCATCCGGCAAGACCCACAAGCGCGTCATAGCAATGACCTCGCATTGTGAGTTCAACGGTATCCGCAATCGCCTCGCGACTGGCAAGGCTGGAGCGCATGCCCTCATGTCCCATGGCTATGCCATCGGTGACTGTAATGGTCGTGAACTCGCGAGGTGTACCGCCTGCTTCCTTCACTCCCAGCTTTACCGACTGGGCCTGGCGATTCAGCGCGATGTTGCATGGCGCGGCCTCGTTCCAGCACGTTGCCACTCCAATCAGCGGCTGGTGAATTTCCTCCTCGCTGACACCCATCGCATACATATACGAACGGTGCGGCGCCCGCTCGGGACCCTCGGTCACATGGCGGCTTGGAAGGATGGATTTGTCGAATTTGCCCATTTTGGTCTCCCGTAAATGCAAAGTGCCGACAGGTCTAGGCCACCCCGGCCCAATGAGCAAGAGCCAACCCTACCGCGGCTTCCAATCAAAAAATCCGGAACCGGCCTTTTCGAGAAGACGCGTTGCCATTTCAATGCCCAGTTCCTCGGCATCGCATGCCGGAGCATGCATGTCATCAAAATGGCGCTCGCTTCCATCGGGGCGCAAAATCTCGCCACGCAGACGTATCCCGCCGCCGATCAATTCCGCGAGGCCCGCCATTGGCGTCTGGCACGAGCCGTCCAGTTTTGCCAGAAAGGCCCTTTCAGCTTTCAGCGTCAGACCGGTTCTGGTGTCATGTATCGCCTCAAGCATGCCCGCAACGCCGATGTCGCATGTGCGCCGCTCAATTCCAATCGCTCCCTGCGCCACTGCAGGCAGCATCTTCTCGGGTTGAATCACTTCACCCGCCACGTTCGGGCAGCCCAGCCTGTTGAGGCCCGCAATTGCCAGAAAAGTGCATGAAACCGCCCCGCTTTCAAGCTTTTTCAGCCTTGTTTGAACATTGCCCCGAAAATCGACAACCTTTACATGCGGATATCTCGAAAGAACTTGCGCTCTGCGACGAAGCGACGAAGTGCCGGCAACGGATCCATATGGCAGATGGTCAAAAGCCATATCATCCACGGACACAAGAGCGTCTCTTGGATCCTCGCGCGGCAGGAATGTCTCAAGCTCCAGACCGTCAGGCTGTTCCACCGGCATGTCCTTCATGGAATGAACGGCAATGTCAATATATCCCCCTAAAAGCATGTGCTCTATCTCTCGGGTAAAGAGTCCCTTTCCACCCAGATGCTTTAGCGGGGTGTCGCTCGCGATAAATCCCCGATTGTCGCCCGATGTTGCGATTGGCCTGATTTCGAACAGTTCTGTCGGGATGTCAAATGCCGCGCTCAGTCTATCGCGCACCTCATGAGCCTGGGCCATGGCCAGAGGAGATCCGCGCGTGCCGATTATGAGCGGCGAATGCCGGGTTGGCAGATATCGAGTCATGCCGAGCGGTTTAAACCCGGGTCGTTTTCCTTGCAAGTGGCGTCCGAATTGCTTAATCACACGGTTAAAACACGGGATGCAAATGAAATCGACAAAACCAGTTCTAAGGGCGCTTGCAGGTGAAGCCCTCCCGGTGCCGCCGGTTTGGATAATGCGCCAGGCCGGGCGATATCTGCCGGAATACAGAGCCACCCGGGAAAAGGCCGGGGATTTTCTGTCCCTGTGCTACAACAGCGATTTTGCAACCGAAGTCACTTTGCAGCCCATTAGGCGATTTGACTTTGACGCATCGATAATATTTGCCGACATCCTGCTGATTCCCCACGCGCTTGGCGCCGACCTGTCCTTTGTGGAGGGAGAGGGCCCACGCCTGTCGGCGATAACCGGCAAATCCGATTTCGACACTCTGAAGGGAGCGGATGACATCCATGAAACGCTTGCCCCAGTTTATCAGACAATGCGCAATCTGTCATCGGAACTGCCAAAAAAATGCGCCCTGATTGGATTCGCCGGAGCGCCGTGGACCGTGGCCACCTATATGATTGCCGGAAAGGGCACGCCCGACCAGGGTCCGGCCCGTAAATTCAAAACCGAGCAAAGAGCCGCATTTCAGCAACTTATGGATCTTTTGACGGAAGCGACGATAAACTATCTCAATGCCCAGATTTCCGCGGGGGCGGAAATTGTAAAGTTGTTCGACACCTGGGCCGGCTGTCTAACCGGCCAGGACTTTGAGGACTTCGCCGTCCGGCCCGTTGCAAAAATCATATCGGGCATACGAGAGAAACACCCGGAAATCCCGGTGATCGCGTTCCCCCGGGAGGCTGGAATGGGCTATGTCGACTTCCACGAAAAAACCGGAGCGAATTGCGTTGCGGTCGATCATTTCGCAACCCCCAACTGGGCGGCGCAAAACGTCCAGCCCGGGGGATGCGTGCAGGGGAACCTCGATCCCGTTCACATGGTCGACGGCGGAGCCGATCTTGTGAGTCAGACCAAAAAGGTTGTTTCGGCATTTTCAAATGGTCCGCACATATTCAACCTCGGGCATGGCATAACACCTGACGCCAACCCGAAAAACGTGCATCTTATGATCGACACGATTCGCGGAAACTGAACGCATCATTTAATGCCGCATGCAGTCAATCGGCGGAATTGGCAAAGAGATATGTCGCAATCAAGCATGCATTATGCTCCCATTTGCGCTTTGATGAAAAAAAACGGGGAGCAAACATGACTGCAGCCTACAGAGACATTCGCAAAATCGACCCGGGCCGCGGCGACCGTCTGGGCGACAACACGCCAAATGACAATGATCGCATTGAAATCGGACCCACCCGCCTCGCCTTTGGAGAATGGAGCGAAGCCGGACTTGAACTGCCCGATCTGCAGCGGATGCGCGAATACCGCTGGAAGCGGCTGACCCGTTTCATTCAGGACCGCGACTATGCCGGCCTTCTTGTCTACGATCCCCTGAACATACGATACGCGACCGATTCAACAAATATGCAGCTTTGGAACACGCACAACCCGTTTCGCGCGGTTTTGGTCTGCGCTGACGGATACATGGTGATTTGGGATTACAAGAACTCGCCCTTTCTAAGCGCTTTCAATCCGCTTGTGCGGGAGCAGCGGTCGGGCGCGGACTATTTCTACTTCAGTCGCGGCGACAAGGCCGATGCTGCCGCTGACGCCTTCTCCAATGAAGTGCGCGCATTGCTCGAAGAGCATGCGCCCGGCAACAAACGCCTTGCGGTGGATAAAATCATGCCTCACGGGCTGAAAGCTCTTGAAGCTCGGGGCTTTGAGATCGGGGACGGCGAGGAACTCGCGGAGAAATGCCGGGCCGTGAAGGGCCCGGATGAAATACTTGCGATGAGATGCGCTTCCCATGCCTGTGAAACCGCCGTGGCGGAAATGGAGCGTTTCACGCGCGAGAACGTGCCCGCCGGAACCGTCAGCGAGGATGACATATGGGCCGTGCTGCATGCCGAAAACGTCCGTCGCGGGGGCGAATGGATTGAAACCCGCCTCCTGGCCTCCGGACCGCGGACAAATCCATGGTTTCAGGAATGCGGACCGAGAATCGTGCAAAGCAACGAGATTGTGGCCTTTGACACCGACCTGGTTGGCAGTTACGGCATTTGCGTGGACATATCCCGCACATGGTGGGTGGGCGACGAAAAACCGTCAAATTCCATGATTCACGCCATGCGTCACGCCCACGAGCACATCATGACCAACATGGAGATGCTCAAACCCGGGGTGACGATACCCGAATTGACGGAAAAAAGCCACAGGCTCGACGAGAAATACCAGAAGCTGAAATACGGATGCCTCATGCATGGAGTCGGACTGTGCGATGAATGGCCTCTGGTCTCCTATCCGGACAGAGCCGTTGAGGGAGCCTATGACTATCCGCTTGAACCCGGCATGGTACTCTGCGTTGAAGCGCTTGTGGCGGAAGAGGGAGGGGATTTTTCCATCAAGCTGGAGGATCAGGTTCTTGTCACTGAAGACGGGTATGAGAACCTGACGAAATATCCGTTTGATCCGGTGCTGATGGGGGAGTGAGCCGTCTTGAAACCAATTCGACATGGCTACTGCCGAGCAGAAGCAGGCATCACAAGCTGAAAGGCCCAATTCAAATGGGACGGTAATTGGCGGGTCCGGAAACTCGCGGCCAAAAAGCGAAATCGCCTTGACTGTCGGCGACCCCGGTGAAAACTGCGGGAAAGGTACCGCGGACAATCAAAACAAGTCGATGCCAGTTGATTTTCGCGATCAAATCACCATATTGCAATATGATTTTCCATCGGCCCCCGAGCATTTCACAAAATGACCTTTGACAAATCAAGGCTGCAACTCAAATTGCATTTCCAGGCGGTGCCCGAAGCGCATGCGCCATTTTGGGTGAAGCGAGGTTCTGCCGAATCCCGTATCTGGAAAACGCGCCTTTCCCGGCATTACATGGAAAAGGGCGGCCACCAGTTTGATTTAAGCGCTTTGGCGATACCCGATTTCCCGATTCGCGGCACAGATGGCAGTCATGCGGTATGACGCCCACGAACAGTTGTGCGCCCCCGCGCGCCATTCAAGTCATCCCGCGCGTCTTGCAATCGGGCTGGTGGCTCTTGCGATCGCGTCAATTTTTCTGACGGCGCTTGCGAGGCCATTCTTTGCCGGGCTTGCCGGATATGAGGAACCCCGGGAACTGGATGTCTTCTCGCTGGGGGCAACTCAGGTTGACATGACGCTCAATCTGTTTCTCTACATTGTTCCACTGGTTTCGCTGGCGCTGATATTGCGCATATTGCACGGGCGCGGGTGGCTTACCCTGATTGGCTCGGTCAAACTGGCGGCGCGCCAATTCGGACGCGTGCTGCTTTATCTGGTGGCAATCTACATCGCCATTGGCACATTGGTTCCCAATACCCGCGAGGTCGCGGTCGTTCCGCATGTGCCGATAGACATGTGGCTGACCTTCCTGCCCTTGGCAATTCCCGCGATTCTCCTGCAGGTGTCCTGCGAAGAACTGATATTCAGAGGGTATATGCAAAGCCAGCTGGCCGCGTTTTTCAGCAGCAAATTGATCTGGATGCTCATGCCATCCCTGATTTTCGGGTTTGCGCATGTCGGCATAGCGGAAACGAAAGGCGAAATCTGGCTTTACGTGGCCTGGGCGACGGCCTTTGGCCTTGCCGCCGCCGATCTGACCGCGCGCGCGGGCACTCTCGGGCCTGCAATTGCAATGCACTTCATAAACAATTTCGGCGCCATACTTGTCACCTCTCCGGACGGCTTTCTTGACGGGCTGGCCCTCTATGTCTTTACCGATCCGCAGAGCGAAACGGAATTTCTCAACTCTCTGCTGATACCGGAGTTTATGGTTTTGCTTTGCATCTGGCTAACCGCGCGCATTGCGCTGCGACGCTGATTGAATTTTTCCCGCGCAATCGCTATCTGATCAAAAAAGGACATTAACATTGAGTTGCGGCACATGAACTGGATCACAAATTACGTTCGACCCCGAATAAACTCCATATTCTCCCGCCGCGAAATACCGGAGAATCTGTGGACGAAATGCGAGGGGTGCGGCACCATGCTTTTTCACAGGGATATCAAGGAAAACCTCTACACGTGTCATGAATGCGGACATCACATGGCCATTTCGCCCAGATCCCGCTTCGAGGCCCTGTTTGACGATGGCGTCTTTCTGGAATTGAAAATACCGGCGCCGCCTCCCGACCCGCTGCATTTCCGAGATCAGAAGAGATATCTCGACCGCATGAAATCCGCGCAGAAAAACTCCGGCGAACATGAAGCCATGCTCGTGGCAACCGGAGAGATTGGACGAACTCCAATTGTGGCCGCCGCGCAGGATTTCACCTTTCTTGGCGGTTCGATGGGAATGTATGTTGGAAATGCCATTGTCTCCGCCGCGGAAAACGCCGTGAAACTGGGGCACCCTCTCATACTGTTCTCCGCTGCGGGAGGCGCTCGCATGCAGGAAGGCATTTTGTCGCTTATGCAAATGCCAAGAACCACAGTCGCCGTTCAGATGCTCAAAGATGCCAACATCCCCTACATCGTTGTGATTACCAACCCCACAACAGGGGGGGTGACCGCGTCATATGCCATGCTTGGCGACATACACATTGCCGAGCCGAACGCGCTGATCTGCTTTGCCGGCCCGCGTGTAATCGAACAGACCATAGGCGAAAACCTGCCCGAGGGTTTTCAGCGGGCGGAATACCTTCTCGAGCATGGCATGCTCGACAGAGTGGTGCACCGAAAGAAAATGCGCGAGGAGCTAATCACGATTACCCGCATGCTGCTTGGCATGGCACCGGCCATCAAGGGCGAGCTCGTCGCGCCCGGCAAAACGAACGACCCGGAGAGAAAAGGCAATTCAACCGGGGCAACCGGGGCATGAGCAAAATCCATTCCGACGTCATTCTTGAAAAAATGATGTCGCTTCATCCCAAAATCATTGACCTTACACTTGACCGGGTTTTTCATCTCCTTGACCGTCTTGGGAATCCGGAAAAATCTCTGCCCCCTGTAATCCACATCGCCGGCACCAACGGAAAGGGTTCCACGCTCGCGATGATCCGGGCCGGACTGGAATCCGCCGGGCATTGGGTTCATGCCTACACGTCACCGCATCTTGTCCGATTTCACGAGCGAATCATGCTTGCCGGAAATTTGATTTCGGAACCCCAGCTTGCATCCGTTCTGGGTGAATGCCACGCCGCAAATGACGGTGGGCAGATCACCTATTTTGAAATCACCACCTGCGCCGCGATGCTCGCAATGTCCCGCGTTCCCGCCGCATACACCCTGCTTGAGACAGGTCTTGGCGGGCGTCTCGACGCCACGAATGTTGTTGAAAAGCCCGCGCTCTCAATTATTACGCCGATATCCCATGATCACGAGGCATTTCTTGGCGACACCCTTGAACAAATCGCCGCGGAAAAAGCCGGAATACTAAAACCGGGCGTGCCCTGCGTAGTCGGACCTCAACCGAAACAGGCTTTGCGGGTAATTCGCAAACGCGCCCGCGAATTGAATGCGCCGCTCATTCTTCACGGAACGCACTGGCGGGCAGGCAAGGACCGTGGACGTGTTGTCTATGAACATAAATTTGGGAAGTTGAGCCTTCCTCCGCCCGCGCTGGCCGGAGCGCATCAAATTGACAATCTCGGCATGGCCGTAACCGCTTTGCGCCATCTTGAACAAAATGAAAATGCCTTTGAATCCGCGGCGAGCAAACCGGTCTGGCCAGCCAGACTGCAGCGTCTCTCAACCGGCCCGCTTGCCGATTCGGCACCCGATGCGGAGATTTGGCTTGATGGCGGGCACAATCCCGCAGCGGGCATGGCGCTCTCTCTCCACATGGAATCGCTGCCTCCGCGCGAGATGCATCTTATCTGCGGCATGATGAACACCAAGGATGCAAAAAGGTATTTCAAGCCGCTTGCCAGATGCGCGTCCGGGCTTCTGGCCATCCCAATTCCCGGTGAACCAAACTCGCTGTCCGCCGAAGACACGGCGAAGGCCGCCGAATCGGCCGGACTGTCCGCGGCAACCGCCGAGAGCGCCATGTCCGCCTTGATGCAGATTGTCGGGGACCACCCGCGCTCCCGCATATTCATCTGCGGATCGCTCTATCTTGCCGGAACGATTTTGCGGGAAAATGGATAACTCCGGCAATTTTGAAGTCGACCCTTTAGCCGGTGCATGCAAGAAGCGAGCGCAGCCCAACGCGATAGTTTGGATAGGCCAGTTTCACTCCCAGATCGTTTTTAATCCTTGTGTTGTCCACCCGCTTTGACTCGGCGTAGAAACTTCGCGCCATTGCCGACATCCGAGCGGAATCGAAATCCACTTCGGGTGGCGGAGGCAGCTCCAGGAGCTCCGCCGCATAGGCAATCACGTCCTGCGGCGGCGCGGGATCGTCATCGCAAACATTGTATATCGCGCCCGGGTCGGGATTTGCAATTGAAGCCTCAAGCACACTTGCAATGTCTTCGACATGTATGCGGCTGAACACCTGGCCCGGCTTGACAATTCTTCGCGCGGTTCCCTTCCTGACTTTCTCGAATGGCCCTCTCCCCGGACCGTATATTCCCGCCAATCTGAATATGTGCAGCGGCAATCCGGCAACCGATCTCCATTCCGTTTCGGCTTTCATTCGGGCCACGCCCCTTTCGGTGGATGGCGTTAAAGGCGTGTCCTCGTCAACCCATCCTCCCAGGTGGTCTCCATAAACACCTGTTGTCGAGAGGTATCCGGCCCATTTCAGTTTTGGCGCCAAAGCGGCCATTTCCCGCTTGAACTCTCTCAGCATCGGATCTCCCTCCGCGCCAGGCCCGGCCGATACAAGAAGATGCGTTGCCCTTTCAAATGCCCGGTCAAGGCCTTGACCGGGCCACAGCAAAGGGATTATTCCTTCGGAATCGAGGTCCGACAGCTTTTCCTGTTTGCGGGTTGTTCCAAATATCGCCCAGTCTTTGGAAATCAAACGTCTTGAAAGCGCCCTTGCGGTATAGCCATGGCCAAATGACAACAAAGTGTTAGGCATTCATCCCCCTTTATTCGCGGTTGCCCGGGTACGACCTCAGCATAAAGGTTTCAACCCGAATTAAAACACGTGGAAGGCCCGGAATGACTGTGAAATTGCATATTGAATATGCGGAATGTGCGGTGTTCAGGCCGCAACGTGAATATTGACATGTAAATTCATATATTTTCTGCACGGTCGTTGTTAGACAGTGGCGAGAACGGAAGTAAATGGATTTGGGCGCGCCAATTTTTTCTTCCGTGATCTTCCCGATTCACGCTCAGGTTTTCGCGCATTTTAAATTGGGGAATTATATACTTGTTTAACCATGGCCACCATCTCCCAAAGGTCTTAAATTGCGACAATTTCAATTCCTGATGGAACGCAGGTGATTTTTTCGATAAATTGCGGTGGCGCGCAATTCGTGAATTGAAATTACATGCATTAATCGACAGTTTTCTGTTGTTATTGCAATTGGTTTCACATTACGAATACATTCCATTCAAACAATCCCGACAGCGGGGAACAGCAACGGAGATTTAAATGACAAAACCAATGACCAAATCGGAACTTGTGGAAGCCATATCAAATGAAATGGGTGGTCAAACCAAAAGCCTTGCAAATTCAGCCTTGGACGCCATGGCCGCCGTCATTGCTCGCGAGGTGTCTGCAGGAAGAGCGATAACCATTCCCGGCATCGGCAAGATACATGCGGTTGATCGCCCCGCCCGCATGGTGAGAAACCCCTCCACGGGAGAGGCATTTCAAAAGGATGCCGACAAAGCCGTTAAATTTACCGCAGCCAAAGCTTTAAAAGACAGTGTAAACAGCTGACATTGAATCTGCATTGCACATGCTAAAGGGTCGCCCTGCCAGGTGACCCTTTTACGCTTAAAGGAAAATGGATTGGATATACGCGCGATTGCAATGGGGCTGGCCTTTGCCGTTATGTGGTCCAGCGCTTTCACTTCAGCCCGCATTATTGTATCCGCCGCTCCTCCCGTAAGCGCTCTGGCGGCAAGATTTCTGATTTCCGGCATGATCGGAGTTCTCATAGCGCTTGCTCTGAAGCAAAGCTGGAGGCTGACCCCGGGGCAATGGCGGGCCACCATCATCTTCGGTATATGCCAGAACGCGCTTTATCTTGGTCTGAATTTTGTCGCCATGCAAACTGTCGAGGCGTCGCTTGCCGCCATAATTGCCTCAACCATGCCATTGCTCGTTGGATTCGCAAGCTGGTCGCTATTCAGCGAGCGTGTTGGAATGCTTGGCATATTGGGACTGGTGGCAGGCGTCTCGGGGACGATCATAATAATGGGCGCCCGCATTGACGGAGGCGCGGATCTGTTTGGCGTCTCATTGTGCGTTGTTGGCGTTGTCGCGCTGGCGTTTGCCACGCTCGCGGTGCGGGGCGCCACATCCGGTGGCAACTACCTGATGATAGTTGGTCTGCAAATGCTCGTGGGCGGCGTTGTTCTTGGAATTGTGGCCGCGGCGACGGAAACCATCCATGTCGCATGGTCATGGCAGCTTGCCGTCGCCTTCCTTTACACGACTTTTGTGCCGGGCCTTGCGGCTACATTCGTCTGGTTCTGGCTTGTGAACAGAATTGGCGCGCTGAAGGCGTCCACATTTCACTTCCTGAACCCGTTTCTCGGCGTTTCGATCGCCGCCATGATTCTGGGCGAGCATTTGGGGATTTGGGACATCATTGGGGTTGCAATTGTCACCGCGGGCATTTTTGCGGTGCAACTGTCAAGACAGCGCAACACCTAATTCATCGGACACTGATTTCAGGCGCGGCCTAATTTAATCCGCTATGGACCTAAACCGATGCTTCCTCCGGGATTTTCTCCAACCTGGGCGCGATGCAGCAGCAGATGGTCCAGAAGCACGCACGCCATCATCGCTTCGCCAATCGGCACGGCCCGTATTCCCACGCATGGATCGTGCCTCCCTCTGGTTGAAACCCGGGTTGGAGTTCCGTCGGTCTTGATGGACCGCGTTGGCGTCATTATTGACGAGGTCGGTTTCACGGCAAATCGAACCACTATATCCTGTCCGCTGGAAATTCCTCCCAGTATGCCTCCCGCATGGTTGGACAGAAACGCCGGACCGTCTTCACCCATGGCGATTTCATCTGCATTTTGGGTTCCGGTCAATCGCGCCGCGGCCATCCCATCGCCAATTTCAACCCCTTTGACGGCATTTATTGACATCATTGCCGCTGCCAGGCCTGCATCAAGCTTGCCGTAAACCGGCGCACCGAGACCCGCGGGAGCAGATTTGCAGACGACCTCGATTTCCGCTCCCACGGAGTCGCGGTTTTTGCGAATTTTCCGCAGGTAGTCGCTCCATGCCGGCACGGCTTGCGCATCTGGCAAAAAGAAATCGTTTCGGTCAATCTCGTTCCAGTCCACGCGCGAACGGTCGATCACCATCTCGCCAATCCTGATCATGTATCCTCTGATTTCGATTTCGGGAGCCAGAACCTTCAAAACCGCTCTGGCCAGACCGCCCGCGGCAACTCTTGATGCGGTTTCCCTCGCCGAGCTTCGTCCGCCTCCCCTGTAGTCTCTTATGCCATATTTCAAGTGGTATGTTATATCCGCATGTCCCGGCCTGAATGAATTTGCGATGCCGGAATAGTCCCTGCTGCGCTGATCGGTGTTTTCAATCATCAGTTGCACAGGTGTACCGGTTGTACGCCCATTGAACACTCCCGAGAGGATTCGGACGCGGTCCGGCTCGTCACGTTGCGTGGTGTGCCTGCTTTGCCCCGGTCTGCGCTTGTCAAGGAACCGCTGGATATAGGCCTCCTCCACCTCTATTCCCGGCGGACAACCGTCCACGGACGCACCTATCGCCGGCCCATGGCTCTCTCCCCACGTGGTCACGCGATATAAATGCCCAAATGTATTGAGGCTCATGATGCAATTCCTCCAGACTGACAATTAGACCGCAAACATGGCGGGTAACAAGCAAATTCCGCCATTGACCGCAACAAGGCAAATGACGTGCCGAAAACCGGGATCATGAGGGATTGCCCCGGCAATCCGGAATGGCGGCAGGATTTTCCCCGCCAAACCGGATATTTGGCGGCAATCGGCCATTGGATTTGCCGCACACTGGTTCGTCCCGATGTTCGGCACCCATACATTCCCCGATATGAGATTGCACCGCGGCCTCTCGCGGTCCGGCATGGCCTTGGCCGGCGCATATGCAATTTACACCCCTCCCGGATTTGGAAAATTCAAGGAATGATTTCACCGCCCGGGAATTCCACTCGCGAAATCCTGGCGGACTGGATGCGAAATTTTCGGGAATGCCGGAAATGCCGGGGCATTTGCCGATGGTTCCGTAAACGGTTCCACGAACAATCGGCCATTCGCGGTTTTCCGCAATTTCATCTCCACAACGCTGTTCCAGCAGGATCACATATGATTTATCTGGTACACATGAACACTCCAAACAATTCCGTCAGGTGATTCAGATGGCGCGACGCAAATCAGGGAAAAATACGGCACCACCCGACCGTTCACTGCGCTATCGCAATTTGAAACACCCATTCGCGCCTCAAACCGTATTTTCCGAAGACGAGGTTGCCTCCATTCACGATACCGCTCTGCGTGTTCTGGAGGAACTTGGAATGAAAATACTTCTTGATGAAGCGCGCGACACATTTTCCGAATCCGGTGCGATCGTTGATGGGGACATGGTCCGCATCGGGCGCGATCTGGTAAACGAGGCAATCAGAACCGCGCCTTCGAGATTTGAATTGCGATGCGCAAATCCCGAAAGAGCAATTGACTACAAAAACGGCGCTCTTTTTTTCAGGCCGGGCGCGGGCTGTCCAAACTGCAGCGATCGAATCAGGCGCCGGCGCCCCGGCACATTGCGGGATTTTGAGGAGACCATCAAGCTGTCTCAGAATTTTGAGGTCATTCACGGCTTTGGGCCGTGCGTCGAGCCGCAAGACATACCAGTCCAGTTTCGCCATTACGAGACAATGCGCGCCCAGCTTGAATTCGGCGACAAGCCAATGTTCGTGTATTCGCGCGGGCGCGCCCAGGTTCATCAGTCACTGGAGATGATTCAGCTTGGACTTGATCTTGACGATGAGGAATTTTCCTCCGCGGCATGGGCAACCACCAATATCAACACCAACTCGCCCAGATTGCTTGACCGTCCGATGGCCCAGGGAATCATCGATTTTGCCAGAGCGCGGCAATTGCTGGTGATTACACCATTTTGCCTGGCCGGCGCGATGGCGCCGATAACCGTTGCGGGCGCGCTTGCCCTGCAGCATGCCGAAGCGCTTGCCTGCATCACACTTGCCCAGATGGCAAAGCCCGGATCCCCGGTAAGCTATGGAGGCTTCAGTTCAAATGTGGACATGAAATCCGGATCCCCCGCATTCGGAACACCGGAGATGTTCAAAATGCAGCTTGGTTCGGGACAGCTGGCGCGCCATATCGGGCTCCCCTGGCGCTCTGCCGCGGGTTCGGCATCAAACGCCTCCGACATGCAGGCGGCCATGGAAAACGACATGGGTCTGTTTGGATGCATGCTTTCCAACGCCACGCTGGTGATACATTCGGGAGGCTGGCTTGAGGGCGGGCTGACATTCGGATACGAGAAATTCATCAATGACATTGAAATGCTGCAGTCGCTTGCGGAGCTTTGCCACGGTGTTTCCGCCAGTGACGCGGAGATTGGCTACGATGCAATGCGGGAAGTGAACCCCGGGGGGCACTTCTTTGCCGCCGCCCATACCATGGAACGCTACCGGACGGCATTTTACGAACCTCTTGTCGCAAATCTCGACAACTTCGGCACCTGGAACGGCAAAGGAGCAAGGAATTCATTTGAGCGCGCCACTGATTTATGGCAATCCGCACTGAATAGCTTCGTCTCTCCATCAACCGGCAAGAGCGCTCGCGAGCGCATACGCGCGTATGTCGAATCAAACGTGAAAAAAGGCGGGGCGCCTTTGCTTGACTGACCGGAATTCACAATCTCGCCTTGAAGATTTCATGTTGCCTGCGGGCCTGAAACCGTATCGGCCTTCAACCGCCTATTTGAGAGCGTCCGAATCTGCCGGCGCACTTGACAATACGCCATTTTTGCAATGTAATAGCCATTGTGCACACTTCAATGTGGCAACCGGGATGTCGTTACGACCGCCCGTATCCTTAAAACTGAACCGGGAGGTTACAATGTCAGAAGAAACTCAAAATCACGAGGTTCGGCCAATTGTGCGCAAACTGGCCGAGCAAACGAAGCAGGGCAAACTGGACCGCCGCGAATTCATGGTTCTGGCGAGCACATTCGGCGCCAGTTCGGCGGTAGCCTATGGTTTGCTGGGCATGACGGCACCCACCCCGACATACGCCATGGATGCAAAAAGGGGCGGCATACTTCGCGTTGCGTCCAGGGTTCTGGAGATTTCGGACCCCCGCAAATACGACTGGAGCGAAAAAGGCAATGTCGCCCGCCAGTTCTGCGAGCCGCTGATTCGCTGGGATGTCGATTTCAGCTTCAAGCCCATGCTTCTGGAAAGCTATGAAGTGTCGGATGACGCGAAGACATACACATTGAACGTCCGCCAGGGCGTAACCTGGAACAATGGCGACGCATTCAATGCCGATGACGTGATTCACAACATCACCCGCTGGTGCGACAAGAATGTTGAAGGCAACTCGATGGCTTCCAGAATGAGTACTCTGGTTGATCCCGAAACAAACCAGATTGGCGAAGGTGTACTGGAGCGGGTTGACGACTATACCGTTAAACTCCATCTTCCACGCCCCGACATATCCCTGATTGCCGGCATGGCCGATTATCCCGGGCTTGTTGTACATCAAAGCCATGGCGATGACAGCGACCTTGCCGCAAGCCCAATTGGCACGGGCCCATACGAACTGGTTTCAATCGAGATTGGCACCGGAGCCGAAGTGAAGCGCCGCGAAAACGGCCAGTGGTGGGGAGGAGAGGCTCTGCTTGACGGCGTGAAGTTCATTGATTTCGGCACTGACGGCGCCGCCATTGTGGCCGCATTTGATGGCGACGAGATTGACGTGAACGACGAGACCACCTCCGACTTCATCGACACTCTCGACGGCCTTGGTCTTACCAAGCAAACGAAAGCCACCGCCAATACAATTGTGGCGCGCATGCGGATGGACACGCCTCCATATGACAACAAGGATCTCCGCAAAGCCATTCAGCTTGCCGTGGACAACGGTGCCGTGCTGGCGCTGGGCATCAACGGCGATGGCATACCGGCAGAAAACCACCATGTTGCCCCTTTCCATCCGGAATACGCGGAACTGCCTTTAATTCAACCGGATCCGGGCAAGGCAATGGAAATGGCCGCCGCCGCGGGGCACGCGGAAACCAAGCTTGACCTCATCTCGATAGACGGAGACTGGCGCACCGTCACCACCGATGCCATTGGCGCCATGCTGCGCGATGCGGGATTTAACCTGAAGCGCACAGTTATCCCCGGCTCTTCGTTCTGGAACGACTGGACAAAATATCCATTCTCAACCACAAACTGGGGGCCTCGTCCGCTTGGCGTTCAGGTACTCGTCCTTGCCTACAAATCTGGCGAGGCGTGGAACGAATCCGGACACAACGATCCGGAATTCGATGCGTGGCTTGAAGAGGCCGTTGGAATATTTGACGCCGATGAGCGGCGCAAGCTTTTTGCAAAATTGCAGGCGCGTCTGCAAGATAACGGTGTGATCGTTCAGCCATACTGGCGAAATCAGACCAAGCACCATACCGACAAGGTAAAAGACACCTATATGCACCAGTTCCGCGAGATGCATTTCGAGAAGGTATGGCTTGACGCCTGACATGTTGATTCGGACCGATGGCATGTTGCCGCATGCCGTCGGTCGCAATTCGGTTTAAGCCATCCGGTCATGTTGATTAATTCATTTTTTGACTGCGGAATTTAATGGGAGAAGCGCAAGCTGCATGATTCCCCCTAGCCGCCGTGATCTTCCGATCTTAAAACCGGACTTTCATGCAAACCCCGGTCTCGTCCTTTATGAACAGACGGCATCCATAAACGCCGGATTCGCCAAATTTCCGCGAGGCGGGCTTTCATTTTGGACAACGTGAAAACCGGATTTCGATTTCAGTTTTCCACTTTGAACCCAACTACTCTTAGGGTGTTTGATCAAACTCGCCGGGAAAACGGTCTGAAATCGGTCCGCTGGCGCGATTCGAGACGAGCGCAAGTTTGAAAGAACGATTTCAGTGTTGTGTTCCAGACCGCAACGCGACATTGCGCCCCGCGCGCCGATTTGAACGGCGCGCGGGGACTTTCAAATTAGGCGAACCACCAGCGTTCCATGAAACGGTTGCCGTCGAGATCCCAGTTGGAGCCCATGACATCGGGCAGTCCGAGCCTGTCGCTTACCGCGAATACATAGTCATTGAACATCGGTATAATCGAGCCGCCTTCATTGGCGCAGATGTCCTGCATCTCCCAGTACATTTCCCGGCGCTTGCCATCGTCAAGTTCCGCCCGTGCCGCGACCATTAGTTCCTCGAACCGTTCATGGCACCAGAAGCTCTCGTTCCAGGACGCGTCACAGGAATATGCCGTGGCGAACATCTGGTCCTCAACCGGGCGACCGCCCCAATAGGAGAAGACGAACTCTTTCTTCATCCAGATATCCGACCAGTACCCATCGTTGGGCTCGCGGACCACGTTGATATCAAGACCGGCGGCCTTGCCCGAGGCCTGGAAGAGAACCGCCGCGTCGACCGCGCCGCCAAAGGCCGCGTCGGAAGTGCTGAGATTGACCTTCAAGTTGTCAATCCCGGCCTGCTGCAGGTACCACCTGGCCTTGTCGGGATCGTAGGTTTTCCGCTCGAGTTCCGAGTTGAAATACCGCTGACCTGAACCGATCGGGTGATCGTTGCCCGGAGAGCCGTAGCCAAAAAGGATCTTGTCCACCAGTTCCTGGCGGTTTATGCCGTATTTCAAGGCCTGACGCACGTTGTTGTCGTCATAGGGCGCGCGGCGCACATCCATCGGCATGGTGTAATGCGCGGTCCCGGAGATCGAGTGAATCTTCACACCAGGTCTCCGGCCCAGAAGGCCCACCGTTTTAAGATCAAGACGGTCAATGGCATCCACGTCGCCAGATACCAGAGCGGTTGTCCTGGCGTTAAGGTCGACAAGGGCCAGCATCTCAAAGCTGTCGAACCAGGCGACATCATCTCGCCAATGGTTTTCGTTCCGCTCCATCGTCGCCTGAACACCGAAATCGATCGATTTCATCTTGTACGCGCCGCAGCCGTCACCCGACTGCCAGTCGATGGAGTCGCCATCGGCTTTGCAAATCGCCAAGTGATAGTCGGTCAGGATGAACGGGAAGTCCGCATTGCCCCCTGACAGTTTGAAGACAACCGTATCATCTCCCTCGGTGGAGATTTCCTCCACCGGCGCCACAATCGGACCTGCGGCAGAGGCCGATCCCTCGCCGCGGTGGAAATTGATCGAGTTCACCACATCCTGTACGTTCAGCTCGTGACCGCTGTGGAACTGCACTCCCTTGCGGATTTTGAAACGCCATTCAGTGGCATCTGCAGATGCCTCCCAGCTTTCCGCCAGTTCCGGCAAGAGCGAGCCATCAGGGCCCACTTCAGTTAGTCGGCCATGCACGCCGAAAGACCAGGGAATCATAAATCCCGCCTCCCAAAGGCCCGGGTTCAGCGTGTCCGTTGTCTGGCCATGGCCGACACCGATACGCAAATGCCCGCCTCTTTTGGGCGCGGCCCTCGCTGCGCTGAAAGGTAGCGATGCCGCAACGGCGGTGGCCGCTGCGGTTTTCAGGAATCCGCGGCGACCGAGCAGATCGTCTCTTACAAGTGTCATTATACTTCTCCCGTAGTTTGCTTTATTGGCAATTATTCAACATGATTTTTCAATTGCAAGCTAATTTGCAACCATTCACCGTCATTAGTGTCACGTCATCTATTCTCAAGGTGTCGGGCTGCCGGGCACATGTTGAGCATATGGCGCTTCCGGATCTGCTGGACGGCACCGATGCAGCGTCTTCAAGCCTCGGATGAACTCGATGCCGTCCTCGGAACACTGATTGACGCAGCCTGAAATCGGCGATCGAATTTGATGGAGGCATTGCGAATGCCGTCAGCGGCACTGACAGACAGGCTGACATTAAAGCAGCCGCCCTCGACTGGCCGCAATCTGCAAACTCGAACTTAAACCCTCAAAATCATGCCGAGCGG
>JAPOTF010000132.1 GCA_026709325.1 Roseovarius sp.
GTTCCTCAAACTGTTTTTTTGATGTGGTACAATATGAAATAAGCGCGACGCAGATTGCTTCAAAATCGAAATTTTATTTTTTTTCATTTAACCAGAACTACTCTGGAAATTTTCAATTTTTAAATGCGGAATGTTTGTCAAATTAAACTGGCGCCACGATGTTTCCATCCCCTCTTTCGGTAATAAATCTAAAAACTAGCTTAAGCGTTTCACAAGGCTCTGATGGCGGCCGTTACAGGAATTTTTCCGTACGGAAAAGCTGATTGCAACTGGTTCCATATCAATTCAAGTTAAACTGAACGTGGCTGGTTGGTTCTTGTTAAGGCAATAAATTCGCCAGTACCAGTAAGTGAATTACGTCATGTTTTGTTGAGAAAACCGAACGGGAATTCAATGTCATGTTTCCTATTTGCAAGTGCAATTTCGAATGCTTTCGCGTGTGTCCGTTTCTCCAGTTGGATCATATGAAAAACTAAAATCTGAATTGGTGTGATCCGGAGCACATGATTCACTTTAATGGAGGGAGATTTCCTTCACCTTGCGGAAATCACAAAAGAGACGCGACACGGCAGCATGCGAAACAGGTTTCATTTAATTGAATTGCCAGCGCCAACTTCATGGAAACAGGCGCCGACACTTAATTTCAAGTTCGCGGCAATTCCCGCTGGTGCGTTTAATCAGAAAATGTCGTCGAACTCCTTTATTCCGCTTTTTTTAAGACCTTTGCGAATATTTTCAAGTTCCGCGCGCTCTATTCGCCGTACAAGTTCACGGGAAACGCCTATTTCAGTGGCAATGTAATCGTATGAGGTGAATGCGTCGCTCATGTACCTCAATGTGATTACCCGGCGGGATCGCTCATGCATATTGTCAAAAATGTCCGATAAAACCATCTTGGCCTTCTCTATTGACTGCCGTTTTGCAACCTCCTCCTCAACTGTATCTCTATCGTCTATAATCTCCTTTACAACTTCATCCCCATCGCAATCGGAACTGGAAATCTTCACGGCGGGACGCCTTGCCATCTCATATTTTTCAACTTGCAGCTCTTTTATTCCAGCTTGCGCGCAGATGCTTTGCTTGTCGGAATTGCCGAATTTATCGCGGCTCAACCTTTCCTCGTTCTTTACGCAATGGACAATAACCTCCTTTATTTTGCGCTCGGACCTTGAATTGGGAATTCTGACAATGCAGGAGGCGCCATCGGCGAATTTACTGATGTAGTTTATGATGTCGTATTTGACGAATACGCCCAGAGTGTTCCCCAGATCGGGGTTGTATTTCTCGAGACCGACTATGAATCCGATAATTCCCTCGTTAACCAGATCGTCAATATTCAGCCCGTCACGCATGTGGCGATTTGCGACTTTTCTTATCAAGGGCGTGTAGGCCTCTATAAGGCGCCCCAGAGAATCCTGATCCGAATTGTTCAGCCATGAATTCACCAGCGCGACTTCATCTTTTAGCTTCAGATGTTTATCATTCATTTGATTGTCTTTCCTATATGACTGCCAATCATGTAAATCCGGCAGATTGTTGAATTGTAGGTTGGCTCGATTGAAATACTCATAACGGGAAATGGCTTTTCTGTTGTTCTGAGTGATTTCAGCATCAATGACGATTCAGGAATCATCGCCCTTGATTTTGTTGAGAGCAGATACCGCTCTGCCCGCATTCGAAAAGATGTTTTTGCCGTAATGCATCCCGGATCCAAAATTCAAATCCCGCGTCATTCTGTAGGCGTCAACTCCAATGGACGTCCCGCTCCTCCCGGCGACAAAACCCGCCCCCTTTGCAGCTGCAACACCGGCAAAGCCCATTGCCGAAGTTCCCGCGGAAGCACTTGCAACAGATGCCGACAAACCGCTTCGAAATGATTTCAATGCGGAATTTGCGAATTCCGCCGCTCCCTGATAGCCCACGACGCTTTCAAGCATTCTGATAATTTTTCTGCCAAGAGCGAAAATCGATATTCCGCAAAACGCCATATACCAGAACCAGGCCGTGGACAGATTCATTGGTATGCGCACGGCATCCTCGTCGCCTTCTCCAACCCAGATTATGAATTGGCGCATTGCCCCAATGCGGTTGCCGTCAATGTCAACCGCGCTCATGCTCGGCATTTCATCGCCATCCCATGTGCTTGAGGCATTGAAGACAGGATCTCTGGTGGCTTCGTAAACCTTTGGCGTATTTGTTATCAAAACAAAGGCAATCACGGTTACAATTGACAATGCGATCGACGTCATCATCGCGCCGGCAAGACCTCTTATTGCCTGCAATGCGAAACCTCTTGTGGGTTTGAACAGAAATGCCAGCACCAGCAGAGGAGAAAAGGCGGCGGTTATCAGACCTCTGGCGACAATGTCCAAGGTGAGAAAAATCAGCCAGATCGCGGAAACCGCATACACAACCGTCACGAAAACGCCCAGCAAAAGCTTGAGTATCATGCTTACGAGGAACGTCAGCCAAAGACCTATCTCTCTCCAACCATAACCTGGACTTGTATTGGCGTATGAGTCCAATGCAATGGCTATGCCGGTCGCTATGCCCATTGCATGCGCCCGTTCAGTAAAACAGCCTGATTTAAGCGCAGCCGAGATAAATCCGTATCGTTCATTGTCAGCGGAAGTGGCGCTTGCGTTTACAGCGGGAACCTGCACCGACTCGCAAAATATCGGGCTTGACAAGCCGGTATTTCCGGCAGTCCCGGTACTTCCCATCGCAGCCAGCCGTATTTCATGGGAAAAATCAAAAGCGTAAGTCAGGAACAGCGGTCCGGTAGCCTGCCATAGACGGGAACTTGTATCTGATGCGCTGGTTGCCATAAGCCAGACAACCGCAAACAGGGCGAATTTTCCTGTCACGCCATACAAAAAGTCTCTCCCGTGCTCGCCACCAGACACCATCAGCTTTGCGGTCCTGCAACCAAGCCATATCGCCAGCATTATCGGTCCCAGCACCAGAAATATGTCGTATAGATATTTGAATACGAGGTTGGAAAAATCGGAAAGGGCAATCATGAAGAACGAGAGAAAACTGCAGCTCAAGCAGGTGTTCAAACCATCTGCACCAATGGCCGCATCAAACATTCTAAGTGAAAATGTCCTGGCTCCAACCTGCGAATGGCTAAACGGTTTTGCGTTTTCAGATTGAAACTCCGTGCAGCCCGCGAAAGTGCCCGCACCCGGTCCAGTCAATAGGCAGCCTATCGAAGATGCGGCTGCCTGGCGCGCGCCCCTGTCATTTCTCTGGCTTTCCGGAATTGAAACCGTTCGTTCGGGATTTTGATTGTTCACAATAACGAGATCGGCAATTGCCGGTTTTGGCATCAAACCTGATGCGAGCATCAATAGCGCGATGAAAACCTGACGGGAAATAACTTTCCCGGAGCAAAAACGCCAATTGCCTAAATCCATTGAATGTAGTCTCTTCGGCTTCGCGGTCAAAAAGACATTGCCAATTGCATACGCCAAATGGCCGTGCCGAATATCGGTTGCGCACGTTTTGGCAAAAAACGCCTCAATCAAATTTTCAAAAAATGATCGCCTTTTACATATGACAAATTGCGGCATCTTGAAAAACGTTGCAATCAGCCCGAACAGGCGAATATCGCAAATCAAGGCGCGGGCATATGCCCGGCTCGTGCCGGAGGGCAAACTGAACATGCGGTCTTTCACATCCTTTGAATGGGGTGCTCAATCCCGCATGAAATGGCATTTCAGGTGAGCGCGCTTTTTTGAAATGCCCATAAGTCCTTAAATAGGTCGCCGGCTTGAATTTTCCAAGTTCTTTTTTGCCGATTTGGATAATTTCCCAATTCTGTTAAATGCCGCTTTCGTTAAAACCGTCGTTGTTTCATCTAATTTATATCGTGAAAATATGACCAGGATATTTCATGTGGATTGCGAATGGTTTCGCGAAATCCAATCAATCCATGCGCAATTGCCGCAGCGAAAAAAAATCCCGCGACAGCCGCCGACAGAAACGCAAGTCGCCTAGTACTGCGCCGTTCCCTGCACAATTTCTCAAATTTTCTTAACTGGTCGGAACGCTGGAATTCACTCATCTTTCCGATGTTTTCCATTGCGCTTTCATCCTCGCCAGTTAGAAATTTTTCCCTCGCCATTTTAAACAGAATATAGTCCTCCCCATAGCAAATGCTGTTTGAAATACGCCTTTCATATATCTTGGGCGGGCATAGCGTGGTTTCCGCAACTTGCAGCATTCTCACCGCCGCTTCTTTATGTCCCCGATCCCATAGAAGCGCTGAAATTTCCAGCGCGGACGACCATCTCTCGATCAGCTCCCTTTCCGGTTCCCTTTCCCTGGCCGAAGACAACGCGCGGTATAATGATGACATCAACCCCACGCCGTCCTTCCGAAACTGATCATTTAGAATTTGGGCTGAGGCGGAAGCCGGATTGGACGCGACATTGTCGACAATTTCGCAAAAAGCGGAATCTTGCAAAGAAGCCACGTCATTATCCACCTGCATTTTATCTTCCCCCCCCCCGCCCGGAACCGCTTTCGTGCTGGATTTGGAATGCATCGGCGGACTCCGACATTAAAAACATCCCTTTGCAGGCGAATTTAAATTTTCAAAATTGCCGCAGATCAGTAAATCAGGACATCCCGATCAATGCATTGATCAAGAGACAAAATCCTGTCCCGGTTCTCAAGCACCCACTCGATATACCGGCGGCCGCCAAAACACTCGTCGCCAGAACGATTGGCTTTCCAGAATTCCATAACGCATCTATTGGCATGCGGACATTCAAGGCATTCGGCATTTCCATTTCTGGCGATTTGCCTGCGGAGATATTCCCGTCTTTTTGGCGATGAGAGTATTGAGGCGAAATCGTCATCGAGACCGTTGCCAAAGCCAAGCATATATTCTTCCCGGCCATTCCTGTAATCCGGCAGTGACCACGAGCCATCAGGCATTAGAAAAAGCGTCTGGCCCGCAACGTTGGAAACCGGCGACCACATCTCATCCTGAGCGAGAACAAATCGCATTTGACCTATTTCAGGTACTGAAACGCCATTTGCGCGACGCGCCATCCAAACTCTGGAAAGTTCAATCATGAAGTTCGACCATTCAGACATTGAAGGCGCGAGAACATCGTATTTTTTGCCGCTGTTCTGCTTGTTCAGCATAAATGGCAGAAACGATGCCTCGACCACGCCAAGTTCACGCAGGTAGTCGATTGCGTGTTCCGGTCCGTCCTTGATCATTCCGGTGTTGAGGACCGATATGGTGGACAGTTTCAGTCCAAGTTCTCTGGCGCGACGCATTTGCGACTCCCAGAGTTTCAAATATCCCCTGCCCCGCATGCGGCCGTCATAACTCGTCTGCAGTCTGCCACCGCAGCGGTCCCTAAACACGCGGTGCCAAATGTCCAGATCGACTCCCGCAAGAGATGTCAGGATGGTGTGGCGGACATCATACCCGCTTTCAGGTTTCAAAATAGAGTCGATCACATCAAGAATTTCAATGAACGCGTCCGTTCCCATTGAAGTGGGTTCTCCACCGTAATGATACGCCTGTATTGTTTTGCCGCGGATTTTCCTGGCCTTGTAAAATGCGTCCACGCCGGTGATAATCTTCCGAAGCGCTCCAGTTTTGAGAGTCGCCGGGTTTTTTCTCTGCTCGCGGGAAAGGTAGCAATGCGGGCAGTCAAGTTCGCAATACAGCGACGGCATCATGGTCAATATGAAATACCCCTGCTCTATTGACGGCGCCTGATGCGTTGCGGTCGATTCTTTCAGCTGCCGTAACGCGGGACATTGCATCCCGTTCGAATTTGCATCGCGTCCGCCGCGGAGCGCATTCAATTTTCCGATATCCAAATCGGGCATTTCAAAATGCCATTCTGCTGGTGTAGCGGGCATGTCTTGGACGTACGCCGGTTTCATGCAAATGGCGCAGATGCCTGATGAACGTTTTATATCCCGGGCAATCCATTTCCGTTTCCGGATTCCAGTTGCGGAAGTTAACGCCGCAGCCGGACCGGCAGACCCTGTACTCATCGCACGACATGCAGATCCGATGCGGGCGCGCGGCCTCTATCCGTCTTTTCCGAAACGCCCTGGAGGATATGACCCGGGCAACGGACTCGCTTAGAACGTTTCCCTCCCATGCGGCATTCTCCTCGCCGCCCTCCTGCAGACAGCTCATGGCGTCTCCATTGCTGTCTATGTCAAGCGAGCCTGAAATTATCGGGCAGACGATATCGTCAAGCGCGTCACCTCTGTCAATTGCCGAGAGCATGCTTTCGGCGGGGTTCACATACAGATGCGGATCGCCTTCACGTCGCTCTAAATACCAGTCGGCGCTGTCCACAAGGAATTTGCTGGTGTTCAGATAGCCTGGCGCCACCTTGCTTCCGTTTATTTTGCCGTCACCCGAGGCGATAAAGAACCCGAAGTGAATTTGCCTTATGCCAAGATCGCGATAGAGCCGGTCGCATAGAGCGGCGGCGCCGAATTCGACCACCTGCCTTGTTATGCAGGTCGTTATGCTGACATCAAGCCCCTCGTTTTGCAGCGCATGGACGTTGTCCAGCCACCACCTTTCGTGAAACGGCCTGGGGAAACGGGTTTCCGGCTCATACGAGGTGGCTATTCTGTCAAACCATGGCGCAATCTGCATGAGTTCGCGTGTCAGCAGATTTGATACAAGTATAAACTCCCTCGAAATTCCGGGCATGGCGTCATCCAAAATTCCGTGGGCCCGGGACATTGCCCGATGATAAAAGGACGCTCCCAGCATTGTCGGTTCGCCGCCGACTATGTGTATCTCGGCATGCGTGTATTCCGACCCCGACATGAAAGCGCCAATGTCCCCGACAATCTTCAGGAACTGTTCAACTGAAAGGCGTCCGGATTTTGATTTGACGCTGGAGGCTATATAGCAGTGAGCGCACCGGAGATTGCAGTTTCTAGTGACGTTGATTTGAAACAGAAACGCCTTTCGCCTGAAAGCCCGCCCGCCGGCATGTGGCGGACGGACAACATCCATTTCATTTTTCCCGCCATTCGGAGCCGTTTCCATCATTGCGCCATCACCCGTTCGATTTCAGCCGCGCGACCGCTGAGAATGTCATTTTCGATTTCCATGAAAACGGCCTTCCATGCGGGGCACAGCTCCGTTCTCGCAAATGGGTCGCCATGGGCTTCCACGGCTTCATTCATGCAGCCCCCGGCGCATTCGGCCAGCCACTGGCAGTTGCGGCATTCCGCCGCAAGTCTGAACGACCTTCGCGCCAGAAGACGCCAGACATGATCGTTGAAGGTTTCCAAAATCGCGTTGCCAAGCGAATAGCGGGATGCGTCCGCCATTTCCTGGCAGACGTTAAGCGACCCATCCGGTCCAAGGCTTAATGAGCGAAAGGCGCAGTCATGCTGGAATGGGCATCCGGCGCTTTCCAGCGCCGAGTCCTCTCCCGCTTCATCAGCGCGCCCGCGATTTATTCGCCTTTTAAACAGGCTTGTAAATGGCTCAATCCGCACTCGGGGATTTTCGCTCCATATTTTATGGCACTTGGAAAACAGCATCGCCAGCTCATCTGTTGAAAGATGCGACACATCGGCGCTTCCTCCCTTGAAGACCGGGCGCAGCACAAGATCATAGCCGCCACTGATCGCGTCCCGAACTTCTCTTTCAAGGTATTCCGCGATTGCGGAGTCAACGACAATGACCCGGCCAGGTGAAAAACCCCTCTTGCCCGACAGTGTCCGGAGCGATTTGTTGAGAATGGCCTTGTAGAGACTGGCGGAGCCGCCTGTGCGGCGTTGCCCGGTGTAATTGTCCCATGATGTTCCGATGTTTTCACCGAAGAGATCATGGAGAGCCAGAACTCTTCTTTCCGAACCGATTAGATTGCTTTGAACACCTTGTCGCAACCCGCGAACAAGCGGGCCAAGCCTGTCCCTTGCGATTTCAGTAAACAGCCTGATCTCGCGTTCCGGGATCAGAAGCATTTCACCTCCCAGATACTCGATCGCGAGTTGATGGTCCTGTCCCACTCCAAGTTTCGGAAACACCGCATCCGCGATGAAGTTCAATGCGGTCTTGAATTCGCCAATGCCAATGCGCCCGGATGCATTGTTCGCCGAAGAGCAATAAGTGCACTGCGCATTGCAGTCCAAAGCAAGGCGTATGTGGAGCGTGAAATGCTTCATGCCGCGGTTTGGCTTTCCGTGGATTTCCAGGCTTTCAGCTGCTGAAGACGCTGCCGCCTTGCTTCGCCATGAATGGCCTTAAGTATCGAGCCAAGATAGCCTTTTAGCTCGTTTTCCCCGCCTGCGGCATCCGACAGGCTCTTTCGCATATGCGATTTTGCAATATCGGACCAGTTTTGCGGCACCTGTTCCGCAAACCTTTGCCTCGTGTATAAATCCGAAGGGACCGCCGCCTTTGCCCCGCCAAAATATTCCATGACCAGGTAGGTCAAATAACCTGATACCGGATAGAGATTTCCGGAGAAGTTCGAAGCCGCCATCAGCGCATCTGCAAAGCGCGCGCATTGATTTGACCATGTTTCAACACCCGATTTGCGCTCGGGCGGGATCGCGGATATGCAAAAGCCCGCATTGGCCGCAATCACAAGCAGATAATCATGATCAATCCGATCTTCCGGGCGGATTTCGACAATGACCTCGACGCCCGCGAGCGAGAACGAGATTACGCTGTCAATCAAATTGTCCGATATCATGTCCGGCGCCTCGCCATCCCAAAGCAAACCTATTTGCCGCAAACCCAGTGGCGGGCGCGTGACTATTTCATCGACTTCAACGCCCCAGATGACGGGAATGTTCGATAGCTGATTAATTTCGCTTGATTTCATGTTGATATCATGCAGTTCATTTAGGGTTTTAGTTTGCATTTCACTGATGAAAAGCTATCGCCAGCCACGTGAGCCATGACATGCGCTATGGCAGTTGCTGTAGCAGGAAAACCGCGAGTCGCCGCCATAGGTTGAGTCGATCAGATGGCTGTCGGCGTTAAGCTGCGCCACCTCGACATGACCCTCCGCCAGCAGATCTTCGTCTATGCCCAATGCGGAAATTATGGCCGGACGCGCCTGCAGGACAATCTCCCGGCCAATGGCCGATGAAACCGCCGCTTCGGCGGCCATGTCATGATGCGTTTCGGCACTGTCAAAATCAATCGTTCCCGCATTTGCATGCAACGCAACGACCGCATGCGCCGTTGCCATAACCAGCGCGGCTGAAATGGATATTTTCACATTGGACATTGATGCGTCTCCAATAAATGATCTTGTTTTAAGCCCGCGAATGCTCGCCAAACTCGCGCCGGGAGCGCATAAACTCGCATAAGAGGCGTATGGAACAGGAGCTTAAACCATTCGTTATGGGGGAGCGTAATCTGGCTTGAGTGATATCTTGCGCCTTGCGCCTCTCATTTGCCGCGCTCCCGTTTCGAAATCAAATTCCCGTTCGAGTTCGGAAGCCGTTTCAAGCAATCCATAGCCACCGGAACATTCGCCGCTGCCATCGTCGAAATCAAGAGCCAGACATCCGGAAGAGCAAATCGGCCTGTATTTGCAGTTCCGGCAATCAAATATTCTTGAATCTCGAAAAGACCTTATGTCTTCGCCCAAATCCAATTGATGATGCGCGTTTCGATTGCCAATCTCGCTCGTTATGGCTGTGCAGCCGGGCTTATATCCATCGGCGTCTATTGTATGAAACCGCATGTCGCAGTTTCCCGACCAGCAGCCATTTGCCTTTGGCTTGCCGTTCGCCAGTGACTTCACGGAAGCCGCAAGGTCGTCAAATGGGGAAACATGTAAATTATTCAGTCCCTTGCGCCTGGAGCGAAGCAGATAATAGGCTCGCATCCAGCGCGACATGTGTCTTGAATATTCCGCATTGCAAAGGCCAACAGCGTTCCAGTTTTCCCTGGCGTGACCGGTCCGGGTGACTCTCTCAAGATGGACACTGGACACGCCCCGAACGATCCAGTGGAGAAAAAAGTCAAAAGGGTTGCGGAAGTGCTTGAAAAGAGTTTTTGTCGCGGTTGTCACGACATGTGGCTTCAATCCCGATTCCACAAGAATGGAAAGCCGGTCATCGAATAGTCGATTGTATTCCGAACTGGACTCGAGGGCATGCCGATTTAGCAATCTTATTTCAGGATCCCATGAAACACCCACCTCACCGCTGAACTCCTCCTGATAAAGGGGAATCCACGATTTGTCGAAATTCGCAAGATTGGTTTGAATTCCGAATTTCCAAATGTAGTCTACGCCATGTTTTTTTATTTCGCGGATTCCCTCTCGGATAAATTCTGACCCCATCAAGGTGGGTTCTCCGCCATGCCATTGCAGAAGCACAACCGCACCGGGTTCCACGCGACCTTGAAGAAGTCTCGGAACGGCGCGTATGTCGTCCATTTTCATGCGTCTTGGATTGGCGGGTATAAAGCAATGCAGGCAGTGAAGATTGCAACCCTCGAAAACGCGAAGATAGACAAGGTGGTCAAATCCGGAGATTTGCCGATCCGATGCTTCATCTGTTGAGAATGCGGGCGCTGTCATTCAGTTGTCTCGCGCAGATATTTCCAGGCAATGTCCGGTTTGCGGACCGCGAAGTCCGCAACATGGGAGAGATGCCGACTGTATCCGGAGCAATCACCTTCAAGTTCAGGCGCGTTGGGCGTCAACGGGCAGCCTGTCCTGCAGAAGCCGTTGAAACGGCAGGAACGGCAATTCGGGTTTGCGCGCCCAATCAAATGGTTCCTGATCCACTTTCTTCTGGCTTCCGAACCGGAAAACTCCCAAAAACCTCCGGAAACATGCCCGTAGCTTGAGTAGCCTGCCATGTCGGGACACGCGCTCGCGGTTCCATCGGGATTGACGACAATGAAATCGCGCGAGCAGGAAGTTCCCCAGCGGTCTCCGGTCGCGCCCACCAGAATTCCGGCCAAGGCCGCGCGCACCGTATTGATCTTCATGAAAACGCCGCGTTCCACCCGCTTCATTGCGGCCTTGAACACCTGTGTCAGAAATTCGGAATGCTCGATGTTGCTTGGCCGCAGAAGATCCTCTTTTCCATGGCTGTTATAGCGATCAATGTTCCAGTCGAGGAAACCGTGCCTCTCCATCCAGTCGCAAATTTCAATTCCCCGGCCAAGTTCATGCCTGGATGGCACAACTCCCGGGGTGACGCTGAATCCGTCTTGCCGCGCCTGAGCGGCTTTTTTGAGCCACAGCAATTGATATCTTTCCGCATTTCCCCTGATGGTCCGCAATGAGAAGTCGATTGAGCTGCCGATATGCGTTCCGGTAAATTCGAGAAGAATTGGCGCCCAGTCTTTTCGGTATGGGATCAGCGATGTCTGGATTGACTGGATTGCCTCTGGAAGCCTCTCCCGCACTCTTTCACACATCTTTCGGAAATACTCCTTGGGCAATGCGAGTGGCTCCCCGCCGTGCCAGACAATCAGAATTCCCCGTGCAGGTTGAACGCTCGCCATCCCGCGTATGGTTTCGATCGCCTTGTCCAGAGTGTTCAGCGTCATGCGAACCCTGCTTGTCCGCGCCTCATATGGAAGATAGCAGTGCTCGCATCCCACACTGCAATAGTCTGAAGGCTTAAGATATGCCGTTACAACTCTGTTGTTTTTGCGAATATCGGAAAAAACCACTGATGCGCACCTGTCAAACAGCCATGGCGCTCATGGCATTGTCTCTTCCAGGAGCAAATCCAGATGTCTCAATTTCCCGTCTCATGTTCTTCAACCCGGAATTTATGCCCTTAGACAATTTGCTTCGAACAGTGTGAACGACGCATTTTGAATTCAAACCAAGCCTTTCGAGCGTTCTGTCTGCTTCACCGGTGAGAATGCTTTCCTTTATTCGCGAGAATATCTCCTTCCAGGATTCGCAATAATGGAACTTTCCGTAAAGACCGCCGCCAAAAAGCACGCTGTCTCGCATGCAGCCCCCTTCACATTCATCAAAATGGATGCACTGCATGCACTCTTTCGGATGGCGGTATCTGCGTTGCGCAAGGCCGTTTGCGGCCCGGGAGCTCAGGCATGCGCCGATTCCGTCTTTAAGCAGATTTCCAAAGCGGAATTCAGCGTTCCCAACGTCGGCGAATTCTCCGCAATTATACACATCGAAATTTGGCTCGATTTCAATGATTCGTCCCGTGCAGCTCTTTGACCACGGGCACCTGCCCGTTTCCGCTCCGGCCACCTTCATCAACATCTGATCCAGCGGCGTGACAAGGAAATCGGGACAATCGACTATCCAGCGGTCGTATATTTCGGTCAGGTATCGGCCGTAGGTGTCCGGCCTTATCGCGGGTCCGGCATTTAAGGCCCGGCCTGCCGGATAGCGGTAATTGAGCCGTATATCGTAGGGCCGTCCGTTTTTGGATGATTCAAGCGCCTTGCCGTATGTGTCGCGGGCAAGATGAATCGTCGAGTCGGTGAATGTCGCAATGACATTTGGATGCCACCCGTCATTTAACAATGACTCCATTTTGGCCTGGAAGACTCGCGAATACAGTTCGGGGCTTCCCTTTATTGAGCGGCATTGCCCGTCAGGATCCCAACTTGTGGATATTCCGCCCTTGAAGACCTCCCTGAATACGGCTTTCCAGCGATCGCTGTAGGAGAGCATGTTTGATTGCATGGAAAATCGCACGCCGGAAAGGCGGTTGCGGGCGTAATCGTATGCCTTCCGGTAAAACCGCGGCCCAAGAAGCATGGGTTCTCCGCCATGCCAGAGAAACGTTGCCGCGGGATGCAGGCGCTGTTCCAGCATGTCGAATGCCCGGCGAAAATCCTCGTCCGTCCATTTGGGCGCGCCGTCTGATGGCGCACAGCAGTATGAGCAGTCCGCATTGCAGGACTTCGTGGGCTTTATTATGACCATGCTGATTGTTTTCATTTATGCACCATTTCAGCAACGAAATGGGTGCAGATCGCGATTACCGAAACATTAAATTTTGGGAACTACCGATTTAACTGGCCAAAACTGATGCACTTGGACGGTGGATCGCCCGGTCGGTAGCTGTCCGCCAGTTCAAGCTCTTGGGCCGATCCTGTATCGGCTTAAGATGTCCGTTAGTTCCAGATGATCTTCCAGCAACCCTGTTTCAATCGAAACAAGCTTTCCAATTGAGCGGTTGAACACTGCATAGACATCCTTCCCAGTCAGACGAGAGGTGTAGACGATGCCATCTATATCTGCTTGGCCCGCATGAATGCCCATCGCAAACGCGCGGCCTGCAGAGTGGTTCCTCGCGTTCACCGTATCGGTTGGCGCACCAATCCGGGCACACCCATCTTCGCGCAGATCGATCATTTTCAACTCGTTTTTTTTGGCGCATTTCCAGGCGCGTCCAGCCTCGAGCCGCAATTTCCTTCACCGAGATCTCACAGCTTTGTCGCCTGGTGAATCTGTCCCTCGCCACTGTTTCGACAAAGGCCGTGGCAAATTCGACTGCCGCGTACAGTGCCGTTAAACCGCCATTTCGCGTTCAAAAACGCGAATCGGAAGGACTCGTCCCCAATGGATTCGACAGATGGCGACTTGCAATGATCCGGTAGCTAACAGGCATGAGCATTGCTGCAAGAACCGGAGCGAGCCGATCAATGCGCCAGCAGCCCTCGCTCACGTGAACGTGGCACCGAATCCGGGCGCCGCGCCCAGCACTTCACCAATATGACCGTTCTTGAGCAGTTCGAGAGGCTGAGCGACCATCTCCTCAAATGCCCATTCCCTTGCAAGGAACACCCACGCCAGTTCGCTGTCTTCGATAACGTCGAAAACCTCCTTGAGGTCCGAAACAACTCGACCCGGGCCAATAATTTGTCCAGCAGGGATGCATAATCTCCGCTTGGCGGTTTTCCAAGAGATCAGCTTGCTTGTCTTCGACCGGCCGTAGATCGTCGTACGAGACACTTCCAGCCGCGACGCGGCCTCCGTGACGCCGACAATTCTTCCGCTGGCTGGAGCACTCCGGAACAATGAAGCTCCGGCACGTCTTCAACGCCCTTTAAATGCTGTTGTGATGCCATCGCTCCAACGCGGCCGCCACCACCACACGTGCCTCCCGAGGATGACTAAGAGCAAATCTCACGGCATTGCTCGTTAACAATGGATATTCCTTCACAAGAAGCTCCATCATTTTACCCAGAGATTCGCCTGATTTGCTCATTGCATTCCCGGTTTCACTTCATTTTGAGCACATTGATTGCACAGTTTGTCCAATTTGCAAACCATCTTCAAAAGTCATGGCCAGGATTTACGGCATCCAAAAGTCGGGGCGTCCCCCAACTGTGGCATATCCATTCCAATTGCAAACTTTAAATCGAGGGGCACATGGCATCTGGAAAGAAACAACTCGGGAACAGTATAAACGATCAATGAACAGATGTGAAAACGGATCCGTCCGATGAAAAGTGGTCCGTGATCGGGCCACTCGCTTTCCCGCTCCCGGTGTTTGATCTTTTCAAAGGCTTTAATAAAAAATCACGTCAAATTCGCATATGCCGCTGAATATGCGCGGCATTCTCTTAAAGGTCTTGCGAAGGCGGAGAATCAGAAGCGGAACTGGCTTCCGGGTGCAATCCAAGCCCTGGAGTGAACGCCTGCGAGAAGAGCGCTTTTTACACTTTACATTCAAAGTAATTGCATATATTTGCAAATTATGTCAAAAAAAGGTCGCAAAATTTAATATCTTCTCATGCTCGTAGAATTTTCAGTCCAGAATCACCGGTCCTTTCGAGACAGGCAAAGTTTCCTTATGACCGCATCCGGCAGCGGAACGCCAAACGCCGTGGCAACAGGCAACAACGGTGCCCCTTATGTGCTGCCGCAAGCTTGCCTATTTGGGGCCAACGGATCCGGAAAATCCGGACTTGTCCGGAGCATGAAAACGCTCGCCGCCCTCGTCCGAGACTCGTTCAGGAACGAAAATAAACTCATCGAAAAATACGAGCCGCATCTCTTTCATTCCAAGTGGCGCAACTCACCGACGGAATTCGAGGTGACCTTCCTTCATGATGACAGCTTGTTCCAGTACGGCTTCGCCTACGACGCCGAACGAATCTGGGAGGAATGGCTCTTCGAACGCCCTTCCGCAACGCGCAAGCAGCGCCAAATATTCACGCGTGAATACGATCCCAACCGCAGCGCCTACAATTGGGAGACAAGCGCCACCCATCTAAAAGGCGAACGCGAAAGCTGGAAAGCGCAAACGCGCGAAAACGCGCTCTTTGTCAGCACCGCCATACAGCTCAATTCCGAATCGCTGCAACGCCCGTTCCACTGGCTGAATATGGGGTTGCGCGCAATCCTCGCTGTTGAGTCAATCGGGCCGTATACTGCCAGCCGCCTTGACGATGATGAATGGAAAAGCAAGGTGATGGCATTTCTGGCAGATGCCGACTTGCGGCTCGAAGATGTTGAAGCGGAAGAAAGGAGCGCTTTTGAAACTGCGTATTTTAAAAACCTGCCCAGAAAACACCAAAGCGGATTGAGGTCCATGCTTTCAGAAGGGGCGACGACATTGGAAATCTCCACCTACCGCAAGGATGAAAAGGGATATAAAACTCGCCTCGATTTCAACGACGAATCCACAGGCACACGCATGTTGTTTTCTCTCATGGGCCCTATCATGGACTGTCTTGATAACGGCTACACGCTTGTCGTGGACGAGCTCAACACACACCTGCACCCACTTGCCTTCCGCCAGATCATTCGCATGTTTAACTCCACGAAAACCAACCCGTATAAAGCCCAGTTGATCTTCACAACTCATGACCTCACAGTCACTGAAGAATACATAGGACGCGATCAGATATGGCTGGTCGAGAAAGGCGACGACCTTGCCTCCCATCTGCGGCCCTTCTCGGACTACAAGACACGTGATGAGAGGCCTTTCCGAAAAGGTTATCTGCAGGGACGGTATGGAGCGGTGCCGCGTGTGGCAGGGTAGCCTTGGTGGTGTAGTTTTTCACTTAGTTTCGTAAAGTAGGGGGGATAATTTCTCACTTTATATTGGCATCTAGCAGATTTTCCTCCGCGAATGCCACCCAAGTCTTCGCATCCGCAACCCTATTGACTGCGAACCGGAGCTTTTGCAGTGTGCCTTCCGAGGTCCGCAAGCACGTCTGCAGAGGGCCGCCAATGCATTTTCTTCCGCAAGCACTGCCCTGAATATGTTCAGATAGGTTTGATTGCGCTCCCTATGCAAGTATTTGCGTCGTTCACTGGGCACCTTGTGCATCGGTCACAGCCGTTTCGCAAGTCTTTCCCTTTCACGATCTTCTTTACGGATTCTCTTGCTGATTTAGAAATACGTTTGAGTATCGAATACTTGCTTCAGGTTCTCCTGCAACGAATGCAATTCGGTCACACGGGAGATTAATCCGTATTGTCCATAGAGGGCTGGTATATACAATCAGGACATCCATAGGGCGGTATCAGCCCAAACGTAAAATTCACTCCGTCCCATTCTCCTTTGCCATCAGGTGTTAAACGAGAGAATTGAAGGGCATATAAGTCTGTTAAGATATGGGCTTGAATGGTCACTTTTTCCCAGAATTTATTCGAGAATGGGTCTATCGCCACATCAATTTAATCGGCTTAGGTTTATTAATTCCCCCAAGGGAGAGTTCTTGGGGATATCATTATCCAAATCCAAAGTTTGTACGAAGTTTAAATCTAAGTTTTGAAAAAAGGTCTCATTGAACAGATGTATACACTTTGTTCGGTGCGTAATGAGATCTTTATAACTGAGCTGTTGATCAAGTAAAAGAGCTGCCACTTGATGATGCACGGGATAAAAGACATCGACTGGTAGTACATAATGAAGCAAGCCGTGCTTGTGAAAGTAATAGGTCACGGCATCAGGGCCGAGGGTTCCCCATTTCATGTCTTGGAAACTGCCCCCCCCCCCATAATCTTCTTATTTTAAATTTCCATCTTCGGAGACTCGAAAACCAAGGTGGTAAAAAATGATGATGACGCATGGCACAAAGTTCCTGCAAGGCCGGACAATCTGCAGGCATTTTGAGAACAGCGTTATTAATTGTGCTATCTTGGAAACCAACAATATAATCGGTATCATGGATTGGCTTGAGACAGAAAATGTCACAATCAACGTAAAGCCCAAGATTTTGGCGCAAGATTTCGTATCGCAGGAGATCAGTAAAAACGGCAAAACTACCTGTTTTGCGATGGATGAATTTTTGGTCTTCAGGGATTAACAAGTTGGCATCAGCATATTCTACCCCTTCGGGTTTATCCTTTAGACATTCATAGGTGTGCAACACGACTCTATGTCCCTGGTTGATAAAAGATTGTAGACAGGCGGCATGCACTGGGCCCAAATTAGGACCAATCCAAATGGCATTAATTGTAGCAAGTTTGTTCTTCATATATTTAAGCCTCTTCCGTAATGCGGCCCCAAAGTCAAGAGCGGAATCTGACGAACCGGTGCCGACGAAGCGTGGACCTGGCAATGGCCTGTAGGCACCGGCGGCAGGAGACGCGGCGTTCAGGCCGGGAAAGGCGCTTCCGTTTGGTCCGGACATCCCCCCAGCGTGGTGGACACTGTTCGGGTTTCGCTCAAGCTCTTTCCTCCAGGCTGTCGGGAAGGATCAACGTCACGTCCACTTCCGGGCGTCCCACTTCCGTTAGTGGTGGCCCGGTGGTGTCCTGAAACCGGCCCCGCCTACATGACGCCTGCACGTCCGCGTCCATGGCTACGCGAAGGTTTTCGCGCACATCATGTTCTGCGTCCTGGCTTTGGCGATCGACCAGTTGCAGCGCCACATGCTGTGATTCCCCTTTTCAACCGGTTTTTTGAGCGTCTGGACACCGGGCAGCGATGACGCCTGAATTGCCTGAAATCAAGGGAATCGAAGGAAAAATTGGGAAAAATGCCCCGTTCTCTTGAATTTGCCTTTCCATTGCCGCATTCGACATGGCAAATGCTGTTTTTTGCCGCCACAGTCGCCTTTAATTTTACAAGAGGTTCTTCATACATAACCATAAGATTACTCAGATACCGAGATTTGCTTTCATTGCATCTCGAGCCGCATTTACTTGCATGTGATCAAACAAAAGCAAGTGCTTATTCGGGACATTAATATTGTCATCAATGATATCGAACAGAGGATCAGCGGGGAAATGGAATGGAGGGGCAAAAAGGTCAATATCACGATAATCGCCATTGAGTATATCTGTATTTGCCTCCGAAGGAGGAATGTGCTGGGTTGTTAATAAAAATCTAATGTCCGAGCGGCAAAAATTGTTCAAAAAATGATAAATTGCCTCAAAGGAAAGATGGAAAAGACAATCGCGTACAAGCATCATATCAGCCTTGGGAAGTGGATCTCTGGTGAGGTCAATCAAGCAAAATTTTATTTTCTTATCCCCCCCCCCATTTATTTTGATTATTCATGATGAGAGGCGCAACAATATCACCCCCGATATAGTCGACATGCAAGCCTGGAAGAACATGCTGCATCCAGTTGAAATCACCACAAGGAACATCCAGGAAACGGTCAACAGAGTATTGCTTGATCAAACCCGGAAGGGCATGACGAAGATTTTTGGTTGCTTGGAGTTCAGAACCCGGACCACTGCGTGATTCTTTGCTGTTCCACAAGTTACGTTTGTAGATCCTGGTAAACACTTCTTCTGCGCTTCCTCGATAGCGCCAACGGTTTTTTCTTCTTCTATTATAGGTGCGTACGAAACCATGTTTGGCAAATATCATAAAGTCAAAACCCCTAAAATCAGGTGGCGAGAATTTATTATACCGATAATAGTATCGTATATATAATACCAATGCAAGAAAGTTTTTTACCATTATCTGGTCCCCTGTCTCGGCCTCGATTGCGGCCATTTTGGCCCGCTTCCGCCCATCGACGCTCTTAATGCGCTCGGGCGCCTTGCAAAAGCCGTCCCAAACCCGTTGCACATGCCGTTTGACATCCTCGGCCGTGTTCATGGACCCGGTTCGCAAAATGATTTGATTCCGGGAACCGGAACGCGTTCTCAGCGGGATTCGATTACGGGACGCATGGCGGAAGCCGCAATGCGGATGGGCTCTCCGGCAGCGCCAAATCTCGGGACCGGTGCCATCCGGCCCTGTCGAAGACCGCAGGTGCGGGACTCTCGGTCGCGGGCCGGCATGCCCTTCCGGTCGATGTCGATGCCGTCCGGAAGCGCGTCCCTAGTGTATTGTCTTATTCATTTGATTCTATTTCCTGGAGCCTCCGGTGACCCCGCTTCCAGGACTCCACGAGATCCTCCGGGCCGCGGCTCCACCGGAACGGCCGCGCGTCCCTGGCGTTGCGGTGCCCGATGCATCCC
>JAPOTF010000157.1 GCA_026709325.1 Roseovarius sp.
GGCTTGATCAGTTTTCATGTGCGTCCGCCATATGGATTACATGTGACGTCTATGAATAGTTAAGTGTCACGCGAGCGCCGGAAAAGTGGGAGCGCCCATATTCAACGGGAATGTCATGTTCGTCAACGTTGACGCTCTTTGTCGCAATCAAGGGATCCCCGGGTTTCAACAGCAGGTGGTTGGCCTGTACCGGTGTCGCCGCCACCGCGGCGATTTGCGTGGATGCTCTCGTGTAATCCTTCAATCCGCAATTTTTTAAGGCTCTGGTTACCGAATTTTGAATCTCAAGAGCTTTTGCGAGTTGAGGAAACCTGTTGGCGCAAAATACCGATTGAAAGAGAGCGATAGGCTCTGAATCTCCAAACGAGATGCCCTCGTAATGATGAACGGCGGCGCCTGGAGTCAATTGCAATGCCGCGGCTTCCTCTCTGGATGCTTTTCTTGTTAGTAGATTTAGCACTTTTCGCGAGGGCGTTCGACCGGCTTCGGCAAGATTTTGGCTAAAGCGGACTCGGTCGCTCATATTGTATACAGTCGGGGGATGCGCCACATAAACACCGCTCCCCCGCCTTGACCGCAATATGCCCTTGTCGGCCAGTGCGGCCAGCGATTTTCGCACTGTATGCCTGTTGACTCCAAAGCGTCTAACCAGTTCCGCCTCTGTCGGAAGCTTGGACCCTTCGCTGAAATGGCCGGACGCAATATCCTCCAGGATGGTGTCCGATATGGTTTTCCATAGAGTTGCTGAAGACATTTGCAAAAATTTCACTTGAAACCGGCTGATGTGACTTGTATGCGAACGACTGTAATTTGTCTAGTTGTATATATCAAGGCAATCGCCATGTCAAAACAGCGAAAAGAATGGTTGTCGACGCTGGCCAAAGCCAAAGCGATGGATGTCGCGAGGCTTTTTGCCGGGATTCGTCACGTTCCCGAATATGAAACGCTGAGAGTCCCTGAAATCGGCGGAGTCATGGTTCGGGGTCGAATGGGAGGGATCGGAGACGCCTTTAATTTGGGTGAGGTGACGGTAACGCGCTGCTCCGTTCAACTGGAAACCGGTGAGGTGGGGCACGGTTGCGTTCAGGGAAGGAATCGCGGGCACGCCGAACAGGTCGCGGTATTGGATGCCATGCTGCAGGGCGATCGGAAAGGCGATCTGACTAAAACCGTGATCGTCCCGCTTATGGAAATTGCACTTGCGGAAAAAGAGACCCGAGCCAAAAAGGCGGCGGCCACAAAAGTTGATTTCTTCACGCTTGCGAGAGGAGAGGATTGATGTCCGAGCTTGCGCTGCAAGGCGGCTTTAATTCGCCTCCGGAGGATGCGGCGCGGGCATTTCGCTCGATAATGGGAGCGATGGCGCATCCGGGACGCATTTTTGGGATCAAAGGCGTAAATCCTCCGGCTCCGATGTCCGTCGCGATGGGAACGATTGCGCTTGTCCTGTGTGACGCCGACACGCCTTTGGCGTTGATGCCCTCGCTGGATACCGTTGAGGTTCGGTCGTGGATCACCTTCCAGACGGGAGCGCCGATAACCGCGGCCGGAAGGGCGATGTTCGCATTGGGCCAATGGCGGGAAATGCTCCCGCTTGGCCGGTTTAATCGGGGGGAAGCGGAATATCCCGATCGGTCGGCAACATTGATTGCGGAATGCGAAACATTGAAAAACTCGGGTCTGGCGCTTAGAGGTCCTGGCATCAGGGATGTGGCAAGGCTGTCACTGGCCAACCTGCCGGCATTTCAGGAGAATGCCGCGCAATTCCCGCTTGGCGTTGATTTTCTGTTTTGCTCCGGAACGCAAATTGCGGGCGTTCCGCGCACAACGCGCATAAGCGAGGTTTAGGTCATGTATGTTGCCGTCAAGGGTGGTGAAAAGGCAATCGAAAACGCTCATCTATGGCTGGCAGAGGAACGTCGCGGAGATCCCGCGGTTCCAGAACTTGGCATCGGGCAAATCAGTGAACAGCTTGCGCTGGCGGTTAATCGGGTGATGGCGGAAGGGTCGCTGTTTGATCCCGAACTGGCGGCTCTGGCAATCAAGCAGTCGCGAGGCGATTTGATTGAAGCGGTTTTCCTGATTCGCGCCTACCGCACCACTCTGCCAAGGTTTGGCGCGTCATTGCCAATCGAAACCGGCCAAATGTCATGCGTGCGCAGGATATCGGCAACGTTTAAGGATGCGCCTGGCGGTCAGGTTCTGGGTCCAACATTTGACTACACTCACAGATTGCTGGATTTCAAACTTGCCGCCGACGGGTTTGTCGGTGAGGCGGAGCAGTCGGAAACTCCCTTGAGTGATGACATTCCCCACATTGCAGGATATCTGAACAGCGAGGGTTTGATCCAGGACGAGCCGGAAACGGATGTCGAACCCGGCGACTTGACGCGAGAACCGCTGGAACTTCCGGCCAGTCGCGATATTCGCCTTCAGTCTCTGGCACGTGGCGACGAGGGTTTTGTTTTGGGCATGGCCTACTCGACGCAACGCGGATATGCGCGCAACCATGCCTTTGTGGGGGAATTGAGAATTGGCCGCGTCGCCGTTGAAATGGATATTCCCGAACTGGGCTTTTCCATTGAGATTGGTGAAATCGAGGTTACGGAATGCGAAACGGTAAACCAGTTTCGCGGATCAAAAGTCGAGCCGCCCCAGTTCACGCGCGGTTACGGGCTGGTAATGGGCCAGTCTGAGCGAAAATCCATAGCCATGGCGCTTGTGGACCGGGCGCTTCGCTGGCGTGAACTGGGCGAAGACTACCTTGGAGCGCCTGTTCAGGACGAGGAGTTCGTTCTCCATCATGCGGACAGCATTCAGGCGACGGGATTCCTCGAGCATATAAAGCTGCCTCATTATGTGGATTTTCAGTCCGAACTGGAACTGGTTCGCAAATTGCGGAGAGAGGCCGGGAGAAATCACCGTCCGCGGGAGGCGGCTGTATGAGCGAGTACAACTTTGCCTATCTGGACGAGCAGACCAAGCGAATGATCCGGCGCGCCATTTTAAAGGGACTGGCCGTTCCCGGATATCAGGTGCCGTTTGCCAGCCGGGAAATGCCGATGCCCTATGGCTGGGGCACCGGGGGTGTGCAGGTGTCCGCGGCGACATTAACGCCCGAGGATACGTTAAAGGTGATTGATCAGGGTGCCGACGACACGACAAATGCCATATCGATTCGGAGGTTTTTTCAGAAAACCGCAGATGTGGAGGTAACCGAACGCACAACCGAGGCTTCCGTCATCCAAACGCGCCATCGCATTCCCGAGACCGAACTGAAAGAGGGGCAGATACTGGTATATCAGGTTCCGATTCCGGAGCCGTTGCGATTTTTGGAGCCGTCTGAAGTCGAAACGCGAAAAATGCACGCTCTTGAAGAATATGGGCTGATGCATGTGAAGCTTTACGAGGATATCAGCATTCATGGCGCGATAGCGACCTCATACGCCTATCCGGTGAAGGTGGAGGGACGCTATTTGATGGATCCGTCGCCCATACCAAAATTTGACAATCCAAAAATGGAAATGGCGGCGATTCAACTGTTTGGGGCAGGACGAGAGCAGCGAATCTATGCCCTACCGCCATACACCAGGGTGGTCAGCCTGGACTTTGAGGACCATCCCTTTGATCCCGGCAGGGCCGATCACGCATGTGAACTCTGCGGCGCGGAAAACAGCTATCTCGATGAAGTGATCGTAAATGACCGGGGAGAGCGGATGTTCGTTTGCTCGGATACAGATTTTTGCGAATCCCGGCTCAACGGAAACGGGGAAGGCGGAGCATGACGCTGCCGTTGCTTGATGTGCTTGGAATTGCAAAAAAATACGGTGGCCGAACAGGTTGCTCGGATGTGAGCTTTGCCCTCTGGCCGGGCGAGGTGATGGGGGTTGTGGGTGAAAGCGGATCGGGGAAATCCACTCTGCTGAATTGCCTGTCCGGAAATCTGGTTCCGGACACGGGCGAGGTATTGTTCAATACCCGGTGCGAAGGCATGCGGGATACGCTAAAGATGAGCGAGTCCGAACGGCGCAGGCTGTCGCGTACCGATTGGGCATTTGTCCACCAGAATCCGCGTGACGGATTGCGAATGAACGTAAGTGCCGGCGGAAACATTGGCGAAAGACTTATGGGTGTCGGCGAGCGTCACTATGGCAACATTCGCCGTCAGGCGATGGATTGGCTGGGGCGGGTGGAGATACCGGAAAACCGGGTTGACGATCGTCCGGCGACATTCTCTGGCGGGATGCGGCAACGGTTGCAAATCGCGCGCAATCTGGTCACGGGTCCGCGGTTGATTTTCATGGATGAACCTACAGGCGGACTGGACGCTTCGGTGCAGGCGCGTCTATTGGATTTGCTGCGGTCTCTGGTTCGCGAAATGGAGCTTGCCGTTGTTATTGTGACACATGATCTCGCGGTTGCGCGATTGCTGGCAGACCGTATGATGGTGATGAAGGACGGTTGCGCGATTGAAAGCGGTCTGACCGATCAGGTGCTGGATGATCCGCAGCATGCATATACGCAGTTGCTGGTAGGTTCGGTTCTTCAGGTTTAGGGGACGCGATGATAAGGGTTTCAAATCTTTCCAAGCGATTTGTTCTGCACAATCAGAGCAACGCCGTCATTCCGGTTCTGGCGGATGCGAATTTTAATGTGTTTCCGGGTGAATGCGTTGGACTTGCCGGGCCGTCCGGGTCGGGAAAATCCACGCTGATGCGCATGATTTACGGCAACTATCTGGCGCAGTCGGGAGAAATCCTGATCGGCAATGTCAATGTTGCGGCGGCGACGGCTCGGGAAATCATTTTGCTGAGGCGTGAAACCCTTGGCTATGTAAGTCAGTTTTTGCGCGTTGTTCCTCGCGTTCCGGTGCGCGATGTTGTTGCCGAACCTCTATTGACGCTGGGCGCATTGCGGGATGAGGCATTTGAGCGTGCGGAGGCAATGCTCGAACTGTTAAACATTCCGGAGCATTTAAGGCATTTGTCTCCCACCACATTTTCCGGGGGAGAGCGGCAGCGCGTAAACATAGCCCGCGGTTTTGTCCATGATTATCCGGCGCTTTTGCTGGACGAGCCCACCGCAAGTCTGGATGCGGCAAATCGCGACATTGTGCTTGATCTGATTGAAGGGGCCAAATCGCGAGGTGCGGCCATTATTGGCATATTTCATGACAACGACTTCCGCAGGCAAATCTGCGACCGGGAAATCGATGTCACGCAATTCATGCCAAAAGCGGCATAGAATGCAGGGGAGAATGATTGCGATAGTTGGGCAGTCCGGAGTCGGCAAAGACACGGTGATGGCGGCATTGCGCGCTCGATGCCCGGAGATGGCGCAGGTCAGGAGAACCATCACCCGTCCATGTGATGAGACTGGCGAAGAACACTTTGCGACAAGTGATTGCGCGTTCTCGCTGGCAAAATCGCGCGAGGAGTTCATTCTGGACTGGGAGGCTCACGGGTTAAGCTACGGCATTTCGCATTGCTCGGTTGCTCCGCTTCTGTCGGGAAGCGATATGCTTATAAATCTTTCGCGCGGGACACTGGAGGCGGCGAATTCCGTTTTTGATCGGTTTATCATTATTAACCTGATCGCGCCACGTGCAGTATTGCGGAAGCGACTGAAGCGGAGAGGACGCGAGAACCTTGATGAAATGGCCGAGCGGCTTGATCGCAAAATGCCTCAATTGCCCGGTTCTCTCAAAAGCCATGAAGTGTCAAACGACCGCGATGTGCGGGAAACCGTAGATGAAATTCTGGATATTCTTTTGAAAGAGAGCCGTTGCCATGTCACTAAAAAATAGCGAGTTGATCCTTGCAAATGCCCGGATTGTCATGGCCGATGAGGTTGTTTTGGGAAATCTCGTAGCCAAAGACGGGATGATTGTTGAAATTGATCAGTCAAACGCGCAAGTTGCAGGCGCGATCAATTGCGAGAAACGATATGTCTGCCCGGGACTGGTGGAATTGCATACGGACAATCTCGAACGCCATATGGAACCGCGCCCGGGAGTGAATTGGCCTTTGCGGGCGGCCGTGATCGCCCATGACGCGGAGCTGGCGGGGTGCGGGATCACAACCGTTTTTGACTCCATGCGCGTTGGTTCAATCCCGGGGTCGGGACGCCATGAAGAGTATGCGCGGGGATTGGCCGATGTCATTCTTGAATTGAAAGCGAAAGAAAAATTGAAAGCCAGTCACTTTATCCATTTGCGCGCGGAAGTGTGTTCCAGCACTCTGGTCGAGGAATTGACCGCCTTTGGTTCCGAAGATCGCGTCGGAATCGTGAGCCTGATGGATCACACGCCCGGACAGCGGCAGTTCCGGAACATGGACAAGTTTAAGGCCTATGTCACGGGAAAGAGAAATTTTAATGACGACGCATTTAGCAGGCATGTGGACATGTTGAGCAACCTGCGCGCAACCTATGGTGCCGAGCATGAAGAAACCGCCTGCAGGGAGGCGGTGCGTTTGGGCGCGGTTCTTGCCAGTCATGATGACACGACACGGGAACATGTCAGGCAATCAGCGGAGCGAGATGCGGCCGTGGCCGAATTTCCCACAACCATTGAAGCGGCAAGGGCCTGCCGGGAAAACGGCCTGGCCATTATGATGGGCGCCCCGAATTTGATTCGCGGCGGATCGCACTCCGGCAACGCCTCGGCCCGGGAATTGGCGCAAGAGGATTTGCTGGACGTCATGTCATCCGATTACGTGCCTGCGGCCCTGTTGCAGTCGGCATTTAAATTGGCTGATATATGGGGGGATTTTCCGCGAGCCGTAAGATGCGTAACGGCAAATCCCGCAAATGCAGTCGGCCTGGAGGATCGAGGTGAAATTGCCATTGGCCACCGTGCAGATCTCATAGTTTTCGAACGGGATAATGACATTGGAATTTTGGATAAGGCGTATTCACGCGGCAGGCGTATATTTTGAATTTATTGAAATCCGCATGGCGTTCAACAGGTGATATGCATGCAAAAAACCGCCTTTGCTGGATTTCGGCAAAGCGCGGATTGACTTTCAAACAACATTCATGTCCGCTTGATGAATCAACCGGAACCTCGTTTTTTTTGGGGGGGGGGTGATTAATTCTTTCCGTTTACAGTGATTTACGTCAGATTCCCGCATTTCCTACCGTTACTTGCATGGCAACATCCCCTGCGGGTTGGATTTCCAGAAGTTCGAATGCTCCGCTCTGCTGTTTTGCCGGCTTGGCAGGCAGCGGAATGGCATGGTCCGGAGTGCCCGGCAGACTGTTCGTTGCCGCATGAATGGGAAACGGCGAGCGCCGGACCGGAATTTTCGGTCTGGCCGTCAGCGCAAGCTGGAGGATACCGAACGTTACAACCATCAACTGCCGGCCAGACGCTGAAGATTTCTCTCATCGGACTGCACGGCGGCCAAAAGCGCGGTATTTATCAACATTTTGAAATTACGTGCTTTATTTGCGCTTGCGCGCCCGGCGGGCCGGTCTTTTGTTCAGTAAGGCGTTTGATGGTTTCGCCGATAACGCCGTCATCCATGCGGAGGCCGGCAAAGTCATTGCCGCTGGGATTGGCCACCCCATGACGGGGTGACCAGTTTTTTGAAGTTCGCCCTCGAACTATTTCGGGCGAACCGCGTCCACGGTGCCCTGGATAAAGGCGATCAGCTTGGTCACGTCATCCTCTGTCAGATGGGAGTCAAACCGCGGCATACCGGCATGTATGCCGGCACCCTGAAGCACCCATTCATCTGAAGCCATGATGACTTCGGGAGAGGAGAAGCCCAGGTTCGGGATCGCACCGCCATTGTTGATCGCGGGAACCCCGTGGCAGAACAGGCAGTTCGACACCCAGAGCGAAAGGCCATCGGCCACGTGGTCGGGGTTATAGGACACGCCGGTTAACAGCTCGGTCCGCTCGCTCAGCACAAATTCCGGCGGTTCGGCGTCGCCGCCAATGCGGAAGGTGTATACCCGGCCAGGGCCAACGCGCTCTGTCGCGCGCTGCATCAGACCGTAAACGCCGCCCCAGCCAACAGCGATCGAGACGTATTGCACGCCGTCCACCTCAAAGGTCGCGGGAGCTGCCACAACACCTGAACCCACGGGCGTCTGCCAAAGGACTTCACCGGTTGCCGCGTTGTAGGCAATGAAGCGTCCATCAGCGGTGCCCTGGAAGACCAGGTTGCCGGCCGTTGTCAGCGTGCCGCCATTCCAGGGGCTGATATATTCCGCGCGCCAGGCCTCTTCCTGCCTGACCGGATCCCAGGCCAAAAGCTGGCCGAATGGAGTGGCCTCAGGCGCTACAGCGTTGAACAGATAGCCGAGGTTCCAGCCCATGCCAGACATCGTCGACATTGGCTTGTGGCTGTTCAGCTCCCATGCCGGGTCGGTCGATTGCACCAGCGGCACACCCTGCGCCGGGATATAGACCAGGCCCGTGTCGGGGTTATAGCTCATCGGGTGCCAGTTATGCGCGCCGTAGGCCGAGGGAATGGTTTCCCATGGCTTTTCCTTGTCACGAGCGCCTTCGGCCTCGATCGGACGACCATTTTCGTCATAGCCGGTGGCCCAGCTCACTGTGGTGAAGGGCTCGGCCGAGATGAAAGACCCATCGGTCCGGTCGATCACATAGAAAAAGCCGTTCTTTGGCGCCTGCATGGCGACTTTTCGCATTTCACCGTCGATCTCGAGATCGGCCAGGATGATATGCTGGGTCGACGTGTAGTCCCAGGTATCGCCAGGCGTGTTCTGATAGTGCCAGACGTACTCGCCCGTGTCAGGGTTCAGCGCCACGATCGAGGCCAGATAGAGGTTGTCCCCGCCAGCCGGGCTGCGCAGGTGGCGGTTCCAGGGAGAGCCGTTTCCGGTGCCCACGTAAAGCAGGTTCAAATCCGGGTCATAGGCCATGGCGTCCCAAATGGTGCCACCGCCGCCGGCTTCCCAATACTTGCCCGCGGGATCCCATGTTTTTGCCGCAGTTTCCATCGACGCGTCTTCATAAGGCTTCTCCGGATCGCCCGGAACCACGTACCAACGCCAGGCCATGTCGCCGGTTTCGGCGTCGTATCCCGACACATAGCCGCGGACGCCAAATTCAGCGCCGCCATTGCCGATGATGATCTTGCCGTTAATTGCCCGCGGAGCGCCAGTGATGGTGTAGGACATCTCGCGGTTTTCGATGGTGTCGACCTTCCATATCTGCTCGCCGGATGCAGCGTCAATGGCATGAAGATGACCGTCAAAGGCACCCACAAAGACCTTGCCTTCGTAGACGGAAACGCCGCGGTTCACCACGTCGCAGCATCCACGGCTGGCGTAATCGCGCGGCACTTCCGGATCATAGACCCAAAGCTCTTCGCCGGTCACGGCGTCAATCGCGTGTACCACCGACCAAGAGGCCGTGACGAACATCACGCCGTCGACAACGATGGGCGTCGCTTCGACCCCGCGCCGCGATTCCAGCGAGTGGGACCAGGCCAGGCCAAGCTCGGCGACGTTGCCGGAGTTGATGGCCTCAAGCTGTGAATATCGCGTTTCGGCGTAGTTCAGCCCGTAGTTCAGCCAGTTTCTGTCATGCTCGTCGTTGGCGATGATCGCGGCTGTATCGATTGCGTCAACAGCGACGCGTATCTCGTTCTGACTAATGCTCTGTCCGTGCGCGGACAGAGGAATGGCCAGAGCCGCAATAGCCCATTTCAGTTGTTTCATCTTACCCCCTTGGTAGTTGATGGCGTAAATTTATCGCTGACACGCAGCGTTTCCGAAAGCCATCGGGTTTCTTTCCTAAAAAGGGGCGACGCAAACGTCGCGACCCATCAACCACTTTATTTGCTCTAAATTTAAAGTCAACCTGATATGCGATGCGAAGCAATTCCCGCCGGCTTTGTTTTTCGCAAACCATGCCTTCTTCTAAAAAACCGATATTGAGCGATTTTTTCGCACAAGCCTGGAAATTTCCACAATAACCCGATAAAACCCTCGTAGCCCATTGAATAATTTAATGAAAAAGCTGGCGGGAATTGCCGTGCGATGCATGATCAGGTTTACACTTCCCGCGTCATGGCTTCATTTCGCACCGGGTCGCATCTACAGAGGCCTCCCGACCGGAAAGAGCGTGCGCGGGATTAGTCCGTGCGCCCGCGCGTCCCGTTCCAGTTCATCGCGGAAATCGGGATGTGCGACGGAAATCAGACCGCGCGCCCGATCCACCACGGATCTGCCCTTGAGATTGACCATGCCAAACTCGGTGACCACATACATTTGGTCCATCCGGGTCGTCGTGACCGTGTTGCCAGGCGTCAAACCAAGTACAATACGGCTTTTGCGAACGTTGCCCTTCTCGAAAACCGAAGACAGGCAAATGAATGACTTGCCACCCTTTGACGCATAGGCACCTCGCACAAACTGCAGCTGCCCGCCTGTGCCACTTATGTGGCGGAAACCGTCGGATTCCGACGCGGCCTGTCCTGTCAAGTCCACCTGGGTTGTATTGTTGATCGCCACCACACGGTTGTTCTTCATGATTATGTGAGGAGGGTTCGTATAGTCTGCCGGACAGCAATGGAAATCAGGATTGCCATCAATCGCATCGTATAGACGCCGGCTTCCAAGTGCAAAACCATAGACATGCCTGCCCTTGTTCAGGGTCTTGCGCGCGCCGGTGGCCTGACCCGACCGCACAAGGTCAACCATGCTGTCGGTCAACATCTCGGAATGTATGCCAAGATCTTTGGCGTCGCTGTCCAGAAGCGAGCTGCAGACGGCGTTCGGCATACCGCCGATGCCGACCTGAATGCACGAGCCGTCCTCGATCTCGGAGGCAACCAGTTTGCCAACCGCACGGTCGACATCGGTAACGGGCAAGTCCGGCAGCTCGATTGCAGGTTTGTCGCCATCAATGGTAAAATCGACCTCGCTTTCATGAATCCCGCAATCCATGCCGTGGGTAAAGGGGAGCCCTTCCGTCACTTCGACAATGACGATTTTGGCCGCCTCCAGAATGGCGCCGTGCCATAAATTCGTGCCGCCAAAGTTGTAATAACCGTTGGCGTCCCTGGGGCAGACCTTGATCACGGCCACATCGCCGGGTTCTATAAAGCGGCGATAGTAATCCGGGATCTCGCCCAGATTGATCGGCATGTAATGGGCGATACCCTGATCACTCATCTTTCGGTCGTAACCAGAGAAATGCCAGCTGAACCAGTGGAAATGCCTGCCCTCCGGATCGGTTTCCAGAACGGCGCGCGGCCGGACCGTGATGCACGAGCGGATCTTGACATCGCTCAGCTCCGCGGTGCGCTTTGCAAGAGCCGCATCGAAAACATCGGGCTGGCCAATGGTTACGCCGTAGTCGACCCAATCGCCGGTTTTCACGAGACGTGCCGCCTCCTCTGCAGAGATATGACATGGGGTTTTCATGATGTAATGCTCGGAACTTTCTGCATGGTCACGCCGCCTTACTTGGGGAATTGGCAAGCGTTGCCGCTTCGGCCAATTTTTCTGTGCCGATTCCAGTGTCAAAGTCCATTGCACTGAGGCGGTTAACGACCGCTTCGGTTGTGGCGCGACAAACTGTCACAAGCGCGCCGCCGGCCCGCTCTCCGCCCATGATGGAAATGCGTGAATTAGGCAATGTCCGCAAGAAACGCGGGCCAGAGACGCGACCGCGCATGCCGTTGTTCCGAGCGCCAAAGGAGCCGCCAGCCAGCATCTTGGACCGGCGCAGTCGCCGCAGAATGTGCCGCGACATTTGCTATGCGCCGTTCCGAATTCACCGATATTCGAGACTTTGGGACAGACATGGTATTTCCTGCTGCAGGTTATAGCCCGAGATAATCGGTACTCTCAGGGCAAGTTTGGAATTGTCCATAATCAGTTGCCTGCATCCAAGGTGTGCAGCTCTCGCCTCATGATCTTTCCGGTGCTGGTCTTGGGCACGTCGGGAACAAACTGGATTTCGCGAGGGCACTTGTAGGCTGCGAGATGCCCGCGACAGTATTCCATGATCGCCTGGGCATTGCCGCTGCGGCCCTTGGCCAGCACGATATAGGCTTTGGCAATCTCACCCTTCAGCTCGTCGGCTTTTTTGCCTACCGCGGCCAGCGCGACATCCGGATGTCCGGCCAGGACACGCTCAATCTCGGCCGGGTAAACGTTGAAGCCACCAGTCAGAATCATGTCCTTAAGCCGGTCGACGATAAAGACGCAGCCATCCTCGTCCAGGCGGGCCATATCGCCGGTGCGCAGCCAGCCATCGGCCAACAGAGTGGCGCGCGTCTGATCCTCGTTGCCGTAATAGCCCATCATGTTCAGCGGGCCGCGGATTTGCAGTTCTCCCACTTCGGCGACCGGAAGCGCAGTTTCCGGATCATCCGGATCAGTGATCCGCACTTCGCAATAAGGCAGCGCAATTCCGACAGAGCCGTGCTTGTTGATTCCATAAAGCGGATGTGTCGTGCCCAGCCCGGCGATTTCGGTCATGCCCCAAAGCTCGATCAGCGGAATGCCGAATTTTTCCTCTACCGCAATCATCTTCGCCTCTGGCATGGTCTGACCACCAACATAGGCCCGAGTGAGACTTGAGAGATCCGTTTTCTCCAGATCCGGGTGGTCCAGCATATACATATACATTGTTGGAACACCATCGATGATGGTCGCCTTGTGGCGAGGGATATCCGCCAACAGGGCCGCCGGGTCGAAGCGTTCGTGGAGCACCAAGGTGGCGCCATAGAACATCATCGCCTGCATGACGACATTGGCGTAGACATGCGGGCATGGCAGCGCGCTGATAACGACATCATCGAGCCGGCGCATATGCGCCTGTGCCGTCATTGCTCCGTTCATGATCACCGACTTGTGCGATTGCATCGCGCCTTTCGGGTGCCCGGTTGTCCCCGACGTGTAGCAGATCGTGGACAGGCTATCAGGATCGACGTCAATTTCCGGCAAGTCTGGGAACTCGCCCGCGAGAAGTGCCTTAAAGGTCATCATGTCGTCTGGTGCGGCATCACCAACCACTACCGCAGCTTTGACCAGCTCCCGCACCCGAAGCGCTCCTTCGACAAGGCTCTCCGACACGATAATCGCCTTTGCGCCACAATCTCGAACGACGAATTCCACCTCTTCGGGCGTAAGCATCGTGTTGATCGGATTTATAACCGCGCCTGCGCGAGCGATCGCATAATAGCTGATCACCCACTCAGTCGAATTTCCGGCATAGAGGGTAACGATATCTCCGGGCGCGACGCCGACCGAGGCAAGCCCGGCAGCTGCGCGTTCGATGCGTTCATGCAACTGCTTAAAGGTCAACGTCTTCCGATTGAAGATCAGCGCGTTCTTGTTGGCGTAGTTTTTCGCGGCAATCGAAGCTGCTTGGCCGAGATGCTGTAGCATATCCCGAAATTTCCTACTTGCTCCAGTCGCCAGAGAACTGACACGTGCTCTTGGCCATATTTTAATCCTCGGTTTTGCCCGCGGTTGGTGCGGGATTTTCGATATACGCAACGAAATCTAGCGACCAACGGTTCGCAGGTTAGCAGAGAAAACGCATTGGCACAACTCGGGAATACACATTCCATTTGAAACTGCGAATCCTGTTTTTGACCAGAATGGCGCCAGCAGAAGAAGTGCTCGCGTCAATCAAATCATAAAGATCATTAAGGTTGACAACCAAAAAAGCATCAATTTAGCATGAGATCCTATCAGTGGTGTTTGCGACCGCTGTATAAACAACTGAAAGGGAGGAACAAGTGTCAACATTCATAAAGGACTTTATCGAGCGCGAAAAAATCTCGCGTCGGAATTTTCTGTTTGCGTCGGCGGCCGGAATCAGTGCAAGCGCATTGCCGGGTTTGTTTGCGCCATCATCCGCATTGGCTCATGGTCATGGTGGATATGCGCTGGCTTGGAGCTATCGCGACCGGGCGTCAGCCTATTGGAATGCAATTGTGTCGGGAGGCGAGGCATATGTGGAAAGCCTGGGGCTGGACAAGTCTGAAATGGTCAATCTGATAAACGAGGCCTCTTCGGAAAAATCCCTTGCCGACATTAAGGCGTTTCTGGCCAAGAACAACGGCATGGGGGCGATAGCCTGTGACGCAAACGACAGCCCGAATGCGCGCCCGGTCGTGGAGGCAGTCAGGGATGCCGGCGGATTTATTTCAACAATCTGGAACAAAACGGATGATCTTCATCCCTGGGATATCGGCGACAGCTATGTCGCTCACCTGTCATGGTCGGGAGAGAAGCCTTCAGAGGATGCAGCTCGTCTGCTGATTGACAAAATGGGCGGCGAAGGCGGCATAGTTCACATCGGCGGCATTCCCGCAAACATCCCCGCCATTGAACGTCTCGATGGACTGAAAAACGCTCTAAATGACAATCCGAATGTGGAACTTCTCGATGTGCAGTCTGCCGACTGGGACACAACAAAGGCGGCCGATGTCATGGCAAGCCTTCTTACGCGTTACGGCGATGAAATCAAAGGCGTTCACTGCGCCAATGACAATATGGCCTACGGCGTTATTGAGGCGCTTAAAGCCGAAGGAATTACCGGCATGCCCATAACCGCGTTTGACGGCAACCCCGAAGCCGTTGATCTTGTCATGGGCGGGGATTTGCTTGCAACAGTGTTTACCAACCCGCATTGGGGCGGAGGCATTGCGCTGGCGCTGGCACACCAGGCCGCAACAGGAGCGTTCGTGCCGTCTGAGGAACCGAATGAGCATCGGGAATTCTATGGCCCGTCAATTCTGGTTACGCCCGATGACGCCGCCGAATTCAAGAAGACATATCTTGAATCCACTCCAACTTATGACTGGACAGATCGCTGGGGACTCTCCGCCGGTCAGATTCAATATAAGTAATCCGAGCTTTTCCTTGATGGGCGGGTTGAAAGGCTCGCCCAAATCCTTTTTTATTTCAACATGTTCAGGAATTTTGACATCAAGTCGCTAATGCCAATCATTGTGCTGATTGTGCTGGTGGTGTTTTTTACGGCAATCAATCCAAATTTTTTCAGTTTGCGCAATTTCGCAAGAATAGCGATCGCGGCATCGCCATTTCTGATGGTGGCCATTGGCGTGACATTTATCATCGTAATGGGGTCCATTGATCTATCGATGGAGGGAACGGTTTCGCTGAGCGCGGTGATATTTTGTTTCGCGTTTCTGTATTTTGGCGGTACGTTGGCGAGCGGTGGCTGGATTGCGCTGTTTGCGGCCATGTGTTTTGGCATGTTTTATGGCGCACTGAACGGGTTTATACATGCGAAATTGCTAATTCCCTCTTTCATGTCGTCTCTTGCAATGGGATTTGTGGGGATTGGAGCCACGGTTTTGCTCACAGGCGGCGGCATTGTACGCATAGATGACGATGTCTTCAGAATGTTGCTGACCTATCGCGTGCAGGGTTTTCCGCTTATGGTTTATGTGGCCGCGTTCTTTTTGATTGCGGGTCTTCTCATTCAGAAAAAGACGATACTTGGGCGCAACCTCTATGCAATTGGCGGTGCCGAGGATCTCGCCAGTGCTTCGGGTGTTCCAGTGCTTAAAACCAGAATAATGGCGTTTGCTCTCGCAGGTTTTTACTATTCTCTGGCAGGGATACTGCAGGTGGCCAAACTTGGCCAGGCGGAATCGGTTACGGGTGCAAATCTCATGTTCCTGTCGATTACGGCTGCCGTGGTGGGCGGAGTTGCGTTGTGGGGTGCCATTGGCGGCGTGTTCAACGCCCTTATCGGGGTTTTGATCGTAACAGTCATCAATAATGGCATGGTTGTGATTGGGCTTCCCGACTACATTCAGGATGGCGTTCTGGGTGCGCTTGTCATTGTCGCTGTGATTTTGTCAACCAATCGCAGTACGGTCAAATTTGTGAAATAGGGGCCGGCAATGCTTGAATTTCAAAATGTAAGCAAGGAATTCGGCCCTGTTAAGGCACTTGCCAATATCAATTTCAAAGTGGCCAAAGGCGAGATTGTAGGACTGGTAGGTGAAAACGGCGCTGGAAAATCCACCTTGATGAAAATAATTTTCGGCGCCTATCAGGCGGATTCGGGCATAATCCTGATTGATGGCCGGAAAACGCGATTTTCATCTCCGCGCGATGCCATGTCCAAGGGAATCGGCATGGTCTTTCAGGAACAGTCCCTTATCGGCAATCTGAGCATAATGGAAAATCTATTTTTGGGCCGGGAGCGTGAATTTCAAAAATGCGGACTGATTGATTTTAAAAAGATGGCGGAAGCGTCACGGTATCAGCTCGCCAAGGTGGGTCTTGATATAGATCCGTATATGGAGACGGCCAGACTGTCGTTCTCGCAACGCCAGTTGATTGAGCTTGCAAAAGTGCTGGCGCTGGAAGAGCGGAGTTCGGGAGATCTTGTTATTCTTCTGGACGAGCCCACATCCGTATTGTCGGAAGATGAAGTCACTTTGCTGTTTGAACTGGTAAACAATCTGAGGGAGCGCGCGGCCTTTATTTTCGTTTCGCACAGGCTTGATGAGGTTATCCGTCTTTCAGACAGGATTTACGTTCTCAAGGACGGGGAATTGGTGGATGAAGTCGCGCGCGAGAAGGCCGTTGCCTCGCACATTCAGTCAAAGATGGTCGGTCGAGAGATAGACACGGAATACTACAAACAGGATGATCGACTGCCCTTTGCGCCATCTCCTCCGTTGCTGTCGGTTCAAAATGCGAGCGTGCGCGGCCGTTTCGAGAAAATCAGTCTGGATCTTCATGCGGGTGAGGTGCTGTGTCTGGTAGGGACTGAAGGCTCGGGAAGGGAGGCGGTTTTAAGAGCCGTTTTTGGCATGCACAAAATAGACAATGGCAGGATTGTGTATTTCGGCAACGAGTTCCTGAAAATCAGGTCGCCGAACGCGGCCGTTGAAAACGATGTCGGATACATGCCGCGCGAGAGAAAGATCGAGGGAATTTTTGCTTCGATGAATGTTGCGGAAAACATTACATCTTGCCAGTTGCCAGCCTATGCAAGATATGGCCTTTTGAACAAGGCCATGGAACTTGGACTTGCGGATGAGTGGATTAAGAGACTGTCAGTTAAAACGCCGTCCGCTCGAACCGACTGCAATCGTCTATCCGGCGGCAATCAGCAAAAAGTCGTTCTGGCAAAATGGCGCTCGACGGGATCAAAAATAATCATGCTGGATCATCCCACAAGAGGATTGGATATTGGCGCCAAGGAGGATGTTTATTCGATGATCCGCGAAATGAGCTCGGCGGGAATTGGCTTGCTGCTGATTCCGGACACGTTTGAAGAGGCAATTGGACTTGGCCACAATATAGTTGTGATAAAGGATGGAAGAACAGTGGAGCGTTTTGACTGCCTGAAGCAAAAGGTGACGCCATTTGATCTGGTTTCAGCAATGACATGAGGGGATCATGCGGGATATACTGAAATCAAATTATCACTGGGTTACCCTGTTTGTGCTTGTAATCCTCGTGGGCCTGGTTGACAGCAATTTCTGGAACGTCAAAAGCCTTCTGATTTTGATTGGCGACATTGTCCCCTTGTTCATAATGGCTCTCGGGCTGACCTTTGCGATTTACATTGGGGGCATTGATCTCTCCGCGCAGTCAATGGCGAACATGATTACCGTGATTGCCTCGCTTTATCTGGCCTCGCTTGGCTTGTGGATAGTGCCCATGTGCTTTTTGGTCGGCGCCGCGCTTGGCGGATTGTCGGGCCTTATAACAACCCGATTTCTGGTGCCCTCGTTTATTTCGACACTGGCGATTGGAGGAGTCTGCTATTCTCTGGCGCAGTGGCTGTCGGGGAATCGCGCGCTTTACATGGACTCGGAAATTCGCGATGCGCTGTTTGGCTGGATGCTGTCTTCAACCGGCATTGTTCCAAATACGATTTTCGTGGGTGCGGCGGTATTTGCCGGCGCGCTCCTGATTGAAAGGCGCTCAACATTGGGCAGAAGGCTTAAGGCTGTGGGTTCCGCGGAACTTGCGGCCGTCGCCTCCGGAATGCGCGTGTCGCGGATAAAGGTGATGGCGTTTGCGCTTTCGGGCGGGCTGGCGGCTCTTGCCGGCGTTATATTCGCGATTAAGCTGTCGGGTGGCGCGCCGAGCATCGCCAACGGGTTTTTGCTTCCCGCCATTGTGGCCGTTCTTGTGGGTGGCACACCGCTTACAGGTGGTGTCGGGGGAGTGGTAAACACATTGGTGGGCACGATGATTGTCGCCGTCATCCGGTCTTCAATGCTGTATCTTGAAGTGGAGGCAACCCATCAGCAAATGGTTTTTGGGATTGTTCTTATTATCGCAATAGTGTTTACGATTGATCGCAGCAAACTATCCATTGTCAAGTAAATTGACCAAGAGGGAAGCATCCGTGATCGACCGGAAGGTTGCCGGAAGTGTTTCATGGACGAAACAAACAGGTTGCCGGGAGTGCAAGATATGCTTCCAATCCAATTGATTGCACGGTTTCATTTTACGCATACCCTAATGAAATAGGGACCGTTGACAACTGTTTCGCGGCCATCACCCCGGCAGCGAGATGAATCGCGGCCGCATGGCTCGCGCCGGTCTTGCCGCGCTTGTCGTACCGCGTCGCGATCGCCCGGAACTCCCCGGTTTTCGCAAGGAAATTCTCCACCTGATGCCGCCATTTGCACATCTCCCCGTCGCGGTCCCGCGGCATCAAACGGTTCCGCCTCGATGGCATCACCGCCATGGCACATCCCGGCGCCCCGCCTCTCCACCTCATCGACAAGCCAGTCGGCGTCCAGCGCCCCGTCCCCAGTCAGAGCCCCGAACTCGAGACCCTCAAGCAGATCCGGCATGCCAACGAGATCGCGGGCCCGTCCCGGAAGAGGAACAAACCGCACGAGATGGCCAGGCGCGTCCGCGACCGTCACTGTCTTGCCCGTCAAACCCCCGCCGGAGCGGCCAGTGCCCCGTTTCGAGGTCCCCCCTTGCGCCGGACGCCTTCCGGGGTGCCCGGACAATCGCGCCGGCCGCAAACGCGCGCTCGAAGTCGGGGTCATCCGACAACGCATCGGAAACGCGCCGGAAGATGCCCCTCCCAGTGCTTAAATTTATTCATTTGATTTCATTTCCTGGAGCTTCCTGTGGCCCCGCTTCCAGGACCCCGCGAGATCCTCCGGGCCGCGGCTCCAACGGAACGGCCGCGCGTCCCTGGCGTTGCGGCGCTCGATGCAGGCCCCGGTCGCCGCGACGCGGGCGTCCAGCGAGTCGAAGACCGCGTTCTTCAGCCGCCGCGCCGGCCTCGAGAAGAACCCCTCGACGGCGTTCATCACGGCACTCATCTGTTGGCAACCGGACGGAACGCCGACATGGCGCGGGTTCCCGATAACCTACATGGGCGAATACG
>JAPOTF010000187.1 GCA_026709325.1 Roseovarius sp.
CGGCGATCGGGGGCTGCATCGAGCACCGCAACGCCAGGGACGCCCGCCCGTTCCGGTGGAGCCGCGGCCCGGAGGATCTCGTGGAGTCCTGGAGGCGGGGCCACCGGAGGCTCCAGGAAATAGAATCAAATGAATAAATTTAAGCACTAGCAAAGCCGAACTCGAGGAAGAGTACGACATGCCCGGCATGACCGATGAGCAGATACGCCAGGCGTTCTTCGGCGGTCACCCGAAATCAGACGCGAAACACAAGGGGATTGATGAAGGCCACGGCCAGCATCAATACATGTAGCGGATTGAAAAGACCGCCACCGGTTCACCGGTGGCGGTCTTTTCAATTTACGGTCCGGGTCCGGAGAGCCGATCGGTTACAATTAGGTATAATTCCCAAGTTTTTCGTAGACTTTTTGTCTGGTTTTGCAGGAATTTTACACCTGTGCGGCAAAAAAATCATTAAATATCAGCTTTTTCATGGAGGAAGGCATGGTTTGCGAAAAACAAAAGCTGGTGGGAATTACTGAGGGAAAATCTTCAGAAATTGACAAAATCTTCAAAAAATTACATGAGGGGAACAAGGAAATACCGCGAACCATCCCTGGTGACGATTTGCTTGTTCGAATTGCGCTTAAAAGACCGAATCATGTACGAAAGCACGCTTAACATAGATCAAAATTATATGCTCGTGGATAAACTTCCTTTTGATTGCGTTTTTCCATCGTTCTCGAAGCCATTAAATATGCACAATGCTCAAGTCTCAATAAAGGTAGGGGCGTGTCTTGATGATGAGAAATTCTCCTACTTCCAGGAAGTTTATGTTCCCACGGGATAAACTTCTTATAGGTGTTGTATGAATCCAGCGACCAATCCCTACGCCCCCGGCGCGGGAACACCACCCCCGGAACTGGCTGGCTTTACGAGTGTGGCGATGGTAAAATCTGGCGCCATTCTGGCTTTGCGGAGATGGCGTTCTCGACATGCATATGTTGCCATACCGGCATGGCGAAATTCCTGATCTGCGCACCACACCCCTATCCGCAACCGACTCCCAATAGAGCAACTGTCACTTGCATGGATGCACCCATGATGACCGTGAAATCGCCTGCTTTTGAATTTCGCGAGAGCGTTCCTTCAAGCCCATTCACGAGACGGGCAGATCCTGCAATCTAAGATTATGCGGCAACCCAAATTTGCAGCCGCGGCAAACTGCGCTTTGGCGGGTCGCACCGCAGCATATTCCACACTGGATGAACGGCGGCTTCAGGCCGTGAACGATCATGACCAATAGCAGCCTGAATTGGAAATTCGCAATCTTGCGGCGGCAAAGAAGTTGGCGAGCGCGAGCCCCTTCCGGTCCACCGGGACGCCCTCGAGCTTTGGCGCCGGTGTCAAATTTCGAGACTGCCAATCAGCGCGGCCCAAGATGCCCCGTGCATGTCGCGGTCTCGGACGGACCCTTGTATCTGAGGTCTTGGAAGGCTGAATTTGATCACCCGAAGATTGATCAGCTCGAAACGTTTTACTGTCGCTTTAGGCTGTTCAAAGACGCGGGCGACAGTCTCATTGGTGAGGCCTTGCCGGATGGCTTCAAAGGCCTCCTGCGTCTCGCAAAAGATGTCAATTGTCAGCCAGAATGGGCCGGCATTCTTGCTGCGGATTTTCGAGACAAGGGCGTTTAGTCTAGCCAACCTCCTGAACCTCCAGCCTAAAAGCGTCCATGGGATCCTCCAGATGCAGAACGTGGTTGAGAACAAATTCGTAAATCTCCCCACGGTGCATTTCAGGCGGGGAGAACGGGAAGGCGAAGGTTGGCAGTTCCTCATTCTCGGTCAGCGGATGATGTAGCATGTAAGGGTTCAGGAGTTTTCCAATCTCCCCGGCCAGGGCCTCGGTTTCGGCAGTGACAATGCCGACAGCGCCGATTTCGACTGGATGGCCCGACTGGGATTCAAGCGCGCCGAAGGTCGCGGAATGACCAATCAATCTGATTTCCAGCGAAAACTCATCTAGTGAAAGCGATAGACGGGAACAGGCCTTTTCACGGCATTTTGCCTCGATATCCTCCGCCCATTCCGATGCCTGCGCAACGTAACGGGGATCGCGCAACAGGGCCATCGTCACCGTTTGGAAGCCTGCCGCACGGGCGCCTTCCAGCTTGACCGCATAAGGTTCGGCATCGACCCAGCGTGACCCCGTTACTCTGACACTGCGCTCATCACAGGCGCTATAGACAGCCTGCGTCACATCCAGATGTCCACCCGGCTCGAACAGAATGTTGGGATTGGAGTTTTCGTAAAGCATGTGCGCGGACACAGTTTGCGGAGTCGCCTGTGCCGTGTCCGACATCGGGATGACGGTGAACCCGCCGGCATCAAACTCGACGATCACGACCCCGGACTGGGGATTTGTCGTGCAAAGCGCGCCGCACTCTGCAATCTTGCCGCCATGCCATGAATATCCCGCCGGGACGCCGCGGGCAATGGGCAGCGCCGCGATCAGGGCGCTGTCGGTTGTGCGCCCGCAAATGACGATATCAGCCCCGGTCGCAAGCGCCAGATTGACCTGCTCCACCCCGGCCAGAGCAACGATATTGGTGCAGCTTGCGATGCGTGCGGCATCGACCGAGGGGGCATTCGCCAGTGCCGTGATCCGTCCGGCATCCCAAGCCCGCGCGATTTTGGCGGAATCTTGTGACGAGCGCAGCATGGCCACCTTAACCGATTCTCCGCGCTCTGACACGATCTCGCGCGTGATCTCCAGCAGCCAGTCCACGGCGCTGTCCGTACCGCAGGTGCCCGCAGAACCTATGATCAACGGACAGCCCGCTTTGGCGCGGGCGGCCATCAACCCGGCCCATTCGGTCTTGGTGGATGAGCGGGCATATTTTGACAGGCCACGCCCGAGATATGACGGTCCTGAATCTGTCGACCCCCCGTCAATCGCAATGACGTCCGGGCACTGCGCGATCCCACGCTCCAAGGCCTCGGCATCATAATTCAGACCGAGCGCCCCGGAAGGTACAAGCACGCGGACCATTCAGGCGGTCTCCGTTTTGAGATGCGGCATTGGCGGTTGCGCCGGGTTGCCAAAAGGCCGGGCATGACAGATCGGAACCACGCTCATTCACCCCGCCATCGATTGACGTCACGCGCCACCTTGTCGAGCAGCAGGATCAGCGTTTCCCGTTCATCTGCGGTCAGGGATTGAAGCATTCGAGCCTCCGACCGGGAAAATCCGTCCATCAGGTCGTCATGTATCGCGCGGCCAGCTTCGGTGATGTTAAGCACTTGGCGGCGGGTATCGACGGTGTCGCGGGTGCGGGTGATGCAGGCCTTTCCGACCAGTGAGGTAACCGCGCGGCTAACAGTGTTCGAGGGCTGTTCGGTGATCTCGCAAATATCGCGAGCGTAAAGATTGTCTCGAAAGCTCAAACAGATCAGAACCGTGAGTTCAGGGCGGATCAGACCGGTGTCACGCTCCATTCTCCGTAAAAGCGGCTCGCGCCAGAAATTCGTCAGAAACGAGATGCGGTAGGCGACCGGAATGTCTGTCGCGTCAAGAATGTCAATCAGTTTCATCCCTTCAATGTAATTCAAGGTTGCTCCATTTGGAATAATATAGTACTACATGCAATATAGTTCCATATGGAACAATAAAGGAAGGGAGAGAGTGCCGTGATCCGACAGGTGAGCCTGACATTGCTGGCCACTCTACTGGTGATCCTGATGATGGCCATTGTGCTGCAGGTCATCGGCAGCGCCCTGGACGTAAATCCGCTTGTGGGCTTTTCCGGCGATCTGCCGTTTGTCGGCAAAGCCATCAGTCTAAATTCAATTCTTGATTTCCAATGGCACCTATTGGTCATTACCGGGCTGTTGCCGGTCGGGCTTGTCTGGCTGGCGGACAAGCACGTGCGGGTGGATTTTCTCTACGACACCCGTTCCGAAGGTTGGAAGGCGCGGCTGAACATCCTGGGGAACCTCGTATTTGCGATGCCCTTCTTCTTTTTAATTCTGCCCGCATCTTGGAATTTCATGCTGCGCGCCTGGACCTCGGATGAGGGGTCGCGCAATGGCGGGCTGAAGGATCTTTGGCTTATAAAGGCGGTTCTGCCGCTTGGCCTGTTGATGTTGCTGTTTGCGATATTGCTTGAGACCTACCGCCTGATCCGGGCCGCGCGATGAGCGAGAGCGCACTTCCTCTTGCCATGGCGGCACTGACACTTTGCGGCATTCTCGCGGGCTACCGCGTCGGCATGGTTCTGGCGGGCTCTGCCGCCATATTCATTCTGGTCTCAGACCTGCCCATCGCCTTCTTCAACCTTTTGACAAGCCGGATTTATGCCAATGTGCTGTCGAACTGGCTGCTGGTGGCGATCCCCATGTTCATCTTCATGGGACTGATCCTGGAAACATCCGGAGTTGCCGAACGGTCCCTTCGCGCGGCGCAGCGCGCCCTTGGCGGCAGCGCGGCCGGCATGGGACTGTCGGTTCTGGCAATTGGCATTCTGCTGGCCGCGTCTTCGGGCATTGTCGGCGCATCGGTGGTTCTGCTCACGCTGCTGGCCCTGCCACGACTGACCGAGGCTGGCTATGACAATTCCACGTCTGCGGGGCTGGTGGCGGCGTCCGGCACATTGGCGATCCTGATCCCGCCATCCGTCATGCTGATTGTGCTGGGCGACCAGCTTCAAACACCAATACCCGACATGTTTGCGGGCGCAATTGGCCCGGGATTGCTGATGGTTCTGGCCTATGCGGGGCTGGTTTTTTGGCGCGCGCGGGGGCTGCCAAGCCTATCCCGGTCGGAGCGCGGTTCGCTTTGGCGGCTGGTGATTGATCTGGGACCGCTTCTGATCCTCGTTGTCTCCGTTCTGGGTTCCATCATAAATGGCCTCGCCACACCGACAGAGGCCAGCGGCATCGGCGCGTTCGGCGCGCTCTTCATCACCTTGCTCTATCGCCGGTTCAGTCTGTCGATGATGCTTGAGGCTGCGCGGCAAACCGTTGTCACAACCAGTATGGTTCTATTTGTGATGATTGGCGCGACCTGTTTTTCAGCCGTCTTCAAAGGAGTTGGCGGTGACGATCTTGTCGAGACGGGCGTGATGCTCTTCGGCGATGGAGCGTTTACAGTCCTGCTCGTCGTGATGGGAGCAATCTTCGTCCTTGGCTTCGTTCTGGACTGGCTTGAGATCACTCTGATCCTCTTGCCCATCTTCGCGCCAATTGTTGCCGCACTGGAATTCGGCAACGGACTGGCGGGCGAGGCGTTGCTGGTCTGGTTCGGCATCCTCGTGGCAGTGAACCTGCAAACCTCGTTCCTGACACCGCCCTTTGGCTTCTCGCTTTTCTATCTGCGCGGCGCGGCCAAGGACCGACTGACCACAACCGAGATATACCGGGGCGTTCTGCCCTTTATCGCGCTGCAGCTTTCGGTGCTGGCGCTCTTGATCCTGTTTCCCGGACTGATCACCGGACTAACCTAGGGAGGAAACCCATGAAAAAGACGCTAATCGCTGCCGCCATAGCGGCCCTTGCAGGCCCGGCCCTCGCGGAAGACTTCAACCTTCAAAGCGCCTTCGGCGGCCTGCCGGTTCTGGACCCGACGGCAAAGCGCTTTGTGGCAAATGTCTCGGCGCTGACCGGTGGCGAGGTAAACTTCAATTATCTTCTGGCGGGTGAACTGTCGCCAGCGTTCGAAATCTTCGACAATGTGAGTGTCGGCGCAATCGACGCGGCGTGGTCCTATGCTGCCTATGCATCAGGCAAGGAACCGGCGGCCGCGCTCTTTGGCTCGGTGCCCTTTGGCGGCGATCCGCTATCTTACGTGAGCTGGCTGAACCATGGCGGCGGGCTGGAGCTTTGGCGCGAACTCTATGAGCCTTACAAACTTGTGCCCATGGCCTGCGGCGTCATCCTGTCCGAGGCCGGAGGGTGGTACACAAAGCCCATCGAAAGCCCTGAAGACCTTAAAGGTCTCAATATCAGGATCGGCGGTCTTGGTGGCGCCATCCTGGCCAAGCTTGGCGCGAATGCCATGTCATTGCCTGCTGGCGAGGTTTCGACATCGCTGGAAACCGGGCGGTTGGACGCGACCGAGTTGAGCTTCCCGCTTGTTGACAAGCTTCTGGGATTCGACAAGGTCGCCAAACACTATTACTTTCCCGGCTGGCATCAGCCCGCGGGCTTTATCGAGTTCTACATGAACAAAGATAAATGGGACGCGCTGAACGACGACCAGCGCACGGCCATCGAGGTCTCCTGCGCAGACGCAAACCTCTATGCCATGGGCATTGCCGCGGCGGCCCAAAGCCCGATCCTCGATGAATTCCGCGCAAACGGCGTCGAGGTGAAGCGGTTCCCGAACAGTGTCATGGATGCGCTGCGAACCGCGGCAGACGAGGTATATGCCGAGAAATCCGCCGAAGACGAAATGTTTAAACGCGTAATTGACAGCTACCGCGCCTTCGCGGCCAGCTATAACGAGTATCAGGCGCTTTCCTCGCTTGATTGATTTTCGCCCGGCGCTGTCTGCGTGGGCAGACAGCGCCAAGCTTTTTTCAAGATCGGAGACTCTCCATGCGACTTAGTCGGGATCGCATTCTCACCAGCCACGTCGGATCACTGCCACGCCCGCAGGACCTGCTGGATCTGCTGGAGGCCAAAGAGACCGGCGAGACCGTCGACAACGCGCTGGTTCAGGCCCGGATACAGACAGCCATTTCCGACGTGGTCGCCGCGCAGCTTGAAGCGGGGATCGACATCGTCAACGATGGCGAGAACTCCAAGACATCCTATACGCTTTATGTGCGCGACCGCCTGAATGGCGTTGGCCCGAAACCGCCTGAAAAAGAGCTGCCCAAAACGGCTCAGCATCGCGACCTCATGGACCACCCCGGCATGATCGAACGCACTGCGCGGATCAACCAGGGCATGAGCTGGTTCGACCGCGCCAAGCCGCCCGCCGCAATCGGGCCGGTAAGCTATGGCGATACCGCTGCCCTGGAGATGGATCTGGCAAACCTGCGCGCGGCCTGCGACGCTCAAGGGATTGAAGAGGCCTTTGTAAATTCCGCATCTCCCGGCGTGCTGACTAAATTCGTACCCGACATGCATTACGGCGACGAAGACGCCTATATCGCCGATCTCGCCGACGCCATGGCAGTTGAATACGAGGCCATCGCGACGGCCGGTTTTATCCTGCAGATCGACGCGCCTGACTTTGGTTCAGCCCGACACAACCAGTATCAGGACCTCGACGAGGCCGGATTCCTGAAAATCGCCGAGAGGAATGTCGAAGCTCTGAACCACGCGACCCGCAACATCGCTCCCGGCCGGATGCGCATGCATATCTGCTGGGGCAACTATGAGGGCCCGCACACGCATGACATCCCCTATGCGTCGCTCCATCCGGTTGTGATGAAGGCGCGCCCTGCGGGGTTGCTGGTCGAAGGCGCCAATCCCGCTCATGCACATGAATGGGAAGACTTCAAGCGCCTTGGCCTGCCGGATGACAAGGTGCTTTTGCCCGGCGTCATCGACACCACCACAAATTTCGTTGAAAACCCTCGCCTTGTCGCGCAGCGGATCGCCAATTGGACCGATGCCGTTGGGCGAGAACGGGTTATCGCCTCGACCGACTGTGGCTTTGCGACCTTTGCCGGCCCCAACAACCCGGTGATTGAAAGTATCGTCTGGGAAAAGCTTCGCGCGCTCGGCAGGGGCGCGGCACTGGCCTCGGAGCAATTGTGGTGAGCTATTCGCTGAGCGACTTCGGGAGCTACACCGTCTCCGGTCGCGTCATCAAAATCACCGAGGGCGAACCGCAAGACGTCTCATTCACCCGATCCGCCAAATACACGCACGATCCGCGCGGCCATTTCGCGGTCGAGCATGCCTACGTCCAATATTACGTCCCCGCAGACCGAAACAATGCGCCGCCCATCGTTCTGGTCCATGGCGGTGGCATGCATGGGAGCACGTGGGAGACGACGCCCGACGGGCGGCCAGGCTGGGTGAATCTCCTTGTTGGACAGGGCTACGAAGTCCATGTTTTGGACAATGTCGAGCGCGGCCGCAGCGGCTTTGCCCCCCGGCTGTGGGAGGGCGAGCCGCTTTTGCGATCACAAGAAGAAGCCTGGGCCATTTTTCGCATCGGGCCACCTGAAGGGTTTGACACGCTAACGCCCTTTTCGGGATCCTTATTTCCCGTTGAGGCTTTTGACGTTTTCGCGCGGATGATCGTCCCACGCTGGCTGACCACGACACTCTTGCATGTCGACGCATTGGTGGCGCTGCTGAAACGCGTCGGTTCAGCCATTGTCATGTGCCACAGCCAGGGCGGGGAAATTACGCTGGACGCCGCAAAGCGCGTGCCAGAGCGCTTTGCAGGTCTGATCGGGATTGAACCCTCAACAACATTGGATGACCCCCTGATCCTTAGGGGTATTCCAACCGTTCTCTTTGCCGGCGACTTCCTTGATTGCGCACCCCATTGGCGGACGCGCGACCGCGTCTGGCGGTCTTGGGTACGTTCAATGGCAAAAGCCGACATCCCCGCAAGCCTTGTTTCGCGCCCGAAGGGCCAAGCGGGCCACACACACTTTCCAATGCTTGATCATCACAGCGAAAAATGTCTGGAAGTTTGCCTGCAGGCCTATTCAGACCTTAAAGCCGCCTGTTGATGCCTCCTAGTGGTTTCCCGTTTCCATTACAAGTTCGCAACGTTTCGGTGTGCCGTCATCGTTCCGGGTCGGAGCCGGCGCAAGCGGAAAAACCTCATTCTGGTCGGGATGGACCATCGCCGCCCCGGGCATCTGTTGATGGCAGGTCTTCGTGTCTTCGCGGCGTTTGTTCATGCAGCGGTTTTGCGCTTGACGCAAGAGAGGCGGCATCTTGAAGCCGGACACGCCGCGAGGCCCGACATCAGCAGTCGGAAAGGTCCGTGCCGCGGGTGGTGACGGGATCGTGGCCGCGGTCAAAACGCTCTCGCGTCATGTCGGGCATTGAGAGATGCTCGCGGAAGGCGTTTGCGGTCATGTTTCTGCCCGGCTCCGCCTGTTTTAACGCGGAATGGCCGGCTCCGGGCAGAAGTCCGCGAACAAATGTTTTCGGCAATGAAGTCAAATCATTGCAAAACAGGGAAAGCGATTTTAGCGGTAGTTGCCGATAATCTATACAGGTCGGTTAACGCATTGTTCCGCAAATGACGCAAGCGGGATGGCTTGCGTCATTCGCTAGTTGCGTCAAATTGCAATTCGAGTCAGTTCCTGTCCTGATCAACCAGTTTTCCAGCCGCGATCCATGGCATCATTCCGCGCAACTTCTCTCCCACCCGTTCAATCTGGTGCGCATCGTTAATGCGGCGCGTGCCCTTGAAAAACGGCTGCCCCACGGCATTTTCCTGCATAAAGTCACGCACGAATTTTCCCGATTGTATATCGCCCAGGATGGACTTCATTTCAGTCTTCGTCCGTTCGTATGGCAATATGCGAGGTCCGCTCACATATTCGCCATATTCGGCCGTGTTTGAAATCGAATAGTTCATGTTGGCTATACCGCCTTCATAAATCAGGTCCACAATAAGCTTGACTTCGTGAAGACATTCAAAATACGCCATTTCGGGAGCATAGCCCGCCTCAACAAGCGTTTCGAATCCGCAGCGAATGAGTTCAACAAGGCCTCCGCAAAGAACCGCCTGCTCTCCAAAAAGGTCTGTCTCGCATTCCTCTCTAAAGTTTGTTTCTATAATGCCCGAACGACCGCCGCCAATGGCCGAGCAATAACTCAAACCAGTTTCCAGCGCCTTGCCCGAGGCATCTTTGTCAACCGCAACCAGACAAGGTACGCCGCCTCCCTTTACAAACTCTCCGCGCACCGTGTGCCCGGGACCCTTTGGCGCCATCATGATGACATCCACGCCAGATTTGGGTTCAATCAGGCCGAAATGCACATTTAAACCATGCGCAAACGCGATTGCCGCTCCTTCCCTGATATTATCATGGACATGCCTTTTGTATGTTTCGGCCTGAAGTTCGTCCGGCATTGTGAACATGATCAAATCGCACCAGGCCGCCGCTTCCGCTATTCCCATCACCTGAAGATCTTCCGCCTCCGCCTTTTTGGCGCTTGCCGACCCCTCTCGCAGGGCAACGGCCAGATTTCTTGCACCACTGTCACGTAAATTAAGCGCATGCGCATGCCCTTGCGAGCCATAGCCAAGTATGGCGACCTTCTTGTCTTTTATCAGGTTTATATCGCAATCGCGATCATAGTAGACACGCATTGATTTCTCCTTGTATTGTTCAGAGTTTAAACATGACATAAAACACCGGATAAATCGCTCAATTATAATTTACATTTTACTGTTTTTACATTATTCATTCTAAAATTGAAAATTTATGAAAATATCATGCTTGACGATACAGACCGCCGAATTCTACGCGCATATCAGCATGAACCCTGCCTTGCTCCCATTGATCTCGCGGATCGCGCCGGCGCAAGCCTGGCCACATGTGGGCGACGATTGCGAAAAATGGCCGACAAGGGCGTCATACGCGGAAATCACGCCATTATCGACTGGCGCATTCTCGGGTATGAGGTTGAAGTCAGCCTGAGAATAACTCTCGACAAGACACGGCCAGGCGCTTTTGACGAATTCGTTGGGAACGCCCGAAACATACCCGAGATTGTGGAAATCCAGACATTCCTGGGTAGAGTCGACGTAAGACTGTCCATAATCGCCCGCGACATGGCTCACTATCAGGAAATATACCGCACGGCGATACTCAACCTGCCTCATATCGCAGACATTGAAGCTCTGATGCATGTCGCCAAAATCAAATCCAACGAGGTTTTGCCATTGTGATTGAACTGGACTCAATCGACCGCCTTATTCTTAGGGAACTGGTGCGCGACGCAACTCAGTCGGCAAGCGCGATCGGGCGTAAAATCTCGTTGAGTCAGCCTGTCACATGGCGGCGCATTCAACGTCTCCGCAAGCAGGGGGTAATCAGGGGCAATCGACTGGATCTCTCCAATGAAATGCTTGGATATGGAGTAACGGTGTTTCTGGGAATAAAGCTTGCGACTAAAGGTCGCGTCAGCTTGCAGGATTTCGAACGTGCGGTATGCGCCATCCCGGAAGTGCAGACAGTGGAGCATATACTGGGTCTATATGATTATCGCCTGCGCGTCATTGCTCGCGATATAGGCGACTTTGAACGCGTTCTAAGGAGGCGCATCATGGCATTGCCCGGCATTGGCGATGTGGAGGCAAACGTTCTCCTTTCAGAGGAACGCCTTCCAGGCCCGATCGGCTGTGAACTCCCATAAGATCAATTTGGCCTGGCCGAAAAAATTGACTACAAACACGCTACCATTCTGCATTATTCAATCGCTCGGCGCGAAACGCGTTCTCGTTTTTGTTCCGACATTGCCTTACGGAGTTAATTTTTATGGCCTGCAAGATAGAAAATGTCGAAATCAGGTTGTTCAATGTGCCATTGCCCGAGATTCTCGGCGATGCAAAGCACGGCGATCACACCCATTTCCAGCTTGTGACGGCGGAAATCTCTCTTGAGGACGGAAGTTCCGGAACGGGATATACATATACGGGAGGAAAAGGGGGGCATTCAATCCTGGCCATGGCCCAAAAGGACATTGCGCCCGCCATTGCGGGAATGGATGGAGAAAACATCGGGGAAATTTGGGATTTTCTGGAAGCGCACATTCATTATGTTGGTCGCGGCGGCATAGCGGCATTCGCAATGTCCGCAATCGACATCGCCTTGTGGGATATTCGATGCAGAAAACTGGAATTGCCGCTATGGAAAGCCGCAGGAGGCGCCGACCGTCGGGTAAAGGCCTATCGCGGCGGGATAGATCTCAATTTTGATCTTGACAAGCTGCTGAATAACGTAAGCGGCCATATCAGGCAGGGGTTTAACGCCGTAAAAATCAAAGTTGGCCAACCCAGTCTCAAGGAAGACATTGAACGAGTGGCGGCTGTAAGAAATCTCATCGAAGATGATATTGCCTTCATGGTTGACGCCAACTACGCATGGACGGTTGAGCAGGCGATTGAGGCAGCTACGGCCTTTGGCAAATACGGCGTTTTGTGGCTTGAGGAACCCATAATTCCAGACGACTATCAGGGCTACGCCACCATAGCGAAAAAAACGGGCATCCCGCTTGCCATGGGTGAAAACCTGCACACCATGCATGAATTCAGCCATGCACTCAACCTGTGCCGCTTGTCCTTCATTCAACCGGACGCCTCAAATTGCGGGGGTATAACCGGATGGCTGCGCGTGGCGGAAATGTCGCGAGAGCATGGAATGCCGGTCTGCTCGCACGGCATGCAGGAACTGCATGTAAGTCTGATGGCCGGACAATCCAATCCGGGATGGCTCGAGGTTCACAGTTTCCCCATCGACCAATACACCAGGAAACCGCTAACCATGGAAAACTGCATGGCCATCGCGCCCGATGTGCCGGGGACAGGAGTCGAATTTGACTGGGACTTGCTCCTTCCGCATGAGGACAGGCTCTAGATGCCGTTTTATCCCGTTGTTCAAACTCGAATCGCAATACCTTCCATTCGGAAATTATGCCGGAATTTAATTTCATCCGCGCAATCTTGTGTTGAATGCGCCGCAAATTCCGCTTTCCGCGGTTTCCCTCACTGAAATAGTGTAAAACCATGAAAATCACATCCGTAAAAAGCAGCGTACTCTCGTATGACCTTGATGAACCGCTCGGCTATTCCCAAAAGTACTATACCAGTCGAACCGCCCATATCGTTGAAATAGAAACCGATGAAGGCCTGACGGGAATTGGTGAATGTTTCGGGCCCGGGCCCATAGCTCTTGCCAACAAAATAATAGTTGAACGGGTTTTGGCGCCCATGCTTGTTGGCATGGACCCTCTTGACAGGGAAGTGTTCTGGCACAACGCATATAACGGAATGCGAGATCACGGGCAAAAGGGAATGCCCATCCAGGCTCTCTCCGGAATTGACATTGCCTTGTGGGATCTCGCAGGGAAAATTCACGATTTGCCGCTCTACAAACTTCTTGGAGGCGCCTTTAGAAACCGCCTTGAAGTATATGGATACGGCATGATGCTGCAGCAGGTTCCGGATCTGGCAGACCGCTTCGCGGACGAGTCTTCAGCGATAATGGAAATGGGCTTTAAATCGATGAAAATGAAAATCGGCAAAGGCCCTGACGAAGATGTCAAACTGGTCCGGGCGGTAAGAGATTCCGTTGGAGCGGATGTCAAACTCATGGTGGACGCCAATCATGCATACACCGCGAGCGAGGCGGTTTATCTGGGACGCGAACTGGAAAATCTCGGAGTTTACTGGTTTGAGGAACCTGTGGCGCCAGAGGACTTGGCGGGGTACAGGGATCTGTGCCGGACGCTTGATATAAACATATCGGGTGGCGAGGCCGAATATACGCGTTGGGGATTTCGAAATCTCCTGGAAGGCAGATGCGTGGATATTCTTCAGCCGGAAACCTGCGCACTTGGCGGAATCTCGGAATATTTGAAAGTTCGCGACATGGCGCACACTCATTTCATACCCGTTGTCAATCATGTCTGGGGATCGGCGGTTTGCGTGGCCGTGAACATGCATTTGCTTGCCGCCATGCCAGACTTGCCGGGAGGAGCGCATCCCGCGCAGCCAATGCTCGAATATGACACAACGCCCAACAAGTTCAGGGAAGACATTTTACTGGAAAGTCTTGGAATTCTTGACCAGGTAAAATCAAATGGCGGTTGGGTCGGCCTGCCGTCAGGCCCTGGTCTCGGCATAGAGCTGGACCGGAAATTCATGAACCGCCACAAAGTCAAAATTTGATGCATGGAATGCGAAAACATCTCCCGCTTAAAATTTCCCGTGGCTTAAATCTGAAACTCTACCAAACCTCTTCAAACTCAACGAATGTGGGAAACTCCCATGACGGCGCTTTTAGGCAACGTGGATCCCGACGGTTTATTGGAATATTCGGTTGTGTATACCGACCGCTCGCTCAACCACATGAGCAAGGCATACAGGAAGGTTATGTGCGATATCTCATCCACGCTTAAAGAGTTGTAAAACGCCAGAGGAGTCGTGATCATACCCGGTGGCGGAACATATGCCATGGAGGCTGTCGCTCGTCAACTTGGCAGAGACTCAAACGCGCTGATCGTCCGCAATGGATGGTTTTGATACCGTTGGTCGCAAATTTTCGAAACCGCGGATTTTTCGGCAAAGACAACCGTCTGCATGGCCCGCCAGGTTGGAAACGACAAAACAAGCCCGTTTGCTCCGCCGTCACCGGAAGAAATTGCCGACACCATAAAAAAAGAAAGCCCAGATGTTGTTTTTGCACCACATGTGGAAACATCAGCGGGAATGATTTTGCCCGATGACTGCATTAGGGGCATTGCTGGCGCCGCGCACGAAGTTGGCGCCTTGCTGGCGCTCGACCGCATCGCTTCCGAATGCGTGTGGACAGACATGGAAAACCGGAGTGGATATTCTTGTAACCGCGACGCAAAAAGGCTGGTCTTCATCCCCATGCGCCGGGATAGCAATGATGTCCGAGCGCGCGCTTAAACGGCTTGAAGGCACATCCTCCGGAAGCTTTACGCTTGATTTAAGGCAATGGCTCTCGGTCATAAAGGCGTATGAAAATGGTGGATTTGCATATCACGCGACAATGCCCACGGATTCAATTCGTTCATTTAGAGACACGGTGATGGAGATGAAGGAATACGGGTTTGACAAGCTTTGCGACGCGCAGTGGAAGCTTGGAAACAAGGTTCGCGGATTGCTCAAGCAATATGGCATGACATCCGTGGCATCCGACATGTATGGACCTCCAAGTGTAGTTGTTTGCCACACTGCGGATCCCGACATTCAAAATGGCCGAAAATTTGCCGAACGGGGAATGCAGATTGCCGCATGTGTGCCACTCGCCTGCAATGAGCCGGACGGTTTCATGACTTTTCGAATTGGATTGTTCGGTCTCGATAAACTGTATGATGTGGATGCCGCTGTGGCTCGACTTGAAAATGTTCTGGAAGAGCTTCCTGATTTAAAATGATTTTAGCGCTTTTTTAGTCTTAAAGCCCATCCCAAGTTTCATGAGCGCTTTTCGAACAGGCGACAGCTCATGGATGATATTCAATCCAAGAGCGCGCATGTCCCTGATTGGCCGCGCTTTCGCCATTGAGATCCGATTGAGCAAATCTATTCCAACAACCCGAGCGACCACATCTAAATGACGTTTCCCGTGGTAGTCCTCCAGCATTTTTTCCTCACCGAGGCAATCAGGCGATTCTTCCGCCAATTCCAGAAGAGTCGCCATATCCGCCATTGACATGTTCAACCCCTGGGCGCCGATTGGCGGAACGACATGTGCCACTTCGGCAACAAGCGCCATTCGCTGGGATGCAAGTCTGTGGGCATATTGTGAAATTATTGGCCAGACCGTTCTACGAGACGTCAACTCGAGAGGACCAAGCAACATGCAAGAGCGTTCATTCATTTTCGCTTCAAATTCAATGTCGCTCAGCCTTGAAAGCCGGTTGACAACCGGGCCCGTCTCCATCCATATAACCGCGGAAGCCGAACTGCCATTGTTGTCGGGCAAAGGAACCATTGTGAAAGGCCCGCCCCACCTGTGTATTTCAGTGGAAACGTTGCAATGCGGAATCGGGTGAGTGACGGTAAAGGCAAGAGCCTTTTGCCCATAGCGCATTGTTTTAACATCAATCCCCGCCGCCTGCCGCATCGGCGAATTGCGGCCATCTGCCGCAATTGCCATCTTGCACCGCACGCTTGCTCCGTTGCTTAGAACAACTTTTGCGCTGTCTTTGCGGCAAAAAAGCGCTTTTGCGGAAAGACCAAAGCGCATGCTTGCATTTTGACATTGACTGATTTTCCGGGCGATTTCCCGCTTTAGCAGCCAGTTGGGAATATTCCAGCCAAAAGGATTTTCCGATACATCGGCCGAGTTGAACTCCCTTGTTACCCTCGGTGTTGGATTTTCTCCGCCCGCGTCAATGATTCGCATTATCTGCAATTTTGCGGCATGAGGCTCAAGATTTCTCCACAAACCGATTTTTTCAAGGAAATTTCTTGAAGGTTGAAGAAGCGCCGTGGTTCGAAGATCGGTTTTTTCAGATCCCCCGCAGAGCGGATCGGGCATTGGATCAATGCATAAAACCGAATACCCGGCCCGGCCAAACGCGGCAGTGGCCACAAGTCCAGCTATACCGCCTCCCGCGACAACCAGATCGAAATCCATATCCATTCTTAATCACCCCATGCGATCATCTGCTTGTACCGTGCCATTCCTTTAAATCAAACCATTCCGCCGGGAAATTTTGCGAGATCGCGCATGTGAAAGTCAATATGATATGCCATGTCAGACAGATCGGCCGCATGCACTGCGCCAACCTCAATCTGTTGCCAAACAATAAGATTTCACGATTCTTCCTCAAACATCAGGGTTGATTCCCGGGCACGCCCGCCTCGATTGGACACGGCCTCGAATTCGGCTTTTTCCAGTTTTGGCACATGGCGGGCATGTTCCACTTTATATAACGCGTTGAATTAACCATCGGGACAAGGTTTCCCGATAACTTTAATGGCATATGCCACACTTTTATTTGCGCAACCACCTTTCATCCCGGGAGAGCAGATATGCATTTTGTTTGTTAAGGGGACTGGCGAATGATATGCCATGCATAAATTCACATGTTCAATTGACGGCAGATAATGACAGTACAGCAAAAAGACGCCTACTCGCTTATTCTCAATGCAATTGACATCGGGGATTTCATACCCGGAGACAAACTGGTTGAAAGCGATCTTGCCGAACGTTTCGGATTATCCCGAACACCAGTACGTGAAGCGCTTCAGAGACTTGAAACGCAATCTCTGCTTTCAAGAGATGGTCGCAGTCTGGTTGTGGCGTCACTTGACCCAAGCCAGATAGCGGAACTCTATGTCGTTCGAACCGAGCTTGAGGGACTTGCCGCCGAACTCGCCGCGCGACGTGCAAGCAATGAAGAGGTTGTCGTGCTTCGCGACATGGTCACCGAAGATAAAGCGCTTGTCGACGACCCCATGGCGATGTCTCGCGCAAACAGGCGCTTTCACCAGCAGATACACATTGCATCTCACAACAGATTTCTCATTCGGCAATTAAATCTGGTTCATCGCTCCATGGCGCTTCTTGCCACAACCTCTCTTAAAGCCACAGGCAGACCCGTGAAAGCCCTGAATGAGCACGATCTTATTGTAAACGCCATAGAAAATCGCGACCCGAAAGCCGCGGGCAAAGCCCTACGCCAGCACATTTCGCAATCATTCATTACACGATTAAAGCTGGATGCGGAAGTGAACAAAGTTTCGTCACTGCTCGAGTAACAGGATTCAGCGTTTCATGGACATGGCAAATCTCTCAAACAGATAAAAGCTGTCTTGCGGACCGGGACTTGCTTCAGGGTGGTGCTGAACAGAGAAAACCGGTCTGTCTCGAAGTCTAATACCGCAATTGGACCCGTCAAAAAGCGATACATGCGTTTCATGCACATCGTCCGGCAAAGTTTCCCTGTCAACCGCAAACCCATGGTTCATTGACGTGATTTCCACCTTTCCAGTTTCAAGGTCCTTTACCGGGTGGTTTGCGCCATGATGACCATGATTCATCTTGATTGTCTTTGCGCCCAGTGCCAATGCCAACATCTGATGGCCTAGACAGATGCCGAACACAGGCAATCCTTCATCCACAATGTCGCGAATCATGGGAACCGCATATTCACCCGTCGCCGCCGGGTCGCCGGGACCATTTGAAAGAAACACGCCATCCGGCCCGTGAGTCAACACATCTTTCGCGGTCGACGTGGCGGGCATTACTGTGACTTCGCATCCAACGCTTGCGAGACAGCGGAGAATGTTTCTCTTCGCTCCGTAGTCAACAGCGACTACCCTATACCTTTTTTCTGGCTGTCTACCGTATCCATCAGGCCACACCCAGCGAGATTCATCCCAAAGGTAGGTTTGCGCACAAGTGACCTTTGCGGCCAGATCCATTCCCTCAATCCCGGAGAAATCCCTGGCTTTGCCCACCAGGGCTTCAATGTCGAATTCACCCTTTGGATTATGTGCAAGCGCAACATGAGGTGCGCCATGTCGACGTATCGACCGCGTCAAGCGGCGAGTATCCACATCGCCTATCGCAATTCTGCCGGAACCAGCCAGCCAGCCACTCAGTCGGTCTGCGGAACGCCAGTTTGATGGCTCTGTGGGATCCCACTTGAACACCATGCCTTCCGCAACAGGACAAGCCGCTTCATCATCATCCGGATTCACTCCAACATTCCCAATATGGGGAAATGTGAAAGTCACAACTTGCCCCGCATAGCTCGGATCTGTCATTATTTCCTGATATCCGGTCATTGCGGTATTAAAGCAGAGTTCCGCCACAATCTCGCCTGTGGCTCCGATCCCCTTTCCAAAAAAAACGGTGCCATCCGAAAGTGCCAGGCAGGCAGTGTCACGTTGATAAAATTCCCCATCCATTATAAATATGTCTTCCGGCAAAGGTCAAAAATGCGGTTTTCCATCATAAAACCACAGATAAAACATGACATTTTTCCAGTTAATCTTAGCATGGCCGGATTATGCTGTCCCGTTTCATTGTCACATGGCATGATTCGCCGTTGGAATTCGCATCAGTATTTGCCTCATCATCGCATTATTGGCAACCGCTTATGATTGTATTGCAGAAATTCCCGCCAGCGGATTTTCCGCCCATTTGTTGGTGGATTTGGCCTTTTAGACCGGTTCGGGGCTTTCCGTCGCGCACGGGCGATGTCCGGGCGGTTGCGTCCGGTTCGGTTTTGGCGAGGTTGAGGGTGGATTGGAGAAGGGTGAGGCGCGCGCAGCGCTTGACCGCCCTCACCTTGTCGCGCTCAAGCTGCAGGCCCGCGACCCGGGCGAACGTTGTCGTCTTGCCCCTTTTGCCCGTTTCCACGGGCCCGGGCATGTCCGCCTTGAGATCGAAGTTCTCGTCGTCGGGCGGCAGTTCACGGTCCCACTCGAACCGCCGGGTTGCGCCGGTCTTCATGTCGCGCCGCACCCGCGTCTCTCTCGTGTCGCCGGACTCGACCCGGCCGAACGGCAGCGTTTGGTCCCCCTGGCCTGGCGCCGGGCATGAAGCGAAAGCCGCTTTCCATCAATGTCCCGGCGCACGGGCCGTTCGACGC
>JAPOTF010000097.1 GCA_026709325.1 Roseovarius sp.
GATTCCCGACAGTTTCTTTCATTGAATTGCTCAATGGCTCGGGAGGATTCCTGAAAAACTTTTTCGTGGACTCCCGGCGACTTTTTGACCGGAACCGGCCATTTTGCGGAAAACGGCAGGCGCGCGCAAATCACCCGCCCCAATCCACCCTCAATCTCGACAAAACCAAACCGGACCGACGCCGCCCGGCCATCGCCCGCCATTTCAACAACGCCATCAGCAACGTTTTCCCCAGTTGTGACGATTGAAGTCTTTTCCTTGTTTTCGGGGCCCATGCACATAAGTTGCCAGACCGCAGGATAACGGATCTACATCCCGCATTGGAGACCGAACGGAAGCATCGTCTTCTCTCAAACCCAACGGCAGAAGACATTGAATGGAGCGGAAGACGCACATTCAAACCGGGCAACTTATGTATATAAACCCCGAAAAAAGGAACACCTCGTAACTCTTTGACCAGAAGAGACCCAACATGATGCCAAATCAGATGCGGTCAAATGTTCCAGATTGCGCAAATAGCGACTAAAAATGACCTTAATAGATAAAATGGTCCTTTTTTCGACGGTAGTGGAATATTTCTCTCCCCAAACCGCCGCCGTCGGCATTGGTAAACATTGTCATGGGAATTATCCATTAAGTTTACGAGATAGCGGCGAGACCTTCCCTTAAGTAAAACACCAAATGCAAATTGGAGAAAAAACGCCGAATCGCCTTTTGTTGGGAAACGCGGAATTTGCCCGGGCCTGTACCAATGAATGTCAGTTGGCCTGTCTGCGCAAAAATGCGGGAAGTTCTATCTGCTCCTCCTCTTCAGATTTGTCCGCATTTTCATTAGTTCCATGATGGACATTGACAGGTGGCTGGCGACGTTCCTCTTTTGGCTTCTGCTCGGCGCCAGCATTGTTGCCACCTCTTCGCATGCGATCTATAAGCGGCCTGATTGCAAATCGGGAACTCTCTTGCCGCACATGTCCTGTCTCAATGCTCTCGTCTTTTGCTTTAGCGGACTCCTGCTGGGGTTGCTTGCTGAAAGCGGCTTGAAGACGGCCCAGTGATTCTCTGGAAAGAGCGTCGGACTCCTGATATGTCTGATTTTCAAATGGGTTTGCGTCATCTGACGCGTGCTCGGCGTGATGTCCGGCACGCTCATTTTCATCGGTTGAGAAGTCACTTGAATGTTCTTCATTTTCCCCGGCCGGAAACTCCGCGAATCCATCCTGCCGATTGTAGGCGTCATTGATTTGGGCAACATCCGGGGTGTCAAAAAGTTCAAGAACATCATCAGCCTGGCCTTCATGGGAACCATTGTCCGGTTTCTTGACATGGATCGCCGTTTCCTCCACTTCAGCCGATTTAGAGTCATCCGCATGATTCTGATTGCGGGAATTTTCGAATTCCTTCCCGCCAAGGGCGATTTTTTCCCTGAAATCGTCTGATTCGATTCCGGTCGCGATTACGCTTACACGCATCACGCCGTTGAGGTTGGTGTCCAGTGAACTGCCGACAATGATATTTGCATCGGAATCGACTTCATGGCGAATGCGGCTTGCAGCTTCATCCATTTCGAAAAGCTTTAAATCCGCGCCGCCGGTGACGTTGATTAGAATCCCTTTTGCGCCCTTAAGCGACACATCGTCGAGAAGAGGATTCGCAATTGCCTTTTCGGCGGCTTCCTTCGCCCTGTCTTCGCCAGAAGCCTCACCGGTCCCCATCATGGCCTTGCCCATCTCATTCATCACCGCGCGAATGTCGGCAAAGTCCAGATTTATCATGCCGGGCCTAACCATGAGCTCGGTTACCCCCTTAACGCCCTGATAGAGAACATCGTCAGCCATGCTGAAAGCTTCGGCGAATGTTGTGTTTTCGGTCGCCAGTCTAAACAGGTTTTGGTTTGGAATGATCAGAAGCGTGTCAACCATCTTGTAAAGGTTTTCAACACCTTCCTCCGCAAGACGCATTCTCTTCAAACCCTCAAACAGAAACGGCTTGGTCACAACGCCAACCGTAAGCACCCCGAGCTCTCTTGCCGCCTGCGCAATTATCGGCGCGGCGCCCGTACCCGTTCCTCCCCCCATTCCGGATGTGATAAAGCACATGTGCGAACCCGCAAGGTGGTCGATGATTTGCTCAAGGCTTTCCTCCGCGGCCTGCGCCCCAATCAAGGGGTCGGCGCCCGCTCCAAGCCCTTCGGTTATCTTCAGTCCCAGTTGTATCTGGCATTCGGCCCTGGAAAGGCTCAATGCCTGGGCATCCGTATTGGCAGTCACAAAGTCAACTCCCTCGAGCTGCTTTTCGATCATGTTGTTGACAGCGTTACCGCCCGCGCCGCCCACCCCAAAAACCACTATTCGAGGCCTAAGTTCTTTTTCACGTTCAGGTATTATAAGATTTAATGTCATCCCTTGCTCCAACCTTTAAATGAGCCAAATATTTCGGCTATTTTCCACCTCTGACCGGACGTTATACAACCTTTTGTGCATAGTCACTACAAAAAATGGCAAATCCAAATAAAAAGGCACATTTTGCATTTGCCAGCTCCGATCTACCAGTTGTAAGTGATCCAGTTTAACGCTCTCTTTAGCGACCTTTTCGGATAGCTTTCTATTGGAATGCCGAAATCCCACCACTCATCCTGCGGATGCGCGGCGGAGAGACACATTCCCACTATGCTCGCAAAACCCGGGCCGGTTGCCGACTGCGGCAGTCCGTGGACGCGCAAAGGTCTGCCCAATCGCACGTTTTGCCCCAGAATACTGCTTGCCAGTCTGTCAAGACCGGGGATCTGGCTGCCGCCCCCCGTCAGCACAATCTGATGACTTGGAAGACAGTTGAATCCAGCGGCTTCAAGCCGCGCCGCAACCTCCTCCAAAATCTCGGCTACGCGAGGGCGTATTATTCCAATCAGATCCGCCCTGCTGACGCTTCTGCGATCATGATCCCAGTCACCGGTCTCGCCCGTCATGGGAATAAACTCGCGATCGTCTATGCTTGTCGCGACCACTCCGCCATAGAGGGTCTTTATTCTTTCGGCCTGATCCTCGGAAATCTGCAGACCCATCGAAATGTCGCGAGTTACATGTTTCCCGCCAATTCGAACGCTGTCCGCGTAAATCATGTGCTTTCTGAGGAATATTGAAATTCCGGTACTGCCGCCACCGAGATCGATGCAAGCGGCGCCAAGTTCCTTTTCGTCTTCAACCATGGCGGATATTCCAGACAAATAAGCCGAGTTCGCCAGACCCGCCAGCTCCATGTCGGATCTCTTGACGCATTGCGCAAGATTACGGACCGGGGTCGCGTCCACTGTCAGAACATGCATGTCCACGGAAAGTTCCTGACCAATCTGCCCGCGCGGATCCAAAAGCCCGGTGCGATTGTCAAGCGCGAAGTTCACCGGCTGCGCATGCAGTACTTCTCTGCCCTCTCCATAATCCGGAACTTCGCAGCAAGAAAGCACGTTGCCGATATCCTCTTCGCTTACAGCCTGATCCTTCAATTCAATCTTCCCGGCAAGTCCATAGCTTCGAGGCTTGGCGCCCGACAAGCACGCGATTACATAGTCAACACGAGTATTCGCCATTTTCTGCGCGGCTTGCAGAGCGGAGCGTATCGCGTTCTCGGTTTCGCGCATGGCTTCTATTTCACCATAATTTACACCAAGCGAGCGTTTCACTCCCACTCCGATCACCCTAAATCCGGCGTAGCCGGCCATTGGGCCTATACCCTCGGCTTCCTTCAGGTGATCCATCATTTCAAATTTAAGCACAAGGCATGCAATTTTCGACGTGCCAACATCCAGCACCGCAATGACGCCGCGCTGCAGTGCGGCCTTCCGAATGCTGCGCATCGTTCTTTGCACTTCATATGGATCGTTCATATATTCCGCCTCGCAAATGTTATTACCAGTTGTCCGCTCGACCTCCGGCGATGCGAATTGTGGGGCGCTCGGCAAGACGCATATCCACAACACTGAGATTTCTATCAAGAATTTTGGCATCGGTGTCATTAAGATAGACAACCCTTTTCAATGCGCTGACGGGATCCGCCTCGGGCAGCAGAATCCGCAGATTGCGATTTAGCACCACATCCCATCTCCGCTCGCCAACCCGAACCAGTCCCACAACTCGATCCTCCACCGATTCCAAAACGTCGTGCAATGCAATCGCCTCGCCAACCATTTGCTCCGCGCCCATGCCGGCCAGCAGCGGGATGTCCGGATGCTCCTCGCGACTTGAAGGGGCGTCGATCTTTACTCCATCGGCGTCAATCAACCGCAATTCTCCATTTTTCAGCCAAACCGCGGCCGGCTGCCTCTCGACAACGTCAATCGACATTGTTCCACCTTGTCCAATCCGCACATCAACGTCGTTTATGATTGGCATTTCCATAATCATTGCCTGAATGGCTTCAAGATCGACATCAAAGGAACTGCTTGGCAGCTGATGCGGGAACGTCTCGCGTATTTCCCTCTCGACTTCAGCGCTGGCGCCTTCCACTGCAAGAAAGCTGATCATAAACTCCGGGCGCATTTCGATTTGATTGCGAATGTCGGCCAAATAGAGAGTCACTGATTCCCGCTTGCGCTCGTCAAAATGGAAATTCGCCCCCACGCCAATGGCGACGAGCAGCAAAATGCAAATCTTGGCCAGTTTCCACAGAAGTGGCGTAAGCAGCAGTCGCTGAATTCTATAGGACAGCCTGGAAGGTGTCCGGGCACCGTAATTCATCTGTTGCATGATGCGTCCTCCACCAGCCATTTGCAAAGATCCGGAAAGGAGACGCCAGCAGCCCGCGCCTGCTCCGGAGAGAGAGAGGTGGGGGTCATTCCCGGCTGGGTATTGGTTTCAAGCAGAACCAGACCTTCAAGCCCCTTTTCATCATCCCACCTGAAATCGGTTCGGCTCAAACCCCGACATCCCAAAACTTCATGCGCCCTCAATGCGTAATCAAGGCATGCCGACTCGATGGCTTTTGGAATGTTTGCCGGCATTTCATGGCGAGACCCGCCCGGCAGGTATTTCGAGTCGTAATCGTACCATCCTTCGGTAACTATATCCGTAACGCCAAGCGCCCTGTCGCCCATGACACTGACCGTCAACTCCCGGCCCTTCACATACTTTTCAACCATAAGGGTTTGCGGCATGTCCGAGGAGAGTTTCGGCGGTTCCCTGGCGCTTTCATCAACGATACATACGCCAATTGACGATCCCTCCCGATTGGGCTTGATCACATATGGAGGCGTCATCACATGTTCACGCTGAATCCGGTCAAGCGCAACAATGGAGCTTTCCGCGACCGGAAGCCCTGAACCGATGTAGGCGGCTTTCGACATGTGCTTGTCCATAGCGAGAGCGGACGACATCACGCCTGAATGCGTATACGGTATCCGCATCCATTCAAGAATGCCCTGCACGCACCCGTCTTCGCCCCATGTTCCGTGAAGCGCGTTGAAAACCGCGTCTGGAGAAATTTCCGAGAGTCTGGCCGGAAGATCGGCGCCCGCGTCCACTTCAACGGTGCGATAGCCCGCTTCACGCAGTGCCGCCGAGCATTCCCTTCCAGAGGAGAGCGACACCTCTCGCTCCGCTGAAAATCCTCCCATGACAATCGCCACAACATGGCTGTTTCCGGTTAATGAAACCACCGACTTGCCTCAATTCTCGCGGCCCTTAACGGCCCGACTGCTTCTTTTCGCCGCCTTAAATGGCGGAACTGGTCGTTTCACCGACTCTCATAATCTCCCACTCTAGCATTATTCCGGTTTTCTGCAAAACTTTTTTTCGCACTTCCTCGCCCAGGCCCTCAAGATCGGCCGCAGTGGCATTTCCGTCATTCTCCAGAAAATTGGCATGCATCGGGCTTATCCTCGCTCCACCAAGCGAGACGCCGCGCATCCCCGACCGATCAATCAGCTTCCACGCCTTTAGATCATGAATGTCATCGACGCGACCCGTGCTGCTGCCACCGGAGGGATTCCGAAAAACGCTTCCCGCCACAAGTTTCCCGACCGGTTGGGATCTGTCTCTTTTTTCAATCTGAAGGCGCATTTTTTCCTCGATATCCCCCGGTTCGCCGGTCCGTCCCTCAAATGTGGCTTCGACCACAACCCAGTCATCCGGAATGTCGGTTTGCCTGTAGCCAAAATTAAAGCCATCCCGGTTAAAAACCGCAATCTCGCCATTGCGAGCGACGGCTTTGGCACTGACAAGCACGTCCGCGACATATTCCCCATAGCAACCCGCATTCATTCGAACGGCACCGCCTGCAACCCCGGGAATTGTTCGCAGAAAGGCAAGATCGACACCTGCGGCCGCCGCGCGCCTTGCGACATGCGACACGGGTGCCGCGGCGCCGGCGGTCACCATCGCACCTTCAACGCGAATGTGATTGAACCCCCTGCCAGGCCGAATCACAACACCCTTGATTCCTCCATCGCGCACAATCAGATTTGATCCCGCGCCCATGGGAAACACCGGCACGCTCGAAGGAAGCTTTTCGAGAAATTCCGACAAGCCGATAACGTTTGCGGGCATAAACATCCATTCTGCGGGTCCGCCGACTCTAAGCCAGTTCAGTCCCGACAGCGGATGCGACGGCATCAGTTTTCCGCATGATTCGTCGACATCCGGATTCAGCATCGCAATCCCGCAAATTCCATAACAGTCCCAATCGAAAGCGTCATCGCTATTCAGCAACCTCTGATTCGCATTGGAAGATTTCTCGCCCAAGAGCTTATTGTCCCCGCACCGAGACATATTACCATGTCATTCGCCCTTGCCTCTTTCGCGACGAACCTTGAAAGGCCCTCCTCATTCTCAATTGCGAACACGTTCCTGTGCCCATGGCGAATAAGCCCCGCAACGAGATCTTCCCGGCCTGCGCCGCGGATTTTCTCTTCGCCGGCGGCGTAAACGTCTGTTATGCCGACAATGTCCGCATCATTGAAGCAAGAGCAAAAATCTTCAAACAGATTGCTCAGCCTGGTGTATCTGTGCGGCTGATGCACGGCGATAATCCTGCCTCTTGCCGTTTGCCTTGCCGCCCTCAGAACCGCCGCTATCTCCACCGGATGATGCCCGTAGTCGTCTATAACGGTAATGCCGTTTACGGTTCCCACCTTCGTGAATCTGCGGTTTACACCGCCAAAATTTTGCAGGGCCTTCCGTATGTCGCCGGCATTCATGCCCAAATGCCGGGCCACCCCAACCGCCGACAAGGCGTTTGACACGTTGTGGTCTCCCGGCATCGGCAAACTGCATTTCATGATATCCATGCCTTCCGCCTGAAGCAGGATGTTAAAATGGGCCACGCCATTCTCGTAGTAAAGGTCGGCCACGCGAATGTCCGCCTGCGCGTTAAATCCAAATGTGACAATCCGCCGATCTGTGATTTTGCCCACAAGCGACTGAACGTTCGGGTCATCCGTGCAGCAAACCGCAAGACCGTAAAACGGTATATTGGAAACAAACTCCAGAAATCCGCGATGCAGGTTTTCCTCCGTTCCCCAGTGCTCCATGTGCTCGGGGTCGATATTTGTAACAATTGCAATGGTTGCCGGCAGGCGATTAAACGTGCCATCCGATTCGTCCGCCTCCACAACCATCCATTCACCCGCGCCAACCCTCGCATTGCTGCCATAGGCATGAATGATGCCGCCATTTATCACCGTCGGATCAAATCCGCCGTGGTCCAGCAGAGCGGCCACCATTGTCGTCGTTGTCGTCTTTCCGTGCGTTCCCGCAACCGCGATATTGGATTTCAGCCGCATGAGTTCGGCGAGCATTTCGGCTCTTCTGACAACAGGCAATCCGCGCTTTCGAGCTTCATCCAATTCCGGATTTCCAGGCTTGATGGCCGAAGATATCACCACAACATCGGCCCCTTCGAGATTCTCCGCCTTCTGACCCTCAAAAAATTTTGCCCCCATGGATACCAGGCGATGTATTATTTCCGTTGATTTCAAATCGCTTCCCTGAACGGCATACCCCTGATTGAGTAAAACCTCCGCTATCCCGGACATGCCTATTCCGCCTATCCCGACAAAGTGAATGGGACCCACATCGCCCGGCAGTTTTGTGGCGGAGTTCATTCCGACTCCCCGGTCGGATCGGTTTTTTTGCATCTTCGCGCGTTTCCAGCCATCTGTTCGACAAGATCGGCCAGTACAACCTGAGCATCCCGAATCCCCAGGCTCAGCGCCACTTTCGCCATTTCGGCGGCGGAGGAGGAATCAAACAGCAGACTGGACATGCCGGCACCAAGTGCGGATGGCGACAGCTCGGATTCAGAGATCATGATCGCGCCACCCGCCTCCACCAGGGGCTTTGCATTGGTCGTCTGATGATCATGCGCGGCAGCGGCAAATGGAATTAGGATTGAAGGGCGGCCAATCACGCATATGTCGGCGACACTGGCCGCGCCCGCGCGGCTGACAACCAATTGCGCCTTGCTCAAGCGTTCCGCTATATCGTAAAAAAAAGTTTCAACCTCGGCGGCTATGCCATATGCCGCATACTGCCTGGAAACGCGCCCGGCATCGTCATCCCGGGCCTGATGACTAACCTTCAGATGATGACGCAGGTTCTCGGGCAGTTCGGCGATGGCCTCGGGAACCACATCACTGAGAAGCCTGGCCCCCTGACTGCCGCCAATGACGACTATGCGATTCTCCGATTTTCCCGGCTTGACATATTCATCACCGGCCCTTTGCAGAATTTCAGCCCTCACCGGGTTTCCAACGTGGATGCCATTTGCGCCGGACGGCAGTTCCAAGGGCCAGGTTCCGCAGGCCACCTTGTCCACCCTTCTGGCAAATGTGCGGTTGACCCTTCCGAGAACGCCGTTTTGCTCATGTATCATGGAGGGGATGCGCAAAAGCCATGCTCCGGAAAGCGAGGGAATGGTGGGATAGCCCCCAAAACCCACAACCACATCGGGTCTTTTTGCAATCATTCCGGCCAATGCCGAAACCACTCCGGCTAATATGCGAAACGGGGCGGAGAAGCGACTCAACAAGCCGCCTCTTGCAAATGTCGCGCTTGAAATCACTTCAAAATCAATGCATTCCGGAAAACCGGATGCAAATCGCGCACCTCTGGCATCCATGGACATTTTTACGTGCCAGCCTCTTTGCAGCAGCTCCTCGGCAAGGGATTGAGCCGAAAAAACGTGCCCGCCGGTTCCCCCCGCCGCAATCAGGGCGTAAAATCTTCGCCTGCCCATCACATGTTGCCTCTCAGGACATCCCTGATTTCCCCCTGCACCTTTGTTCGGGTAAAGGCGATAATCATGCCAAGGGCGAAGCCGATCGCAAGCATGGAGGATCCACCGTAACTTACCATGGGAAGCGTCATGCCCTTGGCCGGAAGCAGTCGCGCCGCGACGCCTATGTTGATAATCGCCTGAACGCTGAACATGGTTACCAGTCCAGTTCCCGCCAGACGGATGAACGGGTCGCGGTCGCGCATGAGGCGATGCATGGATCTGCTCATTATCAGCAAGTAGAGAAAAATTATCAGCATGACAAGAAAAAGCCCGTATTCCTCCGCGGCCACGGCGATTATGAAGTCGGAATGGGCATCTGGCAAATTCCACTTCAATTCACCTTCTCCCGGTCCAACTCCCAAAAGGCCACCTTCCCTTATCGCGTTTTCGGCAAATCCGAGTTGCGAATTTGGCGCATGATCGCCACTTAGGTACCCGTCTATCCGTCGGGATAAATGCTCGGATGTCTTATAGAAGTAAACACCGGCGGCCATTACCAGGAACACCAGAGCAAAGAGGACGATTATCTCCGCGCCGGCGATAAAGTACATTACGCCCCATGCGCAGACCACCAGCGCGGACTGACCGAAATCGGGCTGCAATGCCAGCAACAGAACTACCGCGATGGTGACGATGAACGACCATTTCATTCCCGGTGGCCCGTTAATCTCCTGACTTGCGGCCATGAGCCATGCGGTAAACACGATAAGCAGCGGTTTGAGAAATTCAGATGGCTGAAGTGAAACGAAACCCAGACTATACCAGCGCACTGCACCCTTGCCAAAATCCGTGCCTAAAAAAGGCAGCAAAAGCAGTGCGGCAAATGCCAGGAGAAACCCCAGTACGGCTATTCTGCGAATATATCTTGGATTCATCATGGATGTGATCAGCATTATCGCAATGGCCATGGTCCCGAAGACAACATGTCTTTGAAAATAATAGAATGGTTCGTGGCCGTTTTTTACGGCCAGAGGAAGAGAGGCCGCGTTTGATAGAAGCAGCCCAATGCAAAAGAGAAGCAGCACAAACAATATCGTCAATTTGTCGATGGTCCGCCACCATTTGGGCAGTATTGGCTCAACATCCCGTTCAGGTACCGTTCCAAATATCATTTCCGTCATGTCGCTCTCCTCAATTCGGATTCTCTTGATGCTTTCAGGAGCATCCCGCTCCAACGGCTTCACCCGCATTTCAATCAGCTTCCGTCGAGCTGAACCGCCAACCGTTCCAATGGATCGCCTTTTCGGTCCAAAAACGGAAATATAATCACAATCTCGATTTTACCTCGCGGATAAAATCGTCTCCCCGCTGCTCAAAATTGTCATACTGGTCAAAACTTGCCGCCGCCGGCGCGAGCAGCACGGTTTCTCCCGGACATGCTTCTTTCATGGCCATTTCAACCGCGGCGGACATTGTCCCGCAAATCTCCGTTTCAACATCTTCAAGCTTTACCGCAAAGGCCGCCGCCTCGCGTCCGATTACATAAGCCTTGATGACATTGCTCAAGCCGGGGCGCAGTCTTTCGATCCCCCCGTCTTTTTCCAGACCGCCGCATATCCAGCGTATTCTTTCAAACGCCATTAGAGCCGTTAGCGCGGCATCCGCATTTGTGGCCTTGCTGTCATTCACGAAACCAACATTGCCGCGCTCGGCGACATGCTGGCTTCGATGCGGAAGCCCCGCATAGCTGCGCAAACCCGATTCAATCAGTTTGGGAGCAAGTCCGAGAGCTCGGCAGGCGGCATATGCCGCGCAGGCATTCTGGTGATTATGCCTTCCCGGCAAACCCCTTATTTCTCGTAGGTCGACCGAACCAACCTGTCTTTTTCGGCGATATTCGGACAAAAGGCCTTTTCCGGCGGATACAACCCAGCCAGGCCCGGAAAGTTTCCGGTTGGCGGAAACCCTTATCACTCGTTCATCATTCGACTCTTCCAGCATCCGGTCCGCCAGGAACAACCCCTCGCACTCATCTGTTCCGATTATTGCCCGATCTGGCACGCCTTGCGTGAAAAGTCTTCGCTTGGCCGCAAAGTACCCTCCCCGTCCACCATGCCGTTCAAGATGGTCCGGGGTTAAATTCGTAAACACCGCCACATCGGGGGCAAGCGCGCGCGCCAGTTCAATCTGATATGAGCTAAGTTCAAGCACCACCACGCCACCATCTTTCGGAAGATCGATGTCAAGCACGCAGCGACCAATGTTGCCCGCAATCCGAACAGACCTGCCGGCCTTGTCCAGGATGTGATGAATCAGAGCGGATGTCGTGGATTTTCCGTTGCTGCCCGTTACAGCGACGACACGCGGAAAATTCTCGTAATCCTCTCCGCACGCATGGATGTATGACCTGAAAAACAGGCCAATGTCATTGTCAACAGGTACGCCCGCCCGCATTGCCGCGGAAACCACCCTGTTTGGATTAGGATACAGATGCGCAATGCCAGGACTCACCACAAGAGCGGCGATAGAGGAAAAAGCCCATTCCCGGGACAGATTTTCCACTGCAAATCCCTCTTTGGCCGCTGCTTCAACCATTTTGGGATTGTCATCCCAGCATATGGGTATCCCTCCGCCGGCCTGCACCGCGCGCGCCGTTGCCATGCCGGTTCGACCCAATCCCAGAATTGCAACTTTTCTGTCGCGATATCCCTTGATCGGTATCAATACGCATCCTCCCCGGACATGCCGTGAACGGAACTTGCCATGTTGCGCAATGCTTCGGCAACGATGCTTATGCGGCTTCCCTTGGACCCTTTCACAAGAACCACATCGCCCGCATCAATCAGGCGGGGAGCCAGTCCCGCCATTTCCTCCGCACTCTCCGTAAATTCACCCCGCTGCGATTTGGGAAGTACCCGCCACAATGATTTCATTCGCGGTCCGGCGCAGTGCACCTCGTCCAGCGCATGCATGTCCGCAAGTCCCGCAAGACCCGAATGCATTGAAATCTCGTCAGGGCCAAGTTCCAGCATATCGCCCAGTATGGCGATTCTTCTGCCTTGCGATATCCGCCCAAGGTCGTCCGTCGGTCTGGACTTTGCGAGAATTTCCAGTGCGGCGGCCATTGAAGCAGGATTTGCGTTGAAAGCATCGTCAATTAGAGTAATCGTCATCTCTTCGTCAAATTTGTCGAGACCAAGTATTTCTCTTGTTCCTCTACCGGATGGCGGTTGCCAGCGCACAAGATCCGCGATCGCCATTGCCCGGTCGCAACCCAGTTCCCGAACCGCCGCAATCACCCCAAGAGCGTTCATGGCGAAGTGGCGGCCTGGTGCGGCCACCTTGTAGAGAATCGGCGTTCTCCATGCACGGGCATGGCCAATGGTGACATTTTCCATGACGTCAACATGGTCGAGACGATGATGATTGCCCGGAGAGGTTCCGAAAGTGACAACGCGATCAGTCGCCTCGCGTGCCGCACGAGCCAGAATTTCAGATGCGGGCGGATCGCCGTTCACAACCGCCGACCCGCCGTTTTCCAGGCCCCTGAACATTGACGCCTTTTCATGCGCTATGCCATCGATATTGTCGAACGCCTCAAGATGCGCCGGAGCAATGGCGGTTACAATTGCCACATGAGGCCGCGCCATCAAGGCAAGCGGTTCGATTTCTCCCGGATGATTCATACCCAATTCAACCACGGCAAACCTGACATCGGCAGGCATGCGAGCAAGTGTAAGAGGAACTCCCCAGTGATTGTTGTAGCTTGCTTCCGCAACATGCGTTGAGCCATGGCCTTCAAGTACGACTCGAAGCATTTCCTTGGTTGAGGTTTTTCCAACGGATCCCGTAACCGCCACAACCCGGGCGGCGCTTCGATCCCTTGCGGCTTTGCCCAAATCCTGAAGGGCCGCGAGCACATCGTCAACGACCAGCAGGGGGGCATTCCGCTTCACATTCCCCGGTATGCGGCTCACCATTGCAGCGGAGGCTCCTTTTCGCATCGCTTCCGCCGCAAATTCATGACCGTCGCGCACATTCTTCAGGGCGACGAACAGATCCCCCGGCCTGATTGTCCTGGTGTCAATCGACACGCCCGTCGCCTGCCACTCGAAGGTGCTATGCCCACCCGTGGCGGTTTCCGCCTCCTTTGACGTCCAAAGCCTCATGTTCCGCTGCCATCAAGAATCGCGACTGCCACGCTTGCCTGCTCGCAGTCGTTAAACGGAAAAACGTCGTCACCTATAATCTGGCACGTTTCGTGGCCCTTGCCGCATACAAGAAGCGCGTCCCCCGGTCCGAGCGCATCCACCCCGCGGAGGATTGCCTCGGCTCTATCCCCGATCTCCAGCGCATCCTTGCAACCGGCCATGACGGCCGCGCGGATTTTGCGAGGATTTTCATATCGCGGATTGTCGTCTGTTACAATAACCATGTCGGCGTTTAAGGTGGCCGATTCACCCATCAAGGGCCGTTTGGAAGGGTCGCGATCGCCACCGGCTCCTATTATCGCGATCAGACGCCCAAGCACATGGGGGCGCAGCGCCTTGATGGCCGTCGAGATCGCCGCCGGCGTATGGGCGTAGTCAACGAAAACCACCGCTCCATTTCCGCGCTTTGCAGCCAGCTGCATCCTGCCGGAAACAGTGGATATACGGCAAAACGCGTCAAACACCCTCTCGGGTTCCGAACCGGTGGCAATTGCCAATCCCGCGGCCACGAGCACGTTCTCGGCCTGAAATCCCCCTATCAGGTTAAGATCGCGCTGAAATGCGCCGCCCTGCCAGAGGAACCTCAATGTCTGACCCGAGGCAGTGTATGAACGTTTCAGTATTTTCAAATCGGCGTAGTCCTTTGTTCCCACGCTTATCACATCCTGACCGCGCCGCTGCGCTATTGCGGCCATTTCACCGGCATGGTCATCATCCATGTTTATGACCGCGACGCCGTCTTGCGGCATTACGCTCGAAAACAGTCTTGCCTTTGCCGAGAAATAGTCGTCAAAGCTTTCATGGTAATCCAGATGGTCACGCGTGAGATTTGTAAATGCCGCGGCATTTAGACGGACCCCGTCCATCCGCCTTTGCTGCAATCCATGGCTTGAGGCCTCCATGGCCGCATGGGTCACACCGGCAGCCGTGGCTTCCGCAAGCACGCGATGCAGAGTAATGGGGTCCGGAGTTGTATGGGACAGCGGAGCGTTCCAGCACCCCTCAACACCCGCGGTTCCCAGATTGATGGATGAGCATCCCGTTTCCGCCCAGATCTGTCTGGTGAAATTCGCAACCGATGTCTTGCCGTTTGTTCCCGTTACGGCGACTGCCGTTTCAGGCTGTCTGCCGAACCACAGTGCCGAGCAAAATGCAAGCGTCTGCCTGGGATCTTCGGCAAGAACCGCAACCGCGTTGTGCCTTTCAAGATGCTTTCGACCGTTCTTTAAGCCCCGCGCATCGGTAAGAACCGCCGAAGCGCCCATCTTTAGGGCGTGCCGGATAAATTCACCGCCATGGATCCTGGTTCCGGGCAGCGCCGCAAAAAGGTAGCCATCTCTTACTTCGCGATTGTCAGATGCGAGACCCGTAACGGAAACATTTTCACCCTCCTTTACCGGAAGGCCCAAATCCGCCAATGTTTTTTTTTGCGTCAGTGTCATTTTAGCCATCACAGGGCATTTCCGCCGGTTCCAGGTCTTGGGTTAAGATGTTTTAAAATCCGGTCTCAGTCCCAGTAGGGGCGCCAGCCGGCCAATGATCTCCGCCGCAAGAGGCGCGGCGGTCCAGCCCGCCGTCCGCTTGGGTTCCGGCGTTGAATTGTCCTCGGCCTCATCGAGGGTTACAACCAGCACGTATTGAGGGCTGTCTGCGGGAAAAACGCTTGCAAACGTGGCAATGACTTTATCCTTGTAATATCCGCGCGCATTTTTTTTGGGCTTGTCGGCGGTCCCGGTCTTTCCCGCAACGGCATATCCGTTAACATCCGCCATTTTAAAAAAGCTTTCGGAGACGGATTTTCGCATCATCACCAGCACCTCCTCGCAGGCTTTGGCGCCGAGGACGCGTTCACCCCTGATTTCACGGTTCTGCTTGAGCAAGGTCGGCTTCACAAGAAAACCCCCATTTGCTATGGTGGCGTATGCTGATGCAAGATGCATTGGAGTGACCGAAATGCCATGACCGAAGGATATGGTCATTGTGGACAGTTCGGACCATCTTGCCGGAAACAGCGGCCTGCTTTGATTGGCCTCCGCCACTTCAATTTCGAGCGGATCAAGAAAACCAAGCGCTTTCAGAAAGTCCCGATGCCGTTTCTGGCCTATCATTTGACTGATTCGCGCCGTGCCTATATTGGACGACTTTACCATAATCTCTGTCGCGGTAAGACTTTTTCCGTTATATCTATAGTCATTTATCTCGTGTTTTCCGAATTTTATCGGCTTGCTTATGTCAACCTTCGTTGAAGGATTTATCAGCCCCAAATCAAGCGCCTGAACCATGGTGATCGGCTTGAATGTCGATCCGAGTTCATAAACACCCTGTATGGCGCGATTAAACAGCGGACTTGCATCGGCATTTTCCTGCGGCTGGGTTTTGCGGTCATTCGGATCAAAATCCGGCAACGAGGATAAGGCGACAACCTCTCCGGTTTTAACGTCCATGAGTATGGCAAGAGCCGTCTTTGCATCGAACACTTTCATGCCGGATCTGAGCATCTGCTCCAAAACGGTTTGAACGGCAAGATCGATTGACAGCTCCAGAGCCTCGTGCCCATGGACCGGATCGCGAAGTCTCCCGTCAAACTTTTTCTCCACGCCGGCCACGCCAACGACTTCAGCCGCGGTCACGCCTTCCTTGTCAAAGGTTGTTCCACCGAGAACATGTCCGGCCAATCTTCCATTTGGATACACTCGAAATTCCCTTGGTCCGAGTTTAAGTCCCGGCTCTCCAATTTCATGAATCAGCTGTTTTTGCTCCGGGCTCAGCTTTTTTTTGATCCAGCCGAATTTTTTCTCTCCAGTGAATTCGGCGAACTGCTCTTTCTCATCGATAGCGGGAATTATTTCCGCCAGTCTTTTGGCCGCCGTTTCAGGATCAATCATGTCCCGCTGTTGAAAATAAAGGCTATATGTATCAAGATTGGTGGCCAGCAGGTATCCATTTCGGTCCACAATGTCCGCACGCTGCGAAATTATCCCGCTTCCCGTAAAGCCCACGCTTGTTTCAACCGGATCATTGAATGCCAGAAAAGCCATCCGCCCTCCGACGGCAATGAACGAGGCAAGCAACATCAGGGACAAGGCCAGAATGCGGCCTTCGGCTCTTGCGCGCGACTTGCCGCGCATCTCCTCGTGCCGAATTCGAATGTTGTTCCGCTCAATGACATCGGGGTTTTCGCCTTTTGAACGAGCGTGCAGTATGCGGGCCAGCGGGCGAAGCGGCGTTCTGATCATTAGGGGAACTCCCCGCCATTATCAATATTGGCGTTTTGCGCCATGAAAATTTTCCCCTTGTGAAATGGAACATCTTTAATTTCACCGTAACTCTCTGCAATCAAAGGATAAAGACCTGGATTTTTATGGGTCATGGAGATCAGCGCCTTCAAGCGTTCGGGTCGATTCAGATATGCCCATTCGGCGTTGAGAATGCGCAGCCTGTCGCGCGCAAGGCTAATCTGCCTTTGAACGCTCTCGGCGCGTTCGCGGGCCTTTTGGGTCTTGTAGTTTTCCTGGTATGCCCAATGCGCCAGACCAAGAACCAATATGAACAGTGACAGAAAGAACAGATTGCGCATTTTACCTTGCCTCCCTTAAAACCGGAATGCCGATCGCGTTTCGGTCGATCTTAACGGCCGACGCGTCCGTCCGCATGGCAATCCTCAGTTTGGCGCTTCGCGCTCGCGGGTTTCGCGCCACCTCGCTTTTTTCCGGAATTATCGCCCTGCGCGTCTTCAATGCGTATCTTGGACTGGAACAAGATGTCTCCGGCAAATGTCTGCTGACTCCCCTTCTCATGCCGGAGCCAATCTGCAGGTAGCGCTTGACGATCCTGTCTTCAATGGAATGGAATGTTATCACGGCCAAAAATCCCCCGGGCTTCAAAGTGCGTTCAGCCGCCTCCAGGCCGGATGCCAGTTCTTCATACTCGTTATTCACCGCCACTCTGAGAGCCTGAAAGCTCCGGGTGGCCGCATGCGAACGGCCGGGCCGGGGCGCGGGCAGGCATTGGCCGATTATGTCCGCCAGTTCAACGGTGGAGACAATCGGCCTGATTGCCCGGCGCTCCGTTATGGCCCTGGAGATTCGCCGGGCAAGACGCTCCTCTCCATATAGAAAAAGGATATCCGCCAAACTCTTCCGGGAAGCCGTGTTCACCAGGTCGGCCGCGGACATGCCTTCCCCGTCCATTCGCATGTCCAGCGGACCATCGTTTGTAAATGAAAAGCCGCGACTGGCCTGATCAAGCTGCATGGATGAAACCCCAAGATCAAACAGAACGCCATCAAGGCCTGATTCATATGACTCCATATTTGAGAACCTGTCGCCTACCAGTTTGACGCGATCACCGAACGGTCGCGCCCATATCGCCGCAAGCCGCAGCGCGGTCGAGTCCCGGTCCATTCCCGTCACTTTCTCGGCGCCCGCCATGAGCAGCGCTCTCGAATGACCGCCCGCGCCAAGTGTTCCGTCCAGCCAGTGACCGCGCACCGGCGAGAGATTCGCCAGCAAGGATTCCGTCAAAACCGGTGCGTGATGGTGGTCCGATGCGGCGGTTTCCATTATCTATTCCCCGTTTACATTATATACCTCAACAAATGGATCGTATTCCTCGTCTTGCTCCTGCCTCTTCCGAATCCATTCGTTGGTTTCCTCTTCCTCATCCGCATAGGTCCGGCTGCTCCAAACCTCGAAATGGTCGCCCATGGCCACCATCTTTGCCTCGTCTTCGAGATTGATCTGCTTGCGTAGGCGTTGCGGCAGGACAACCCTGCCCTCCCTGTCGATTTCCGCATCCCAGGAATGACCCAGCAGGATGCGGCTGATCCTGTTGCGATTGGCGCCCCGCGGCATTTGCCTTATGCCGTCTTCAAGTCTTTCCATCTCGCTGACGGTGAAAACCTGCAGGTGGCGATTCTTGAGATGAGGCCCATACAGCACAACCATTCTCGGCAAGGGGTTTTGAGGGCACTTGGGGTCGCCATCGGCAAGAACATCCCGAAAGTCGGAAGGAATTGACATTCGCCCCTTGCCGTCAACCTTTTGATTGAACTCGCCTCTAAAACTTCGGTTCACGGCCTGTTTTCCCTCTACCCCGCAATTTTGAAAAAAAAGGCGGATTGGACTTTTGCTTTAGCCCAACCCACCATCAGCTCCCGCCTAGCGGGTTCCCGGCAGCGCCATTCAAGGGGGGATAAAGCTGGCACGCCGGTTTATCTTTTTAAGTAGGTTCGCCTGTATGTCCTGCCTCTTTTTGGTGGAGCCTTGCCTGTTGAAACCTCTTGACAGGTAAGTTTTGCCTCATGACCAAGTTTAAAGCATTTATTATTTGGGAAATCAAGCCATTTCATGGGAAAAAAATAACAGCAAGGCATTATTAAAATTTATTTTGAATAGGTTTTCATTTAAAATACTTATTTTACAATGTATTATAAGATATTATAATCGATATTTACGGTGGCGTAAATTCCCAAATAATTCCAATAATTCTTTGGAATCGACCTTAAATCTGTCAGTCAAAACTGTTTGCCGTCGACTTTTGAAGAAATTTTCCCATGGAACGTCAAACTGATTCGTTTTTAATGACCGCATATTTGGCAATGATCGATTTATGTGCGCTTAAAGACCAAAAACAATCTGTCAAACATCCTTTGGAGAAAGACAAATCGACCAAATTGGAAGCTTTACGCGATTCCAATTCGCCAAAGAAAGAGATTTTGGGAAAATGCGCAATCCCGAGGTTTCCATCCCGACTGAAAAAACGGTAATCACCGTCCGGCCGCACCGGTTGCCGATGTCATTTTACCTTGCGGCTTTCGGCCGAAAAGACTGTCAACTGGCG
>JAPOTF010000018.1 GCA_026709325.1 Roseovarius sp.
GCAGGTCGTCGGTCGAATTGCCGGGAGCGGAGAGGCGGGCGCCGTCCATCCCCATTTCGCCAAACGCGCCAAAAGAACCGGAAAAGGCCCGTGACGCGACCCGGAAAACGTCCGAAAACGGCAAAGGCGCCGACGCGAAAGGGAACGCCAGGGCACGTAAATCGCAATTGTCTGGTGGACAAGTGATCAATGGGCAGGCCGCTGCCGGGCATGCAATGATTTCCCAATCCCGAAATTTCACCAAAATATTGTTGCGGCAAATGCCAAAGCCATCATTGATTTGCAGGGAAATTGATGAATCTCCATGCCGTTTCTTTATATGCTTCAAGGGCCTCCATCAGTTGATTTCCGGTTCCGGGACCGGATTTCCAAAATCGGTGCGCAGGAAATCAAAGTCGCAGCCTTTGTCGGCCTGCTCGACATGCCGGGAATACATCCATCCCCAGCCGCGTTCATAGCGTGGGGGTGGTGCGGTCCAGGTTTCTCTTCGACGTTTCATTTCACTTTCGGAAACATCCGCGCTCAGCGAGCGTTCGGGAATGTCCACCTCAATCATGTCACCGGTTTCAATCAACGCGAGCGGACCGCCAATAAAAGCCTCCGGCGCCACGTGCAATATGCAGGCGCCGTAGGATGTGCCGGACATGCGGGCGTCCGACAACCGAACCATGTCGCGGCAGCCCTGCTTCAATAAAGCCCGGGGCATGGGAATCATGCCCCACTCGGGCATGCCGGGACCGCCCTGGGGTCCCGCGTTTCTAAGGACAAGCACATGATCCGGCGTCATTGGGTAATGTTCGTCGCCGATGATATCTTTCAGTTCCCTGTAGCTGTCCGCCACGATTGCCGGACCGCGGTGCTTCTGAAAGCGGGGGTCCATGGCGGCGGGCTTTATAACGGCCCCGTCGGGAGCGAGGTTTCCGCGAAGAACCGCAAGGGAGCCTTCATGGTAAACCGGATTGGAAAGAGGCCGGATAACATCGGCGTTGTAGTTCACCGCCCCTGAAATGTTCTCGCCCAGCGTGTTGCCGTTAACGGTCATGACCGACAGGTCCAGCCTGCCGCCAAGCTCCTTCATCAACGCCGGAAGCCCGCCCGCGTAGTAAAAGTCCTCCATGAGATATTCCGTTCCGGACGGGCGAATGTTTGCTATCACGGGCGTCTCGCGCCCAATTGAGTCAAGATCGTCAAGCGAGAGATCCACGCCCGCCCTTTTGGCCATGGCAATGATGTGAATGATCGCGTTTGTCGAGCAGCCAGTGGCCATTGCCACAACCGCCGCATTCCGGGTGCTCTCCTCGGTCATGATCCTGTTTGGCGTTACATCCTCCCAGACCATCTCGACAATGCGTCTTCCGCAAGCCTTCGCCATTCGCTTGTGGGACGCGTCCGGAGCGGGAATGGAGGATGCTCCCGGCATTGTCAGGCCCCAGCCATCGGCAATCGACATCATCGTGGACGCCGTTCCCATGGTCATGCAGGTGCCGTAGGATCTGGCGATTCCCCCCTGCACCCCATACCACTCGTCCCTGGTGGCGTTTCCCGCCCTCCTTTCATCCCAATACTTCCAAACATCCGTGCCCGAACCAAGTTTCCGGCCCGCATAGTTTCCTCTGAGCATCGCCCCGGCCGGCAGAAAAACAAACGGCAGACCCGATGATACGGCGCCCATCACCAAAGCCGGCGTGGACTTGTCGCATCCTCCCAGAAGAACGGCGCCGTCAACGGGGTGCGCGCGAAGAGTTTCCTCGACCTCAAGCGCTCCCATGTTGCGGTAGAGCATGGATGTCGGTTTGAGCAATTGCTCGGAAAACGAATGCACCGGCATCTCGACAGGCAGCCCGCCAGACTGATAAACGCCTTTCTTCACAAATTCCGCCCTGTCGCGCAGGTGGTGATGGCAAGGTGACAGATCCGACCATGTGTTTATTACGGCTATTACCGGGCGGCCTTGCCAGTCGTCCGCATCCAGTCCCATCTGCATGGCGCGGCTGCGATGTCCCATGGAACGCAGATCGTCCGGAGCAAACCAGCGCGCGGAGCGAAGTTCTTCAGGTTTTTTTGCCATGGCACTTCCCCGGAATGTTCACATGTCGAAAAATGACCGATGCATCAGTTAAGTCTGGAAAATTCGTCAAATTCCGCACTCCAGTCCGGATGCCAGCGGGACAGAGGCGGGCGGTTGCGAATAATGTCGTCCATTGCCCAGTCCATGCGTTTTTCGTCAAGTTCACGGGTGACGTCGTTATCCGGGCAAAGGATGTAGAAGTCATCATGCTTCAGACGCTCAAACAGAAAATCCGCGGATTGATCCGCAGTCCAGGCGCCGGGAGGCTTTTTGGATCGGCCTCTTCGCGTCAGGTCGGTAAATACAAAGCCGGGAATAAACAGACGAGCTGAAACACTGGAGTTTGCCTTGCGCAGATGATGCTGCAAAGACTCGGTGAATATCTTAACGCCGGCTTTCGAAATGTTGTAGGCCGGATCGCCCGGCGGTGTGGTTATTCCCTGCTTGGAGCCCGTGTTTATGATCAGGGCGGGGCTTTTCCTCAGTGACATTGCGGGAGCCATAATTTGGCAGCAATTTACAATTCCCCATAAATTCACATCCAGAATTCGCCTCCATGTGTCGTTGCCGTCAAAAATCTCACTGCCTGGCTGAATGCCGGCATTGCACATCAGAACGTCGATTTTTTTAAATCGGTCGATTGCATTTTCGGCAATCCTTGCGACCGCCTCCCGGCTGGCGACATCCTCGCCATGACAGATGACTTCCCGCGCGCCGGCCTTGATCAGTGATTTCTCGATTTCGTCGAAAAGTTCATGGCGCATGTCAACAATGACGAGAGACATGCCGAATGCCGCAAATCGATGCGCCGCGGCAAGACCGATTCCGGAAGCCCCGCCGGTAATCACTGCAACATTGCCTTTCCCTATCGCCTTCATGCCCATTCTTGATCTCCCTTCCTTGCCCGGCGGTCATCCGCCGGTTTTCCTTTGGCGCGCAAATGCAAAGGGCCATCCGCGCGTCTTGTCTCGATTTTATGCCGATCGACCTGGCATTCCATAAATATCCCGCTTGATGAAATGCGGCCGCGCATCGCGAACATGTAGAGCGGTCTGCCAATCATATCTCTACCTGATGTCGGTTACCGTGGGTATGCGCGGATCTTCAGGGTTGCTCTGAACGAGGCTTGCAACCGTCATCATAAGCGCCTGGGCAAGACATATGGGGGCTGCCAGCGATCGCGAAAATGTATATCCGTGCTCTGGAACCGAAAACAAAATGGATGCCGGCTTCTTCAGGGGCGACAGCGTACTGTCGGTAATGGCTATGGTGCCCATCCCGGATTTGCTGGCGTGCTCGACAATGTTTACAACCTCGTTGGCGTAAAACCGAAATGAAACCGCAATCAGAACATCGCCCTCTTCCATGGTTCTGGCCATGTGGGTGGCCAGACCGCCGCTTGCGTCCAAAAGAACCGTCCGCTTGCCGAGCATGGTCAGTATGTAGCGCAGCAGGTTTGCAATTGGCTCCGATCTCAACTGGCCCGCCAGATATATGGTGCCCGCCTTTGCAATCATCTTCCCGGCTTTCATAATGTCGTCGGAGTCGGCCGACTCTAGAAGATCCTGCAAAGAGGCGATATCGCGAACAACAAGTTCGCTCAAAAAACCGGAATCGGAGTTTTCGCCGCGAATGGACAATTCGCTTCTGAGAGCGTCTTTGCGCGCTTCAAAGCCGGGAGCGGTCGTCAACAGGCGGCGCTGAAAAAGCGCCTGCAGATCCTTAAAGCCAGTGTAGCCGATCGATTGCGCAAAGCGGACAAAGCTCGATGCGTGAATGCCGCAGCTTGAGGCAATCGCGCTTACTGGCAAAACCGCAACGTCATTGGGGTTCTGGGTGAGGTACTCGCCGATGCTCTGATAGGACTTTGACATTCCGTCATGCCTCTCATGGATGAGCCTGATCAGATCCTCGTAGTTTTCGGGAGGTGCTTCCGGTGGCATTTGCATGTATCTCCATTTCCGTCATGATTGCAGGAATCGCATCTCGCCGCAATAAATATTGCAAAATGCCGCCGACCGCCAGTTGCCGGCAATGATGCCGCCCCGTTTCATCGCTTCGAATTCGGCAGCGCCGATAACGGAAGTGCGCGAACATGGAATGCCGGCCAAGGCTGCGGCGGCCACGGCAATCCCGCCCTGGAGACCGCCGACCAATGCGACCATAGTCGATCTGAAACAGATTTTCTTCAAACAGTTCCCGCGAGGACGTATTCGCGCGTCAGTTCCAGTTTCCGTCGCGAATGGATGAATCGTTTGGCGCGCATTTGGCGCGGGCGAGCATCATCATCTCGGCATGGCCCGGCCATGGAAACGGAGTTCACGTTCCAGAAAAACCGCAAGCGCAATGCCGCGCGAATTGAATGCGGCAACATCGATTGAATGGTATCCGGCACCGTGCCTTGAGATAATTCAAAGCCAATTTTCCCTTGCAATGCCGGCTTCGGTCAATCTCTTCTTTCCAATCGGCAACGCATCCGCGGTTTCAATGCCTGCCTCGGTAATCTCCTCGATGTGTCGAACCGTCGGGTTTTCGGCGGAATCCGGCAGGCTCCTCCCCGAAGAGCGGGTTTTGCCAGCGACGGGACATGCGGCATCAGTATCCGCCCCGGTTCTCATCGGTGGCGCCCGCATTGTTCTCCGTGAGTTCTCTGAACCTTGCAACGCTGTCCGATGCCGCCGCCTGAAGCAGGCGGGAATCGCCGGATACCGTACACATGTCGAATCCCCAGCCGATTGCCCGGGCCGCATATTCAGGTGTCCCGCAATGCAGTGCGGCGCGCTTCCCGGCCTTCTTGGCCGCCTTCAGGATATGCTTGATGGGTTCAACCATAACGGGATCGTTCCAGTCGAATCCGGGAGAGATCTTCCCATTGCCGATGGACAGCGCGAGGTCGGACGGGCCAATATAGACGCCGTCAACGCCCGGGGTTTCAGTTATATCCTCGACATTGCGAAGCGCTGTGGCGGTTTCGATCATGGCAAGCGCCACGACCTGCCCATTGGCCTCTCCGGCGATGTTCGCCCCCTGGGCATATGCCGCGCGGGTGGGGCCAAAGCTTCTCTGGCCTCCGGGCGGGTATCTGACGTAACTCGCAAATTCCGCAGCCTGCTCTCCGCTGTTGACCATGGGGCAGATGACGGTCAGGGCCCCCGCGTCCAGAACCTTCATGATCATGGCCGGATCAAGCCAGGGAACGCGGGCGCCAATGGCGACATTCGAGGCGCGCATGGCCTGAATCATCGGAAGAGCGCCATTGTAGTCCAGCGCGCCATGCTGAATGTCGACGGTTATGGAGTCATACCCCTGTGCGGCCATGATTTCGGCGACGAAGGAATTTCCAATTGAAAGCCAGCCGTTGAGTACCGGCTTGCCCTGATTCCACAGCGTTCTTACCTTGTTTTCGATCATGCGGATTTCTCCCTAGAATGCTATATGGGCCAGTTTGGTCTCCAGATGGCCCTCTATGCCCTCGGGACCGCCCTCGCGTCCAAGGCCCGAGAAACCAGTGCCGCCAAAAGGTGCCTCAGATGCCGCAAGGGCACATGTGTTGATGCCCACCATTCCCGATTTGAGCGCGGAGATCGCGCGGCCGGCGCAAGTCGGGGACTTGGTAAACGCATAGGCGGCCAGGCCCATCTCTGTGGCGTTTGCCCGTGAAATCACCTCATCTTCCTCGCGAAACGGGGAAATCGCCGCGACAGGGCCGAAATTCTCCTCCGCGAAAACCCTCATCTCATCCTTGACGTCGGTGAGAACCGTGGGTTCATAGAAATGACCCTCGTTGAATCCCGCCGCGCGCTTTCCACCAAACGCGATTGAAGCACCATCAAAAACCGCCTCTCTGATAACGCCGTCAATCTCCTCCAGACGGCTGGAACTGATGAGCGGCCCCATCATCGTCGTCTCGTCCAAACCGTCTCCCAGGGTTATCCGCGAGGCCCTGTCGACAAATCCCTCCACAAACGCGTCATGGCGGCTTTCATGGATGAAAAACCGGTCCGGGGAGACGCAGACCTGGCCGCAATTTGCAAATTTTGCCGGGACCGCCATGTCAAGCGCGAGTTCCAGGTCGGCATCTTCGTATATTATGAAAGGGGCATTGCCGCCCAGTTCCATCGAGACCTTCTTGACCGTTTGCGCGGCATCGCGCAGCATTTTTTGTCCCACGCGCGTCGAACCGGTAAGGGAAACCTTGCGCACGCGAGCATCAGCCATCAGGGGACCGTAGGTTTCGTCCGTCTTGCCGACAACAAGTCCCACGGACCCTCGAGGCAGTTCCGCGGCGCGGATGCAGTCCGCAAGGATCATCACGGACCCGGGCGTTTGTGAAGACGGACGCAATATGACCGGGCATCCGGCGGCCATGGCCGGCGCGATCTTTCTTGCCGCGAGAACCGCGGGGAAATTCCATGCGGTAAACGCGCCCACGATGCCAACCGGCTCTTTGGCGATCTCGTATTTTCCGCCTGGCACGCGGCTTTCCACCGTTCTTCCGTATATGCGTCGCGCTTCCTCCGCATACCAGCGAAACTGGTCGCAGGCCAGTCCCCATTCGCGCCGCGACTGGGCCAGGGGCTTCCCGGTCTCCGCTGAAATGATCCGCGCCGCCTCCTCGGCATGCGCCTGAATCAAATCGGCAATGCGATGCATCGCGTCCGCACGGGCAAATCCGCCCATTTTTCGCAGCGGAGACAGGGCCCGTTCCGCGGCGTCAATGGCGGTCCGGGTGTCCTTCCTCGACGCCGCGGATGAAACGCCCAGCTTCCGTTCGGTTGTCGGCGAGCGCACCTCGATCTCCTCGGAACCGGCAGTCCATTTCCCGTCTATGAACAGTCCATATTTTTCGTAAATGGTCATCCCAGTTCCCCTTTATGCACCAACCGGCCCTCTCGAACCGACAGCATTGCAGCCTCGGCCAGCAATATTGCTTCGACGCCATCCTCGAGGCCCACCGGAGGCCGCGTTCCATAGGCGACCGAATCGACAAACGCGCTGATTTCCGAAATGAACGCCTGACTGTAGCGCTCAATGAAGAAGTTGAGCAGAGGCGCCGCCTTGCCGGTGTAGTTGCTGGCATATATGCGGGCGTTGTGTTCGGTTCTGTTTTCCGACACGGCCATTCCGGCGCTTCCAAACGCCTCAACCCTCTGATCATACCCGTATACGGCGCGTCGAGAGTTCAATATGACGCATTGCCGGCCGGATCCGGTTGTCATTGTTGCCGTCACGGTGTCATAGTCGCCGCACTCCTCCATTAGCCTGGGCGACACAAAGCGCGCGCCCGCGGCTGAAACGGTTTCAAACTCCTCGCCCATGATGTATCTCGCAAGGTCGAAGTCGTGTATCGACATGTCCCGAAATATCCCGCCGGATTCGCGCAGGTACGAATCGGGTGCGATATCCGGGTCGCGGGAGGTGATGACGACCTGGTGAACTTCGCCAATCTCGCCGCTTTCAATGGCGTTCCGCACGGCGGCATGCCCCTTGTCGAAGCGCCTCGCAAACCCGATCATTATCGGCACGTCCGTGCCCCTTATCGCATCTGCGCACACCCTTGCGCGATCAAGCGAGAGATCTATTGGCTTTTCGCAGAGCACGGGCTTGCGGGCCTTTACGGCGCGCTCGATAAAGTCGGCGTGAGTCGGCGTTGACGATGCGATCAGCACGGCGTCGACATCCTCCGACTGGAATACATCCTCGGCTTTTTCGTATTCCGCCACCCCAAGTTCATCCGCGACCTCTTTTGACGCGCCGCGGTTTATGTCGTAAACTCCGGACAGAGTCGCGCGGGGATGATGGTGGATGTTCTCGGCATGCATGCGGCCTATTCGACCGCAGCCAAGAACGGCTATTTTGATCATTTGATTTTCCTCTGCAATTGCAGCGCAATGTTTGTTGCGACGCCCTCTCAATGTCAATATATATTTACAGGGAGGCGCAATCCAAATTGGGGAGAAGGCGACATGCGGGGAAAAACTGTGCGGCTTACAATGGCTCAGGCAATTGTGCGGTTTCTTGTCAACCAGCACACGGTGGTCGACGGGGAACGGATGCGTCTCTTTGCGGGCGCGTTCGCAATATTCGGCCATGGCAACGTGACCTGCCTGTCGGAGGCACTGGAGCAGGTGCAGGATCGGCTGCCCACATGGAGAGGCCAGAACGAGCAGTCGATGGCGCTCGCGGCAATCGCCTACGGAAAGGCAAAGCTGCGCCGCCGCATCATGATTGCAACCAGTTCCATCGGGCCTGGCGCGACAAACATGGTTACGGCGGCGGCGGTCGCGCATTCCAACCGCCTGCCGGTGCTTTTTCTGTGCGGCGACACATTCTCAAACCGTCTCCCAGATCCGGTGCTTCAGCAGGTGGAGCATTTCGGCTGCCCCTCCACAACGGTAAACGACAGTTTTCGCGCGGTATCGCGTTTTTGGGACAGAATCAGCCATCCCGCCCAGATTTTGAGTTCTCTCCCCCAGGCCGTTTCCACGATGCTCGACCCGGCCGAATGCGGTCCGGCCTTCATCGGTATTCCGCAGGACATTCAGGAAGTCGCATACGACTATCCCGAGGAGTTTTTCAGGGAGAGAGTCTGGACCATTCCCCGCCCGCGCCCTTCGGCCGACCAGATTGCCGCGGCCGTCGATACGCTGAAATCCTCGGAGAGACCTCTAATCATTTCCGGTGGCGGCGTCCGATATTCCGGTGCCGGAGACGCTCTGGCGAAATTCGCCGAAAACCGCGGCGCTCCGATGGCGGAAACCATAGCGGGCAAGGGGGCGGTTGTGCACAATCACCCGGCATATGTGGGTCCGATGGGAATTGAAGGCACCGACGCCGCCAGGGAACTGGCCGAAACGGCGGATGTCGTTCTCGCGGTCGGCACCAGGCTGCAGGACTTCACAACCGGTTCCTGGACGACTTTCGCGGAAGACGCCAAATTCGTTAACATAAACGCCGCCCGTTTCGACGCGCACAAGCATTTTGCCGTCCCTGTGGTCGGCGACGCGCTGGCATGCATTGAGGAGCTTGACGCGGCTATGGGCGAATGGGCATGCGATCCCGCCCGCATGAGCAAGGCAAAAAAACTCTATGCCGAGTGGAATCTGGCGATAGACCAGGGGCAGGCGCCAACAAACGCCGAGCGCCCGACCTATGCGCAGATAGTGGCGGTTGCGAACAAAATGGCCAGACCCGAGGACACAATGGTTGCCGCCGCTGGAGGCCTTCCGGGCGAAACAATCAAAAACTGGCGGGTCAAGGCCCCAAACACATTCGATTGCGAGTTTGGATATTCCTGCATGGGCTACGAAATAGCCGGGGGGTGGGGCCACGCAATGGCAAAGGAGGACGGTGGCATTCCGATTGTCATGGTGGGCGACGGATCATATCTGATGATGAATTCCGACATTTACTCTTCGGTTCTGACAGGCCACAAAATGATTGTGATCGTCTGCGACAACGGGGGATTCGCGGTCATCGACCGCCTTCAGACGGGAATGGGCGTGCCGGGATTCAACAACCTCTTTAAGGACGCGCGCATCGGAAACCCGCAAAATCCGCCACATGTGGATTTTGCGGGGCATGCCGAGGCCATGGGCGCCCATGCCCGCCGATGCGAAAGCCTTGCCGACCTTGAAGCCGCAATTGAATGGGCGCGGGACAGCGACCGGACAACGGTTCTTTCAATCGAATCGGACGCCCATGCGTGGACGCCGGGCGGGGCGGACTGGTATGTTGGCGTCCCCGAGGTGTCCGAACGCGACACGGTGAGGGCCGCGAGATCCGCTCAGGAGGAGTTCCGAAAGATGCAGCGGCGGGGGGTTTGAAAATGCTGAAGGCCAGATTGGGCATTTCCCCGATCGCATGGTGGAATGACGATCTGGAGGGATTCAGCGATGACGTGAGCCTCGATGAATGCCTTGGACAGGCTGCCGAGGCGGGCATGGCCGGCATGGAGACGGGACAGAGGTTTCCCTTGTCCATGAAGGAACTGGGACCGCTTATGGAAAGGCATGGCGTTTGCGTGTGCGGCGGGTGGTTTTCGGGAAGGCTCCTCGAAGGCGATGTCGAGGTGGAAAAGGAACGCGTTGCAAGGCAGCACCAATTCTTCAGGGAGGCCGGGGCTCCCTGCATCGCATACGGCGAGACGGCCCGGTCGGTGCAGGGGGAAAGGCATGTGCCGCTCAACCGGAAACCGAAAATCACGGAGCGCGAGATGGAGGTTTACGGCAGAAAGGTTTCGGATTTCAGCGACTGGTGCGCGAAAGAGGGAATGCCTCTTTCCTATCACCACCACATGGGAGCCGTTGTGGAAACCGAGGAAGAGCTTGATTCCCTTATGCGGCATTCTTCGGTTCCGCTGCTGTTTGACACGGGCCACATGGCGTTTGCCGGCGGGGACAACTTCAGGGTGATTGAGAACCATCACGGGCGAATGACCCATGTGCACGCAAAGGATGTCAGGCAGCCTGTCGTGGACGGACTGGACAGATCGACCGAAAGTTTCCTTGACGCCGTGGTGAAGGGGGCGTTTACCGTGCCCGGAGACGGATCTCTTGATTTTGGTGCGTTGACGCGGGCCCTGTCCGGCAAGGGCTATGAAGGATGGTTTGTAATGGAGGCGGAACAGGATCCGGTTGCGAACCCTCCACTTGCAATGGCGGTAAAGGGCCGCAAGGAGATGGCGCGCGCGCTTGAGGCCGCGGGATACGAGGTGGAGAAATGAACAGGATAGACGGGAAAATCGCCGTCGTGACAGGCGGCACGCAAGGGCTGGGGGCGGCAACCGCGCGACTGTTTGCGAAGGCGGGAGCGGCGGGAATCGCCATCGTTGGGCGCCAGGCGCGCAAAGGCGAGGCCCTTGCAAGGGAAATCTCCGGTCAATTCAACACGGATGCGCGCATGGTTGAGGCCGACCTTGGCATTATGGACGATGTCTCGCGCATAATTCCCGAGGCAGACGCCGCATTTGGTCGCGTCGACATACTCGTAAACGCCGCCGGTCTCACCGACCGTGGAAACATTCTGAACACAACGCCGGAGCTTTTTGATCGCATGATCGCGGTGAACACCCGCGCGCCATTCTTTTTAATTCAGGATTCCGCCAAGGTAATGATTCGGGAGGGAACTGAAGGCAGAATCGTAAATATAGGTTCCATGTCAGAGAATGCCGGTCAGCCATTTCTGGCGCCATACAGCACATCAAAGGGGGCGCTTGCGACGCTTACAAGGCATGCCGGGTTTGCGTTGATGAGAAACGGAATCCATGTCAACCATCTGGCTATCGGCTGGATGAATTCCGACCATGAGAGAAAGCTGATCGCATTGGAAACCGGTGATACCGACTACATTGACAGAGCGGCGGCGGGAAAACCGTTCGGGCGCATTCTGGATCCGACGGAGGTGGCGCGGGCAATTCTGTGGATGTCATCTTCCGATAGCGGCATGATGACGGGCGCCGTCGTGGATTTTGACCAGTCCGTGCGGGGCGGTTATGACGACGCCCCCGTTCCCGCGGAGCCGCTTTCGACATGAGCGAGATGGCGACCATCAAGGGGCCCGCTGTCTATCTGGCCCAGTTTGCAGACGACAAGCCTCCCTTCAACACTCTCGAGGGCCTTGCCAAATGGTGCGCGGACAAGGGATTCAGGGCCGTGCAGATACCTTCATGGGACGAGAGGCTGATAAATCTGGAACTGGCAGCTGAAAGCGACATTTACTGCGACGAGATCATGGGACTTCTTTCGGATCACGGACTGGTTGCGGCCGAGCTCGCGTCGCATGTCATTGGCCAGCTTGTGGCGGTGCATCCGGCGCACGACATGTCGTTCGACGGTTTTGCGCCGGAGGCGGTGCGCGGAAATCCGGACGCCAGACGAGCCTGGGCGGAAGAGCGGCTGCGTTTGGCGGCGCGGGCCTCCAGGCGTCTTGAACTGACGTCGCATACAACTTTTTCCGGCTCCTTGCTGTGGCCATACATCTATCCGTTTCCCCAATGGCCGGAAGGCCTGATTAACGAGGGGTTTTCCGAACTTGCGGCGCGATGGAGGCCTCTTCTCGACTATTTCGACAGTCAGGGCGCGGATGTATGCTTTGAAATCCATCCATGCGAGGATTTGCATGACGGCCACAGCTGGGAGGTCTTTCTGGAAAAAGCCGGGAATCACCCAAGGGCGAACATCATGTACGATCCCAGCCATTTCGTTCTGCAGGCGCTGGATTATCTGGCCTTCATAGATCACTACCATGATCGCATTCGCTCGTTTCACGTGAAGGACGCTGAATTTAGGCCTAACGGCAAATCGGGAGCCTATGGAGGTTTTCAGCCCTGGTCGCGCCGCGCAGGGCGCTTTCGCAGCCCCGGAGACGGCCAGATTGATTTTGGAGCCGTCTTTACCAGGCTCTCGACCTATGGCTTCAGCGGCTGGGCAATTCTCGAATGGGAATGCTTCATTAAAAACTTTGAGGACGGCGCGCGGGAAGGCGCCGCGTTTATCAGAGATCACATCGTTCGCGTCGGCGACAAGGCATTCGACGATTTCGTGAAGTCGAAAGGAGATCGCGCCGAAAACAGGAAGATGCTCGGACTGGAAACGAAATGACCGGAACTCGAAAACTGCGGCTGGGAATGATTGGCGGCGGGCAAGGCGCCTACATTGGCAGCACGCATCGACTTGCCTGTCGTCTGGATGGCCAGTGGGAGATTGTCGCGGGGGCCTTTGACGTCAGCCCTGATCGGGGGCGCGCATTTGCGCTCGCGGAGGGAATTGCGCCCGACCGCGCATACGGCACCTGCAAGGAACTGCTCGAGCGGGAAAGGGAAAGGGACGACCGGGTGGATGCGGTCGCCATATGCACGCCGAACCATACCCATTATCCGATGGCCAGAGATCTGGTAAATGCCGGCTTCAACGTGATTTGCGAAAAGCCCCTGACGGCGACTTTGCAAGATGCCGTGAAACTTGAGAAACTGGTTAGGGAAAGCGGGGTTTTCTTTGGCGTAGCCTATACATACTCGGGTTATCCAATGATTCATGAAGCCAGAGTTCGCGTGGCAAGAGGCGAGATCGGGAAAATACGTACGGTTCAGGTGGAATACCCGCTTGAGTGGATGGCAACCGACATCGAAAGGCGCGGCAATGCGCAGGCGGCCTGGCGAACCGACCCGGTCCAAAATGGCCGCGGCGGCTCGATCGGGGACATTGGCACCCACGCATACCATCTTGCCGGCATGGTGACAGGGCTGAAGCTTGAAAAACTGACCGCCGATCTTGCAAAATTCGTTAATGGAAGAGTCCTTGACGACAACGCGCATGTGATGATGCGCTACGAGGGGGGCGCAAGGGGATTGCTGTGGTCGAGCCAGGTCGCCATCGGCCTGTCAAATGGCGTTCGCTTGCGGGTGTTTGGAGAAAAAGGTTCCTTTCAATGGCATCAGGAACATCCGAACGAACTGATTTACTCCGAGTTGAACGGACGCGTACAGGCAATCAAGCGAGGCACGGAGGAGCTTTCAGAGGATGCAAAGGTTCGGGGACGCACGCCCCCGGGGCATCCGGAGGGCTATGTTCTGGCATTCGCAAATCTCTATCTCGGCTTTGCCGAAGCGATACGCGCGAAATTCGAGGGGCGCGAACCCGGGGTCGTCGGCCAAAATCTGCCAACAGCTTATGACGGGCTTAAGGGCGTGGCTTTCGTGGAGGCCGTGGTGGAAAGTTCGGAAGGCGAAAACCCCGTTTGGGTGACTCCAGAGGCCGTATGACGGTTTGACGTCCCGTCATGGGAACCGTCCGGCATTTATCCCGGTCTGTATTTTCGGTTGGCTTCGGGATCCTCTTCAGAATAGTCCAGTGAAAGGATTTCATCCCACAGTTCCGGGGAAATGTCGCGCTTCGCCCATTTTACGGCTTCGGCAACTCTCGAGGGCTTTGAAACGCCCACAATTGTGGATGCTATTCTGTGATCGCGCATGGAAAACTGCAATGCGACTTCGCCTGTTGCCACGCCATGTCTCGCGCAGACGGCTTCGATCCGGCCAACATGCGAGAGAATTTCATCGGTGGCGTCCTGATAGGTCACGCGCCGCATGTTCGCGCTGCCCTTGGCAAGTATTCCGCCCGCATACGGGGCGGCGTTAAGTATCGCCATGCCCCGCTCGCAGGCGAAATCGAACATTTGATTCGCCGACCGGTTGAGCAGGGTGTATCTGTTGTGATTTATCAAAGCGTCAAACGGCCATTCCCGAAGCAAGGGAAACTGCATGTCTATGCGTCCCATTGCAAGACCGACGGCCTGTGCAAGACCTTCCTCCCTTAACTTGAACAGTTCTTCCAGCGCCCCGCCGCGGCATGTTATCTCCCCAAGATCGCGCGAATGCTCCGGATCGTGCAAATGCAGAAGATGTATACGGTCGAGGCCAAGCCGCCCGAGGCTCTCCTCAAGCGACTGGCGGACTCGCGCCGCATCAAAACGGCCTGTTTCCATGTCGCGATCAAGCTTCGTTGCAAGGACAAATCCTTCCGGAAGTCCGCCATGGGCGCGAATGGCGGCGCCAATTCGCTCCTCGCTGCGACCGAAACCGTAGTTGTTCGAAGTGTCCAGAAAATTTACCGGCCCTTCAAATATGGCACCAAGGGTTTTCGCCGCCTGTTCCTCGTCAACCGGATAGCCGTAGGTGTCGGGCATGTCGCCCATCGCGGAAGTTCCAAAGGAAAGCGGCGTAACCCGCAAACCCGTGCCGCCGATGTTATTGAGTTCCATGTCAATTCTCAAATTGATCCCGCTTCAACCATGTAGTTGCTGGCCGTGCACATTGCGGCATCATCGGAAGCGAGAAAAAGAACCATGCGCGCCAGATACACGGGTTTGACGAGGTCCGGCAGGCATTGCCGGTCTCTGTGCCTTTCAATTGACTCCGGCGTAACCCAGAGCGATTTCTGCCGTTCGGTCATGACCCAGCCGGGAACGACGGTGTTGACTCGGATGCGATGGTCGCCAAGATCCCGCGCCATTGTTCGGGTCAGTCCGTGCACCGCCGATTTTGCGGTCGCATATGCGGGGAAATCGCCTCCGGCCTCCCACCAGGAATTTGATCCCATGTTAATGATTGAGCCGCCCCCGTTTGCGATCATGTCGGGAGCGGTCGCCTGAATGGCGAAAAACATGTGACGGATGTTCGTCGCCTGCCGCTCGTCCCAGTACTCAACCGTAACGTCCCTCCAGTCGTGACGGTCGTCGCGCGCGGCGTTGTTTACAAGCACGGACGCCGGTCCAAGTCTGGACTTGAGACTGGCAACTCCCTCCCGCAAGGCGTGGATGTCGCGCAAATCGCATATCTCAAAATCAACAACGCCATCGGTCTCTCCGGCGAGGCTCTCGCTTGCGTCAACGTTGAAGTCCAGAAATCCCGTTTTTGCCCCCTGCGCCGCAAAGGCCTTGACAATTTCGGCGCCAATGCCGGAGCCACCGCCCGTTACCAATACAGTTTTGTCTTTTAGGCTCGGATAAATCGCGAATGCGGACATGGAAGTCTCCAGGTTGAAAAAGTCGAAAATCTGTAAAAGGCGGCACGGATTGCCGCGCCGCCAATGTGCCGCTCTCTACTGGACGCAGGTGTCGATGTTGTCGTTGTCGCAAACGTCAAGACCCGTGAATATCGGATCGTCAACCGATTTGCCTTCGACTATATCCTTTAGGATGTACATGGACATGTAGCCCATTTCGTACGGACGCTGCCCCACCAGGCCGTTTCCGAGACCGTCTCTGGTTTGCTCGAGCTGCATTGGAAGCGTATCGGCAACCACGATCGTAAGTGCGCCGGACGCCATCTTGTCCTTGTAGGGTTCGGCCGCGTTGCGATACGCGTTGTCAAACCACTGGGTAAACGCGCCTGTGGAAAGGAATGCCGTCAGATCGGGATTGGCCGCGAGGATGTCCGTCATTCCCTGAACCGCGACATTGCCATCGTCATTGGTGACAAGAGGGCAACCGGAAATCTCGGTCCAACCGTTGTCGCCGTCAAGGGCGCGTCCCGGAGGATCGCCAAGTTCGGCTCCGGCAAGCGTTTCCCGCGCGCCGAGCAGACGCTCGTTGTGGTTGGCCGCCGCGGCGCCACCGGTCTGCAGGCAGATGGTGCCTCCACCCGGATGACGCGCCATGACCAGTTTGGCCAGATTTACGCCGATATTGTAGTTGTTTGTACCAACATATGTTGCGCGCAGTGCCTTGTCTTCATCAAGAAGGTCGGAGTCCCAGGTCATAACCGGAATTCCCGCTTCAGTGGCGTCTTTGAGCACTTTGGCCATTGCGGGCGCGTTTGAAGGCGCCACCGCGATTCCGTCGACTCCCTTGGTGATCAGGTCCTGAACAATCTGGATTTGCTCCAGTTCGGTATGTTCGCCAGGGCCGATATACTCGCAGGTTACGTCGGCGAGTTCTTCCTGCGCCTTGTGGCATCCGTCTCTTGCGAGGTCGAAAAACGGGTTGTTCATCGCCTTGGGCACAAGTGCGAATGTGTATTCAGCCATGGCGGCCGCCGGCAGCAGCGCAGCCACGCTAAATGCGGTTGCGAGAAGTTTTCTCATGCAAAGTCCTCCTAGTTGGACATGTTGGGTGGCGTCAAATCATTTGCCGCCACGATTTCTGATCTGTTCCAGCAGCACAGCCACAATGAGAAACAGACCAACGAAAAACTGCTGCCACAAGCTGTCGATGCCCGCCAGCAAGAGCGAATTTCGTATCAATTCCATAAGAGCCGCCCCAATGGGAGCCCCAACGGCATAAACCACGCCGCCCATGAGGTTTGCGCCTCCAATGACCGACGCCGCGATTACATTGAGTTCCTGGGCGACGCCTATGCCGTTTGTGACTGATCCGGTGTAGCCGACGAACATGAAAGCGGCGATTCCGGTGCACAGCGAACATACCATGTAGACGGAGACCATGACTCTTTCGACCGGTATGCCGGACAGTTTCGCCGCCTCGGCATTGCCGCCTATTGCAAGCACCCATCTCCCCCAGGTTGAATACCGCCAAATCCACCAGAACAGAAGAGTCATGACCATCAGAACCCAAACGACGTTTGGCACGCCAAGGACGCTTTCTCCACCGATCCATTCAAACAGATCCTGATCAGGCCCGAAATCGTAGATCATCTTGTTGTTCGACACCACCATCGCAAGCGAGCGCGCGATTGCGAGCATGCCCAGCGTCACCACAAATGGCGCCAGCCTCAAATATGCTATAAGAACGCCGTTGACAAAACCCACCGCACCGGCCGTGAGCATGCAGGCGACAAATCCCAATCCAATGCCATAGCCGGCCTGCATCACAAGACCGAGAACAATTCCGCTGAGAGCCAAAAGAGATCCCACGCTCAGGTCTATGCCCGCCGTGCAGATAACTGCCGACATGCCAAGCGCCATTATGCCGAAGAAAGCGAAGTTGCGCGTAATGTTGAAGAGATTGCGTTCGGTGAAGAACACGTCCGATACGAAACTCATCACGATGCCGAGTATGATAATCGCCATGAACACCCAGAATGGCTGCGTGCGCATGATGGCCGCAAACCCCGTCACCTCCTGACGGCTTGAGATGCTTTCATCTATTTCGGCGTGTGAAGAACGCTCCTTGTCATTCATGCTGATTTTATAGCTCCCGTTATCAGGCCGGTGATTTCCTCCGGGCTGCTGTCCTTGATGTTCCTGTCGGCGACTTTGACGCCTCTGCGCAGCACGGCGACCCTGTCGCAAACCTCAAACACGTCGGGCATTCTGTGACTGACGAGAATCACCGCGTGCCCCGTGTCCTTCAATCGATGTATCAATGCCAGCACCTCCGCAACCTGCCGAACGGAGATGGCGGCCGTGGGTTCATCCATCAAGACAAGCTTTGGGTCGGAAAGACGCGTGCGCGCTATTGCAACAGCCTGCCTTTGTCCGCCGGACATCTGCACAACCAGATCGCGCGGGCGGGTTTCCGATTTCAGTTCGGCAAAGAGCTCGGCGGCGCGATTGAACATGGTTTTGTGATCAAGATAGGAAACGGGACCGAAGCGCCTTTTCCTTTCCCGTCCAAGAAAAACGTTCGCCGCCGCGGTGAGATTGTCGCAAAGAGCGAGATCCTGGTAGACAATTTCAATTCCCGCCTCGCGCGCGTGAACCGGTTCGCTGAAGCGGGTTTCCCGCCCATCGATTAAAATTTTTCCGCGCGTGGGCGGATAGTTTCCGGCTATTATTTTCATAAGCGTGGACTTGCCGGCCCCGTTGTCGCCCATCAGGCCCACGGATTCACCCGCGTCAATTTTCAAGTCGACGCCATCAAGCGCGTGAATGGCGCCAAAGTGCTTTGTAATGCCCTGTATTTCAAGCAGACTCATTTTTAGTTCCGGTTACCCGATCCATGCCGTTTTTTCGAAAGCGCAAATGATCGTGTTGAAGCGTTTATCTCTTTGATGTTCGCGCTGTTCCTTTAGGGTGCAACAACATTAAGACCTGCACGCTTTCATATTGCAAGCAATTTTGCAGTTTATGTCAATTGTCATTTTTTCGTGATTGCCGGCCATTCCCGATTTGACCGCAGTTAATGCCGAAACCACTAAAACCAATACAGGGATACTTGATGGTGCCAATTCCATGTTAGACAAACCGGTTGCCGCGAGATATGACATGAATCACGTGCAGCCCCTGCCCGACCATCTTGTTCAGCGATTATCGTGGATGAAAAGCCACGTCTTATGGCCCCGGCGCTTCGTGGTTCAGTCGTCTTGCCCGCGAATGGCGGCATACTCGCGCCATTGTGATTTCCCGCTTTGACAGTCATCTGCGCGCAGCAGGCATTTTTGGCTATATTCGGGAAAATCCTTCTTTGCGGAAGCATTGCAAGTCCGGTGTCCGCCTTTCTCGATGACGGGTCAAGTCAGGGTGCTTCGGCCGTTTTGGAATATGGCGTGTGCCTACTGAAGGCGGCCAATATAACTGTCACGAGACGTTCCAGTTCCGGCGGGGCAAATGGGTATAATGACATGTGGGCAGGAAAAGCGCCGGCACCGTAGAAAAATTCGGTTTTCCCGCAGCAATTCCCGCCAGAATTTCTTTTCGCTGTTTTGCAATGGTTTAACTTGATTGCCGAAAACATTTTTTCGTGGACTTTTGCCGTCGAAATCGGCCATTATGCCA
>JAPOTF010000093.1 GCA_026709325.1 Roseovarius sp.
ACCGGCACCAGACATCGGATATGGTGTTGGCAATGGGCATGGCGGGGTCTCCTTTGGCGTATTTTGTTGTTGGACAGACCCATTATACCACGGAGAGACCCCAAGGCCCAGGAAAATTGCAAAAAAAATGCCCGTAAAGGGCAACAGATTCACTCGACATCATGATTTTGCAAGTTGCTCCTCTTTCTTAATGCATATAGCGAAACGGCAGCCGCATTTGATACATTTAGCGAACCAAAATTGCCTTGCGAGTCAATCCGGACAATCGTATCGCAAAAAATCTTCGTCTTTTGACGTAGGCCGCTTCCTTCCGAACCAAGTACCAAAGCGACAGGTTTATCCAATTTGTCGCCAAGTACCTGTGATATGGTTTGTTCCGCCTTTCCATCGAGTCCCAACACAAAATATCCCATTTTTTGCAATGCCTTAATTGTTTCAGCAATGTTGCGCACCCGAATATAAGGCTGTCGCTCCAGCGCACCGCTGGCGCTCTTTGCAAGAGAACCGGTTTCAGGTGCCGAATTATACCGGTGCCCAATAACCGCCAACGCGCCAAAAACCTCAGCCGAACGCAATATCGCACCCACATTATGCGGATCGGACACCTGATCGAGAATCAGCACCCGTGGCGGATATGAAACCGCGGCCATGCATCTTTCTTCAATGCCGCCCCAATTCAGAGGAACAGCTTCAAGGGCCGCACCCTGATGAACGGATTGAGGATCGATTGGCGCCGGAAACTTGCGGGGATCTGCCAATTCGGGAGAAATGCCGGAGGCGGCTATCGCGCTTTCCAGTTTTCTTGCGGCATTTGCGGTCACAACAAGACGAAGTTTTTTTCTGATGGGATTTTCAAGCGCGTCGCGGACCGCGTGTAAGCCATAAAGCCAGACAGTCTGAGGAGCATTGCTTTTATCGGGTTTCTCATTGCGATGTAGACGTTTGCCATTCCTGTTTCGCATTGCGCTCATGTTCATATCCATTGCCCAGAGAAAATGGTGCATCAACTGATTTACATTATATGCATATTGCATCGGCAAGACAAAAACACCCGTTTTCAAATTATTCCCGGATTGCAGACGGAACGCAAAATCTGGCGCCATAAAAGTGTTGACTGAACAGGATGGCGCTTTTAAACAGACCATCTGATGGGCGACAGGCCGCAAGGTGTGGCAGGGGACTGTAACTCCCTGGCGGAGACGCACGCTTGGTTCGATTCCAAGGTCGCCCACCATGCACCTGAAAAATAGCAATTCCGAATTCGGTTTTCCACTGAATGTGGCATGATCCCGATTTAATGTTGCGCTTGCAGCATTTATGACATACTTCAATTGCCGCATATCTGGAGGATTAACCTTATGAATGACCGCATACACCGATTTGGCTTTGACACTCTTCAAATTCATGCCGGTTCACGTCCTGACCCTGCCACAGGTGCACGTCAGACACCGATATACCAGACAACAGCCTATGTGTTTAGAGATTCAGAACACGCAGCGGCGCTCTTCAACCTTCAGGAAGTGGGTTACATCTATTCGCGTCTTACCAATCCAACTGTTGCCGTTCTTCAGGAGCGCATTGCCACACTTGAGGGGGGAGTGGGAGCCGTTTGCTGCTCTTCGGGACATGCAGCTCAGATTATGGCGCTGTTTCCTTTGATGACCCCAGGCTGCAACGTAGTGGTTTCCACGCGACTTTACGGAGGTTCCGTCACTCAGTTTTCCAGAACCTTCAACCGTTTCGGCTGGTCAGCCAAATTTATCGACTTTGACGATTTGGAGGCAATAAAAGCCGCAATTGACAAGGACACCAGAGCCGTTTTCTGCGAATCCATCGCCAATCCCGGAGGTTACATTACCGATCTTCCCGCAGTCGCCAACATAGCCGACAATGCCGAAATTCCACTTATTGTGGACAACACATCGGCCACACCATACCTTTGTCGTCCATTTGAGCATGGTGCGAGCTTGGTGGTTCATTCAATGACCAAATACCTTACCGGCAACGGCACCGTGACTGGAGGCGTTGTAGTGGACTCCGGCAAATTCGATTGGTCCGCCTCAGATAAATTCCCCTCGCTTTCCAAACCGGAACCAGCCTATCACGGGTTGAAATTTCATGAGACGTTCGGACCTTTGGCATTTATCTTTCATGGCATAGCCGTGGGTCTTCGAGATTTGGGCATGACGCTTAATCCTCAGGCGGCACATTATACGTTGCTTGGTATTGAAACGCTTTCGCTCAGGATGCAGAAACATGTGGAAAACGCGATGGCGGTTGCTGAATGGCTCGAATCCCATCCCCAGATAAAGGCCGTAACATACGCCGGTCTGAAATCCTCGCCATATAATCACCGGGCCGGCACTGTATGCCCAAAGGGAGCAGGAGCACTGTTAACGGCGACCCTCAAAGGCGGTTATGACTCATGTGTCAAACTTGTCGACAATCTGGAATTGTTCAGTCATGTGGCAAATCTTGGTGATACCCGATCTTTAATCATTCATTCCGCATCAACAACGCATCGGCAATTAAGCCCGGAACAACAGGTTGCCGCCGGAGCCGCTCCAGATGTTGTTCGAATATCCATCGGCATTGAGGACCCAGATGATATTATTTCCGACCTTGACCAGGCATTAAAGAAAGCGGCGACCTAGACCTTGCAGGGCTTCGCTGCAATTCAACCTGGAAAAGCGAAAAAATCGCATTACTACCAAAAATGGGAGCAAAAACCTATTTCGCCACAATTTTAAACATATGGTATAATCGGAATTGCAACGGCTAAAGGTTGTTGTTCCCATTATCGGTTTTTTGCAGTATAATTTAATCTTCAAATGGCAACCTTATACATTGGATAATGCATGACTGCCTGCAGAGAAGTTATATGAAGCCAAATTTTGCTCTGACCATGTCGTTTGAAGGCATTGGCCTTTTGCATCGTACCGAAAGGGGTTGGCATCTTGTTGGCAATGTAGACCTGGAAAGTCCGCATCTTGGAAGTGAACTCACAGTGCTCAGGTCAAAGGCTTTGGCTCTCGCACCCAATGGCATGAGCAGCAAGCTGGTCATTCCGAATGACCAGATCAGGTATATGAAATTCAACGCAACCGAATTGAACTCCGATAATCTTGCCGACGAACTATGCAGGTATCTTGAGGATGCAACGCCATATAACACTGATGAACTTGTTTTTGACTGGGCACATGACAATGGAGAGATATATGTTGCCGCTGTAGCGCGCCAAACTCTTGAAGAAGCTGAGGCGTTTGCCTCAGAGCACCGTTTTGCGCCTTTGTGCTTTGTCGCCATCCCCAACAAAGAGGATTTCGCGGGAGAACCCTGGTTTGGTGAAACGGCATCTGCAAATGCAATTTTGCAAAATGGGACGACTGTCGAGAGAGACAACGCCATTATCAAGATTATCGGTTCAAAGAAAATGCCCAAGCCGGAACGACTTTTCGAAAGCGATGCACTCCCCACTCCGGTTGAGACCACGCACCCGCAATCATCGGAACATTTCGGCGAACCCGCAGTTTCGGAACATTACGGCCAGTCTGTTTCAACAAACAGGAATGAAACGGATGGTCAATCCGATGAAATCATCTCTCCTGCATTGAAGGATGACTCCCGGGATTCACAAGTCTTTCATAATGAACCCACCGCGTCGGCAACTGAAAACACACATCCGACACTGGTTGTGGACACCGCTCCACGACTTCCGACACCAAAATCCGAGACTCAGAGAATGACTGTTTTTGGGGCCAGAAAACCGGACAAAAAAAAGAAATTCCCCTACACCATTGATGCCGCTTTCGCCTTTTTCATGGCCATGCTGATAATCGGATTGATTATACTTGTATTTATAATTAAAGAATCAGATTTTATTCGATTATCAGGCAGTTTATTTGATAAAAGCGGACATGCGCTGGCTGCTTCAAACTATAATAAGCTCGAAGACTTCACAGGCATTAAATCCGAGCTAGATGCGGACAATACCGGTGCGAAATCCATACTGTCAGATGGGAGCAACAAAATAACGGCAACCGCGAAATACAGCTTAAATTCAAAAAACGAGGCGGACAGGCAATATGCGTCGACGGGCGTATGGTATCTCCCTCCCAATTCGCAGATGATGCCATATTCTCCGGCGCTGGGCGAGATTTACCATGCCGACCTAGACACTGAAGTGATTGTTCAAAACGCTTTTGTTTTAGATGGTCAGCCAACTTATGAAGTCGATTCATACATTCTCCATAAAGCCGGCGGTATTCCAGCCGCCTTTGACTGGACCAAAAACCGCGGAATCCCCGGAAATGTCATTTCAGCTGAAAACGCGAATTGGTACAAGATTGTTCGTGTTGCGGCGAACTCTTCAAAAGATGGGCTTATCGGCAATGGCGGATCGCAAAATTTAAGCAACAGATCAGCATTGCATCCAGTGGATTTGGCCGAACAGCGTTATGGTGAGGGCATGGCGGAAAACAAGACTGCGACAACAAGGCCGAAAATCCGTCCCACCAGTGTTCGTAATCTTCCCGGGAAAAGTGTTCAAAATCCCTCTGCAACCGAACAGGCCGTTGCAATTTCCCGCAAACCGAAACAAAGGCCGAGAAACTTTCATCAGATTGTCCGCAAAAACCGCATTGCCTCCATCCTTCCAAGTTCGGAAGCTGTCCAAGACCATGCCACAAGAAAAAACGCGATTAAATTAAGCAAAAAAAACGTAATTGGCATTTATGGAACTCAATCAAAGAGAGAGGCACTCATACGCAAGTCAAACGGCAAGTATGAAAGGCTTAAGGTTGGCGACCCTTTTGATGGAGGTTATGTCGCCGCTATTGGAAATACCGAAATTAGGTACGTAAAAGATGGAATCTTCCTTATATTGAAAATACCCACAAGCTGATATTGAAAAATCAGCGGTTAGTTGTTCGAAACGGTCTCATTTATTTGCCAATATGCCACCATCAAGATGAGTTGCGCGGCGTTATTTCAGGACTTAACCCAATAAAATAAAATTTACCGCGGTTTCATATCCAGGAATCAGCCTTTTTGCCCACCGCATCCGATATGTTCTCATATCCGTCCTTTTGAAGCAAAGCATCAAGCCCGCGCACGATATCCCCCACAAGTGACAAGCCCTTATATACCAGGGCGGTATATAGCTGAACCACGCTGGCACCAGCGAGTATCTTTGCATAAGCATCTTCTGCCGAGGATATTCCGCCCACTCCTATCAATGGAATTTGACCCTTGGTTTTTTTTGCCATGTGAGCGATAATCCGGGTGGATTTTTCAAACAGTGGTTCACCGGAAAGGCCGCCAGGTTCGCTTCTCAAGGAACTAACAAGTTTGTCACGGGATGTTGTTGTATTTGTGGCAACAATGCCGTCTATACCTGAAGCGACTGCCACATTGGCGATTTCATCGATTTCTCCCAAGCTCAAATCTGGGGCAATCTTCAGAAAAACGGGGATTTTTTCCTCCAACTCGTCACGTACTTCAACAACTGTCTGAACAAGTTCGGATAATGCCTCGACTCCCTGCAAATCGCGCAAATTTGCGGTATTTGGGCTGGAAACGTTTATTGTCGCGAAATCTATTGCTGAACCGCAATGCAGCAGTACTCTTGTAAAATCATCAACCTTGTTGCGGCTGAACTTGTTCACACCAAGATTAAGCCCAATCACCGCATTCGATGGTCGTGCCAGCAGATGTTCGGATACCTTTTCCATGCCATCATTGTTGAATCCGAATCGATTGATTACCGCTCGGTCTTGCGTCAACCGAAAAAGACGCGGGCGGGGATTGCCGGGTTGCGCCCGAGGGGTGACTGCACCCACTTCGATAAAACCAAAGCCGGCATTTGCAAGCTGACGCAATGCAACTGCATTCTTGTCGTATCCCGCGGCCAAGCCTACGGGATTTGACAACCTCAAGCCCGCAATCTCACATTGCAGACGCCGAGAGGCATATTGTCCCGACATTGGAACCAAACCCGACCGCAATGCACACAGGGAAATATTGTGCGCGCGTTCGGGATCCATCTTGTGCAACGCGTAAAGCCCGAGTCTTTCTATAATTTTCATCCGAAGGCCTTATTTTCCCCGACTGATCGACAGCGAATCAACCGGGAATTGGCCACCGCCGCCTGTCGATGTATTACCGCCCGCCTATACTCGAGATCGGTTACCATTTCCAAAAAAACGCAAGTCGATGGGTATCTTACTGTAAAGGCGATATCCCAGGTTTCAGATTCGGGACCAATGAGTACGGATTCAAACGAACCCCACCAGACGGTTTCAGCACCCAGTCGCAATACAATCGGCGCTGTTTCGCTGCTGTACATTTTATATGCATCGGCTCCGCTGAGATCCATCTCGGCAAGTTCATGATCAATGGGATATTTTGCCTTTTCCCGAAATCTTACAAGATTTAGCATGTCAATTGGATAACCCTGATCAAATGCCTTGAACGCATTAAATTGCTTCCGGTTTGGGTCAACATAATCCTTTAGGGATTCGGGAAACCCGTGAACGCCATTGACAACGGGAAGTGGAGAAAACCATACCACATCAACAAGACTTAAATTCCCGTAGAGATGCGGATACAATCCGCCAGCGCGAGAAGGCTCCCATTTAAGATCGGCGCCAAGGGAATCCGGGTCAACTGCAGCCAGGATCAAATTGTCTTCGCGAAAAAAATGTTTTGAGGCGGTCTTCCTTAACTGCTCCGCATTTGAAAAGTGAATATAGCCATACCTTAGATCCACCATAGAACCCTCAAAAGAACCTGAAACGCACAGCGCCTCCCATTCTTCGGCTCTAAATATCTTGAATATCAGCATGTTTTGGTGATGCCCAAGCGTGTTTCCCGGGTCAAGCCGAAATTTTGGTCAATATGAACTGCAAGTTCACATTCTGTCATGCTATAGCCTGATTAGGGCATGTCCGATATGCCATACAGGTGTTTCGAATGTGCAAGCATGAGATCTTCATCAAAAATGGAGAGGATTTTTAATGCGCGCATTATTGCAGAGGGTATCACGCGCATCCGTTACGGTGAATGGCAAGATTGCCGGGCAAATTGGCCCAGGTCTTCTTGTGCTTGTATGCGCCATGCAAGGCGACAGCGACATTGAAGCCGAAAAACTGGCGGATAAAGTTTCCAAGCTACGGATTTTCAGCGATGCGGAGGGAAAAATGAACCGTTCGGTAACTGACATTTCAGGTGAAGCACTTGTGGTAAGTCAGTTCACTCTTTCCGCGGATACCGGTCGCGGAAACAGGCCCGGTTTTTCCGGCGCGGCTTCCCACGAAGAGGGGAAAAGATTGTACAGTCTGTTTTCCGAAAAGCTTGCTGCATGTGGAATTCCCATAGAAACAGGCATCTTTGGTGCAAACATGAAAGTTGAACTCGTTAATGACGGGCCTGTCACAATTTGGATCGAGACCTGAATTCCAACGTCGTGGCAGTTGTCAAATTAAACGTTGGCACCAAGCTGAAAGCGTGATGCAAATTGACGGCGGAAAACCAGAGAAACAAGCAGGCGCGAGAGCTTTATGATACTGGATCCCGCATCTTGGATATGTCTAATATGATTACGCAACGCACTACAATGTTGTCCCTATTCGCAAGAGATTCCAGTTGAAAAAAAAGCGCAACAGAAATGCCCGCCATGCCATCCGGATGCAGCTGGATTTTGATCACAAGTCGATGACAGATGCAGAATTCGCCGCCTCATTAAGGATTTAAATGCAGTGTGAATGGCTGCAACCAAATTATATGGGCAAACGGTCCCTCAGGCTTCAATGCAGCTTTTCCCCTTCGGGAACCTCAAAATCGGGAGTGATAAGGACAACTTCGCCGTTTGAGTTCGACAGACCCAATGTGAGCACTTCGGACATAAAGGGGCCAATCTGTCTTGGCGGAAAGTTTGTTACCGCCAGAACCTGTTTTCCAATAAGTGCGCCGGGATTGTAATTTTCCGTGATTTGGGCTGAACTCTTTCGCTCGCCCATTTTAGATCCGAAGTCAATCCAGAGCTTGATTGCCGGTTTTTTAGCCTCAGGGAAAGCTTCAGCTCTTGTGATCCGCCCTACCCGAATATCGACCTTCAGAAAATCCTCAAATTTTATTTTATCGGCCACAACGCAATTCCTTTGAACGATTCGATGCAGCCGCCACAGTCTTTGATATCAGTTCCCGCATACCGACATTGTTATTCATAAGCACATCTAGCCCTGCGGCGGTTGTGCCATTTTTGCTGGTTACATTACTCCGCAACTCCGCAGGTGTTTCACTTGATGATTCCACCAAAGCCCCTGCTCCTGCCACCGTCGCTTTTGCAAGTTGCATGGCGAGATCGGATGACAACCCCTGCTCCACTCCAGCGGCTGCCAAACATTCGACCATGTGAAATACATAGGCGGGACCGGATCCTGACAATCCAGTCACGGCATCCATTTGATCCTCGTGGTCCAATCGCACAACCTTTCCAACTGCACCCAACAAACTTCTTGCCATCTCGTAATGTGAATTACCTACGACCTTATTCCCAATAATTGCGGTTATGGCATGCCTAACGGCTGCCGGAGTGTTTGGCATTGCGCGTATAACAGGACTCTCAAATCCAAACGCTTTCTCAAATGCGGAAATTTGCGTTCCGGCGGCTACCGAGATAAAAAGCGTGCCTCCGCCGCCAAAATGCCTAATTAAAGGCAATGCTTCATCCATCAACTGGGGCTTGACAGCAATTACAACCACATCCGGGCAGATTTTTTGCTCTGAATTTATTTTTACTCCGGTTGATTGAAGCCATTCACTCGGCTGCGGCTCCAGGACATTTACGCATTCAGGCCGCATTCCACCTTCAAGCCAGCCCCGCAATAAAGCCGAACCAATTTTACCACAACCAAGCAGAGCCAACCTGGTTATGGACGCTTCATTAAGGCACCCCATTTAATCCCCTTGATAAAACACAACCGACAATCCCGTATCTGGTACCGCGAAAAAGCGAATTTCACAATGGCATGTCAAAAGGCCAATTTTGGAAAAGCGCCATTTCAGGCGCACCCGTATGCTTCTCCAATGGCGATTTGAATTGCGCTCCTGGGACTCCTATCTCCCCATATGGCCAGTTGCAAAGCCGGATAATACTGCTCGGAAACAACCACGGCAGATGTTATCAGCATGTCAACCTGCTCGGGGCTGGCACCTAATGTTCCCGCGGTTATGAGACCGTATCGATAGACCATGAGTTTTTGCTCGGACCAATAGTTAAAGGCACCTGTCCAGCACTGATCATTGATTTCATTCAGCATTTTATAGAGAACTGGAAGCTTTTCCTCGGGCGGCTCCATTTCGAAAGTGCATATCTGGCGCAAAGTTTTGTCATGGTCCGACCAGGCAAGCGTTATGGAATAAGTGCGCCATTGACCCTGCACGGCCATGGCAATCTGATCATCTCCAATTCGATCAAAGTCCCAATCATGATATTCCGCAATGTTTTCAACAATATCTATTGGATTGAGATAGTCGTCCATGAACTGCTCTGAATGAATCATTGTCCGCCTCCTTTGATTTTAAAGGTGCAATTTGCCCAACCAGTAGATTGCTCTTCAAGACACGGTTTTGTGCCGGTATTTATATCTATATATGGTGAAGTTTTTTTGAATAATTGTAAAGCAATTTATTGTGTAATACAGCAATAAGTTGTGGACAATTATAGATCGCCAACTATAAGATGATGGTCTGTTTAAAGCCAATGTGCAAATCGGCTCCCAATGCCTGAAAACAACACACCGTACAGCAGCAGCCGGAAATGACACGGCAAGGCGTAAAAATGCAAATGAGATCATTAAATGAATGTCGGCATGAATAATATCGGAGTGTTTTCAGCTGTGTATCCAGCAGACATGTAAAGAACATCTAATGCATCAAGGATGGATTTGTAGGCTTTTTCGATCATTACACTTGCCGATTCAAATCCGCTGGCAATCACACATCGCTCTGGTCTTTCCAACAGTCAGACTTATGTTTCCCAAAATTAACGACCGCTGTGTTTAAACACATTGGAATTAGCTTTAACTTACTGATTAAATTTATAAATTTAAATATATAATCATCAGGCACATATCCTCCAACTCAATGTCCATACCGTCCTTGTAGTTCATCAGTCGACTTAAAGGCAGAAAACTTCCATTTTTGTGCGGACAGATCATTCAAATCCATCACAATGCCGACTGTTGCAATAACCGATTCAGATGCTTCTTTTCGGTCCTGGCCAATGGAAATGCCATATCGGCAGTTGAACGTAGCCCGCTGTCTTAAAACATGCAAAATTTTACCCCAAGAATGAACCCGAACAATCTACTTTGGCAAAAACATTAATTCCGTTGCATTACAAAGATATCGTGCACAATGCGCCAGCGAAAATCATGTTTTCTGGTCCAATCAACCAGGTAATCTACCGAAGGATAGTCACCATATTCCGTGTTTTCCGGATAAAAACAGCGCACATCGTCAATTAGCACTGTTACAGAGTCAAAGTTGGCAAGGTTTTCCCTTATCGCCGCCAGTTCATCTTCAACTGGGCAATCCTTCTCGCCTTTGAAAGTGCTTTCCGCCGAGTAATGACCGTCAAGCCAGAAATTTACATTTCCGTTCAAGACCGGGCAACAAGTTATGCATCTCAATTTCACTGACGTTATTGTACAGGGTTACATTTCTTCCAGAGAAACGCTTAACCGCTTTATCAAACAAGTCTTTTTCAGGCTCGATGCTATGCACATGCGGGTATCTCTTTGCCAGAAAATCGGTTGTTTTGCCGGTAAACGTCCCCGTCTCCACCCATATGGCATCGGGAACACCATACTTTAGAAACACTTTCTGTTTGACTTTCTGAGGTGAATTTTCCAAAAATTCTGTTTTTTTCCATTCATTTATCAAACGAAAATCCTGTATTATTTGAAGCGGAAAAGCCTGATGATATTTTATACTGCGCGTTCTCATTATATTACCATGATTTTGAGGGTGTTCGATCCCGGTCAGTTGAAGGCATCCATGTCTGAAATCAAATTCGGATTTGGTATTTTTATTATCTTAAGGTTCCAGACTCGGTTTTGCCGGAACGCTCGCATACTAATAAACAGACATCCGCAGTAGGAAAGCAGCGAAGCGGCCCATTGGTGGATTTCAAGGGATTCAATGGTGATTCTTTTGGGCGATGGCATGCCCTAACGTTGGGTGGCGCTATCAGAATTTGACATCCGGCATCCTCCAGCCTCGCAACAGGATATTGTTTTATCCAATTAAATTGGGGACGATGTTCATTCCATATAATAAATTGTGATAAATTGATTGGCAATTATTAAGAATTATTTTAATCGCAAGAGCATCAGTCTTGATTTTCAGAAACTGCCTTTTCCAATATTTCCATTCGCTTTTTTAAAGCTTCATTTTCTTCTCGGGCCTTTCTTGCCATGACCTTAACAGCTTCAAATTCATCCCGCACAACAAGATTCTGACTGGCAATCCATCTCTCCTTAAGCGACTTCATTGCCGTCTCCGTCTCTTGCTTCGCACCTTGAGCAACGCCCATGGCATTGGTCATTAGCTGTGATATGTCCTCCATCATCTTATTTGGTAATTGCATTGGCTTTCTCCTGTATTGCATTTAGCCATCCATTATATATGGTCTGTTTCGAGCTTTGAGCAAGCCCAATTTAATCTGATGAACTATAAACAAAGAGCAGATCATGAAAGCCGCGATTTCATTTCCAGACATTTCCGCCGAGATTTTCAGGATTTCGGCTTGGGGAATGGATTTCGCACTGCGCTGGTATGCAATGGCCTATATCGTTGGCATATTAATTGGATGGCGCATGATAGTTGCGGCCGTGGAGCATTCAGATTTATGGGATGATCACAGCCCCGTCATGACAAAACGGCAAGTTGAAGAACTTCTAACATGGATCATACTTGGCGTTGTTCTGGGCGGGCGAATCGGCTTTGTCCTTTTTTACCAGCCAGCATATTATCTGGCCAACCCCGAGGACATTCTCAAGTTCTGGGAAGGCGGAATGGCATTCCATGGAGGGCTGCTAGGGGTAATCGCGGCATGCGTTCTATATTCCCTAAAGCAGCGAATATACTGGCTTTCGGTGGCAGACCTATTGTGCATGGCCACACCTCCCGGGCTTTTGCTAGGTAGAATCGCAAATTTCGTTAATGCCGAACTTTGGGGACGACCGACCAACCTGCCCTGGGGAGTGATATTTCCGGGATACAATGCGCAAGACTGCATTGACGTTCAAGGTATTTGCGCGCGTCATCCCTCGCAGCTTTATGAAGCCGCACTTGAGGGATTGTTGCTTGGCGGGGTATGCCTTTGGCTTGTCTATCGGAATGAAGCGCTGAAACTACCGGGGCAAATTACCGGGTTTTTCTTGGCCGGATATGGAATTGCACGTTTTCTGGTTGAGTTCGTCCGTCAGCCAGATGCCCATTTCCAGAATGAAGGCAATCCTTTGGGACTTGCAATTCACATTAACGGTTATGGTTTGACAATGGGTCAACTGCTTAGCCTGCCAATGATTATAATCGGAATTGGTCTGCTTATTTGGGTTAAGAAAAATAAATGAAAGACCTCTCCGCCATTCTGTCGAAACGTATCAGAACTGAAGGCCCGATCCGTTTTGACGATTACATGCAACTTTGCCTGACGCACACTGAATACGGTTATTATTCTGGAAAGGAACCGCTTGGCGCAGATGGAGATTTCACCACGGCTCCGGAAATTTCGCAAATGTTTGGTGAACTGATCGGGCTTTCACTGGCAATGGCATGGAAATATCAGAATGAACCAACGCCATTTACAATTGCCGAACTTGGCCCCGGACGCGGAACACTGATGGCGGATGCTTTGCGGGCAAGCAAAAAAGTGCCTGGATTTAATGAAAATTGCAGTCTGCATCTGGTGGAGACATCACATAAGCTCCGCAATCTCCAGAAAAATCTGACCGGCCATGACAATATCGTTTGGCATCAAAACGTGGAAACATTGCCGCATCAGCCCCTGTTTCTGGTAGCCAATGAATTTTTTGACGCACTGCCTGTAAGACAGGTTATACGCGATGGCACAAAATGGCGTGAGAGACATGTAGGATTTGAATGCGGCAAGTTTTTTAATACATACGGTTCGCCGAAAGAAGTCCCGGAACTTTCACACAGAATAAATGAAACCCAAGATGGAGATGTGGTTGAGTTTTCACCAACCGCCATGAAAATTGCCAAACACATCGGAGAAATTTTGCAGACATATGGCGGGGTCGCGATCATCGTGGATTATGGTGACTGGAGATCACTTGGCGACACGATACAATCAGTGCGCTCGCATAGAGGCTCATGCCCTTTGGAAATACCAGGTATGGCGGATATCAGCGCCCATGTCGATTTCGAGGCTTTGGCCACTTATTCGCCATCCGCTCATTCGCGCCTAACTCCGCAACATCTTTATCTTGAAAGACTGGGCATCAACACCCGCGCAAAGATGCTTGAGACCAATTTGACCGGAAGTGCGCTCAAACAGCATATTGCGGCCCATCGACGCTTGACCCACAAATCTGAAATGGGAAACCTGTTTAAGGTGATGGCATTATACCCTCGGGATGCCGCTCCGCCTCCGGGATTGGAAAAATGACACTGGAAATACTTACAAGCGACAGCATTTCGCAAGTTCGGCACGGGTTTTTCACCCGTAAAGGGGGCGTTTCATCGGGAATTTATGAAGGATTAAATTGCGGCCACGGTTCTGCTGACCTAACTGAAAATGTTGCCGTTAATCGAGATATGGCAGCTCAGGCAATGAAAGTGGAAAGCCAAAATCTGATAACGGTTCATCAAATACACTCTTCAAATGTTGTTACGGCAGATTCCCCTTTTGAAAATTCTCCGCAAGCCGATGGCATGGCAACAAACAAGCCTGGTCTGGCACTGGCTGTCCTAACTGCAGATTGCCTGCCTGTATTGTTTGCCGACATGTCCGCCGGTGTAATTGGCGCGGCTCATGCCGGATGGCGAGGGGCGCTTGACGGTGTGCTGGAAGCGACTGTTGCGGCCATGGAGAGCCAGGGAGCCACTGCCCGGAACATTCATGCCGCTATCGGGCCGGGCATCAGTCAGGCGGCATATGAGGTGGGTTTTGAGTTTCTTGATCGCTTCCTTGATGCCTCACCGGATTATAATCACTATTTTATTAATGGAGAATCCGGACGATATCTTTTTGATCTTCCCGCATTCGCAATTGGCAGGCTTAGGGATGCCGGAATTGGTGAGGTGGAATGGATACGGCACTGCACCTATGAAGATGCGGACAGGTTCTATTCATATCGCAGAGCCACCCACAATGGAGACTCGGATTACGGGCGCTTGATTTCCGTTATTGCACTGTAATTTTTAATGTTGGAAATACGTAAGCCATGATAATAAATTCGATATACCACATAACGCTGTAGCAGATATTATCGACCCCATTTCAACTGCAATCACCTATTTATTGTTTGGTAAGCTTGGGGCCAATATAAACAACGAACATAGGTTCTCCGGCGTTCGGCCATGAAAAATGAAGCCGTAGTGTTTTGTGCCTTATCTTGCCATGCCATGTGCAAAACAGTTCCCTACCGGGATCTGCTGGATGAGGAAATGTTAGTTCCCTTTTGTATTTTTGCTTCTCCGTGTTTGACGAATCTGTAAAATAAGCATTATCTCCCATAAAATAGTTCTGATATATTTGGTGCCCCTCCTTGGTGTATGATCCTGAATCGTCTCTCTCTCGCATCAAGTCATCAAGAATTTTTAGCAATCTTAAGATGCTATCTCTGGAACTCTTGGCAAATGGCACACCGTTCTGGAGTTCTTCGAAACAGCTATCTGCGAATGAGAGGCGCTGAAACTTTTTTGGGCAGATACTTCCCAAACCGCGCCACGTTTGGATCGGTGGCGCCATATCATGCAATGCATTTTTAAGAGCCGCAAGATTCCACCAATTCTAATAAAGCCCTTTTGTCCTCAATTTCTTCTGTGTTAAAACGCCAGGTCACCTTTACAGGCGTAAATTCCCAATTCGATGGTGAGAAACTTACCAGACCACAATCGAAACCTTTCCACTCTCTGAAAGCTGCTTCTCCGATTGCACTATCTGTTACGATTTCATCCATGCACTCGAGCCAGTGATCACTTAGGTGTTCACGATCATCGTCCCAAAACGGCCCCGTGTTGGTAAGCCATCTCATCACTGCGCGACGTTCGTCAATGGGAAAGCTCTTAATCGCCTGATACATTGTTATAGATGGCATTGGATTGCCGTTTAAGAGATTCCTGTGGGGAAGAAGTTCTTGTTGGTAGTATTGAGCGGTTTCCCGCATGGCCATAATTCGTCGAAATGCATCGCGAAACGTGGCGTTGTCATGGAACTGCTCATGTAATGACAGTTCGTTTACCAAAATCTCCACGTCAACTCCAACCAGCGAAGTAGCTCATGTCATTGTCAAATTGATCAAAGAATCCAATGGGCCAACTATCAATACTGCCATCGGAATTAATCGCCGGACTCTGAACCTGTGGCCTTTCAACATCATTCACAGTGTCTCGACCATTGAAAAAATGAAGTGCTACATCCCGACTTGACAGCTTGCCCTCCTTTACGACTCGACGAATACCATTCAAGACATGATCACTGTGTGTTTCAACCATGACCTGCACACCTGCTGAAGACACCTTTCCCAAAAATTTACCCATCGCTGTCTGTCCTGCAGGATGTAGATGGACTTCTGGATTTTCCACTAACAATATATCATTCCGATAAGCTGACAGGGCGGCAATCACAATTGGGAGCACCTGAGTAATCCCAAATCCGATATGTATTGGACGATGGAAATCCATATCCCGCGAAACACGAACGCCCAGTGTAACTGCATTTGCGCTTGGCACTTGTTCAATCGCAAGTTCACAGCCCAGAAAAAATTCAGACATATGCGCCTCCACCTGTCGGAATCGAGTCGGCGGAGCTTTGTCCATCTCCAAACCAGGTAAAACTTCTTGATCCCGACCGGAATGCAGTACGCTAACCGAGTTTTCACCCCGAGAACCCACCACCGGTGTTAGTTGCGGATCGTCATATAGGTAGAATTCGCGTGGACCAATGCGCTCTGCAGACAAATATGTTAGTCTACATAGTCGATCCAGAAGTGTATGGTCTCCAAGATCAGACGGCAGCAAACACCGAAGTGATTTAGAAGTGTCCATATGCCACCCACGGCTTTCAATATCACCCCAAACCTTTTCGACGGCCATAGACATTTCATTACGTTCGCCTGAGAATTCCCATACGAACCGATCCACATCTCCATCGAACAGGGTAATGCCAAAACTGCGGCGCCCATATACTTTATCAATCACATCCGCCACAGTGCCGAGACGGACAGTCTCTCCATTAAGCATCAGTCTCGATGACCATTCGTGTTCTCGCATCGTTTGATGCAGCAACACCAGCGCCTGCATAACCGATGACTTTCCAGATGCATTGCCGCCCGAAAGCAGTGTCAGTGGACTCAATGGCAACTTGAGCGCCTCAAAGCATTTGAAGTACTGCAGATCAATCCTGGAAATCATCAAGTATCCCCCGAAAGCATTTCTGTGCCATATCGAATCGGATTTTGACCTTTTTGGCGTCGTTTGTTCCGCCGGTGATTGCAGAATTGAATTCCTCATTATCGAGAAGATTGTAGAATGATTTGCGCAAAGGCTCTGCCAATTTTGAAACGTGCTCTTCCTCATATCGTGTTAACTCAGTCGACAATACATCCCATAGCGAAGCATTCAAAACACTTCGTCTTGACTGATTCGGTTGATATTTCCGGAATGCATGTTTATTGAACAATAAGAGGTTGTTTAAAAGCCCGCGGCGAAATTCAGTTGACAACGAGCTAAGCTCGGTTGGATTCAGCGTATTCATATGGCGAAGGCACTGCGCAAGAAAATCATCCATATCGCCTCTATACTTGGCAATGCATAGCAAATGAAAGGCGCAAAACCGATTTACGAACTCGCGATCCCTCATAGTGTTCTGATTCAGACTCCGATCAGTCACCTCTAGAAAAATGTCGGACTGTGATTCATCTTTTAAGAATTTTGTTGCCTGTCCCATAAAAAGACAGTTCCGCATTTGTTGACGAGTCAGTGGGACTCCGCCATTCACGCGTTCAAATATATCAAGGCGTGCGCGTTCCGGAACTTTTGAGTCAATGATGTAGAATATGAGATTGCAATCCTCAACCCGATTCTGAATCTTCGAGGGTAATTGAGAAAACTTTGTACCGTTTAGTTCAGGTCTTGCTGAAAGCTTTAATCGCAGTTCGTCCTTGATAAAGCGCTTGAAAGTGGACAGGCGCTGCAAGCCGTCCACGACCACCATGCGCCCTTGGTCGTCTTCCGCCATATAGAAAACGGGAAGGGGAATTCGCATGATCACCGATTCGATTAATTTACTTTGCTTGTCTTCGTTCCAAATGAAATCACGCTGGAAATCCGGATTCATGACGTATGTCAATTTGTCGATGCGGCGGATTACATCATGAATCGTACGGTTTTCCTGTCGAATAAGGAGGTCGTCGAGAGGGTATTCGCCCCAGTTTCCAGTTGTATTATCCAAACCCTCTACGTCATCATCAGTTTTATACGGAAGGTCTGTATTGGCATCTGTGGCTTGTTCAGACTCAAGTTCACTTTTACCAGCAGTTTTGGAAATGGTCATTCTCAACATTTGCTTTTCATGGTCGGGATTGCGCCCTTTTAGGCGGTCTTCATAAAATTGGGTCCATTCCTTACATCTATCATAGGGTTGCAGTTTATCCTTGAAGCTAGCCCACCGCCTACTAGCCCATATTGGTATACCATTGGCCCAAAGAGGTAATGCGGAGAGACTCTGCAACATTGTTGCCAAATTTTCGGAAGCATGCATGTGCGCATTGAGACTAGCAACATCTCTATCAATAGCTTTCCAAAATTCAATAATGTGCAATGGTGGCGGAATTTCCTCATCATCATCAGATAGTTCCACATTTAGCCACCCCTCATTGCCATTAGCTTGGTCAACCGCCGAATGTGCAGCTTTTGCTGTACTAACAGCTGAGTCAGCAATCGTGTCAAAGCTTGCCAACCCGGCACAAAAATCAATCATTTCAATTGCCGCACGTGTCGCATGCTCAATAGCATCCACAGCTTTTGAAGCAGTACCGGCTGCATTCTTCTGAGACTCTAATTCGCCAATGTAAAATGTTTTTTCTGGAACCGCTTCAATGCTCTCAACTAAATTGCACCAGGCCTCGTTGTAGACTTGGTCCATAGTGTTCCGAGCGAGTTGTATAGATTCCTTTGTCTCCTTCGGCAAATCTACAGATTGACTCGGTAAGACCGCAGCAAAATTCAAAGCAGTCAACACGCGAAAAGCAGGTAAGATGATACGGTCTCGACGTAACGCTTCATCAGTATACAAAACATCCTCCAAAAGCGGTACTGTACGCAACGCAATACGGGCAGCTAGCGCACACGCAAATTCAGCAGGCTTTTCATTCAACCAGTCTTTCAGGTTAATCTCTTCGGATGTCTTTGTCATAAAATGTTTTTTCCTCGATCTTGGTGCAAAAATATACCAAGCCTAAAAAGTTATCCACCCTTGTTTTTAATTATGCATTAGGACCTGCTGACAATTTTCCCGTTTCTTGCGGTTCTTCCTTTCAACAAGCGCCATCAAAGGCGCAAGAGGCAAAGAGAGCGGGTTTCACCATGAATGACGACAGGACGGTTTCAGCGGACGCGGTGCGGGCGCGCATGGCCCCCGTCAGCGGAAGGAAGAGCGACCGCGGGGTCGCCGCGAGAGACAACCGCCTTTTTGTCGAGGGCGTTTTGCGGCGGGTGCGGACGGGGTGTCCGTGGCGCGATCTTCCTGCGCGGTTCGGGAAGTGGAACGGCGTCTTCCAGCGGTTTCGGCGCCTTGCGAGGAGGGGCGTTTTCCAGCGCGTTTCCGATGCGTTGTCGGATGACCCCGACTTCGA
>JAPOTF010000023.1 GCA_026709325.1 Roseovarius sp.
CGGCCGCGCGACGATGCCGAAAATCGCCCTTCGCAAGGCGAGCCTTGATGATCGACATCCGTTCGCGTCAAAGTCCTGATAGTGACCATTCCGCCCACTCACCGGCGCGTTTTACAGCAATTGCCCCGGAGTCCCGAACCGTCTATCCCCTGCCTGTCACCACGAGAGCGCTTCGGTCCCCGGAGCCACGACCATAAGAGTGCGCCGGCACCTCTCCTCGCGCCGTGAATGCGGGGGCGCCATGCCGGGCGCTCCGCTAAACTCTCAATGCGGCATCTTCAATCAGTAAAGGCCGAACCTGTCTCGCGCCGACGAACCGTGAAAGCAGTCTATAGTTTTGCCTTTCGTGGCGAATACGGCCTGCGATGATTGCGGGATGGACTTTGGCTTGTCGCGCCAGAGAAAGGACATTCTGAACGCTTGGCCTAAACCGCGCCGGATGATCGTCCCACAGCTCCGTTGGCACTAGAGCCTCTTGCGCCCACTCATCAGCTTCGCGTTCGCGATCATCATCTCGTCCGTGATTTCGCTTGCGCAGCTGAAGGTCGTCAATAAAAACCTCTCCGTTTCCATTGTTGAAGTGCAGCCCCAAATGGGCAAGTTCATGAAGCAGGCAGAACCAAAAATTATCCAGGCGATCATACCGTATCGTCATGCCGACTACTGGAACGCCATCCACGGTCCAAAGGGCGGCACCGTCCAGATATGTCTTTGGCAGATGCGATGCGGCAACAAGCGCGATCCCATGCCTCGCAAGCTTTTCTTTGGCGAGCTTTGGCCCTTCATCAAATTCACTGAGAAGGGCCAATTCACGAAGGAAGTCGAGATTGATCGTTCCGGTCCTGTAGACTCCCTCAAGCCCCGCTCGTCGCGCCTTGCATTGAATATGCAGGCACCAGGCCTGCAACGAATGAACATCGCTTCTCGCATTCGCTCGAGCACCTCCGCCCTGGCGAAACAGAGCCTGCGACAGTGCCTGTTGGCCACCGGCGCAGGCAACCAGTTTCCGCACGATGTCCTCGGCGCGATCCTTGATGTCTGTCGTTTTCTCCACCCAACCGAACTTGACCATCTGCGCAACCGGGATGCGTTCAATCTCAATGCCTTCCGGAGTTGCCGGCAAGGCTCCACCATCCCGTATCAATACATCGGCCGGGATACCCAAGTGCTCGTTCAGCGCCCGGATCATCTTCAGCGTCAGGCCGCGCTTGCCATTTAGAACCTCGGATGCTTTCGCCCGGCTCCCGAATATTGGCGCCAGATCGCTTTGGTTCATGTCCATCTGCCGCATGCGAAACCTTATTGCCTCGACAGGATCGGGCGCATCCATCGGAAAACGACGATCCTCATGGACTTCAATTAGAGTTGCCAACACATCCAGCTCGTCATCTTCAGCCTGTGAACGGTCCAGGTCCATAAGCACTTCAACGCGCGCAAGAGCGGCAGTGTAATCCCGGTCGGAATGAATTGGCCGAATACGTTTCTCGTTCATTGTCATACTTTCTCCGCGTCAATTTGGTCGTATTCCCTGTGCGTCCCAAGAAACCGAACAAAACCCATGCCCATCGCATAGTCGAACCTCACAATCAGTCGATACTTGTTGCCGCAAATATTGAAGACCACCCGCCCGCCTTTCAGGATGCTGGCGTTGCGATGCCACGCCTTGATATCGGCTGGCGTCTTCCATTCAGCTCGGCGCGCCTCGGCCCACCACGCATCCAGTTGCGCTTTCGAGTCTGGAAAGCGCTCTGAAAATGCGATTAGCTTTGGCCTTGCAATGATTCTCATCGACTATCTAGTTCAACGCTCCCAAATCGTCAAGTTTTACATCGCTCCCCTTTAGGGAACATTTATCCGATTTTCTGGGTTGCGGCAAGCTCAGAGGACAAATGCGCTCCTGGAAACCAATTTTCGTCATACCTTTGCATCGTCAAGCTGTTGGCAGTGCCACGCTTTGACTTGACAAACTTAACGTCAGTGGCATGCGATGGCTTGGCATCACAACCC
>JAPOTF010000053.1 GCA_026709325.1 Roseovarius sp.
AGCCCGGTTTCCGTTCTTGTCGATTTCCTGCCCATATGCCTTGTCTCCCGTTTTGCTGGCCGCTCGAAACGGCGGCGGGAGAACAATGTCACGCTTCCGAAAGAAACGGAATCACTTGTTTTAAGTCATACACTAGGCCGCCTGGAATGATTGGGTCTGCATCATGATTGTGTAGAGAGTCGCGTGATTGTCGCTTGAACGCAATTGAGCGCAAACCGCCTGGTCTCTGAATGTTCGAGATATCACCGCCAGTGCCTTGAGGTGCTCCGCCCCCGCATTTGCGGGGGAAAAAATCGCAAAGGCCAGATCAATGGGCCGCCTGTCCACGGAACGGAAATCGACGGGGGTTTTCAATCTGACAAATGCGCCCGATACGCAATCAAGTTTCTCCATGCGCACATGCGGTAGAGCCACACCATGCCCAACACCCGTGGATTGCCTGCTCTCGCCATCGACAAGCGCCTTTATTGCGCAAGCGCGATCAAGCCCATAAGTCGCGCTCGCCAGCCCGCCAATTATGCGAAGCAATTCGTTCTTGCCGCCCACGGAAGGGCGAAACAGCACAGCCTCGGGTTTCAGGATCATCTCAAATTCCGGATTGAGGTTAATTCGCGTGTCGGGACGTTCCGGGTCTCTCGCAAGATCTAGGGATCAATCCAGCCTATATTTCCATCATCTCGACGATATACAACATTCAGCGACTTCTTTCCGTCGTTCATGAAAACGAGAACGGGCGCTTGCGCCAATTGCATCTGCATTACGGCTTCGCCAACGGAAAGCGACGGAATCCTGGTTTCCATCTCGGCAACGATTATTGGCTGCAGACTGTCCGGTTCGGATTTTTCATCCCCGCTTTCAGATGCCAGAATATATGAGGAGGCCTCGGAATGCTCGACCGGTACGGCGCGACTTCGATGATGATCCTTTAAACGTCTCTTGTAGCGGCGCAACTGCTTTTCCATTTTGTCACAGCAAAGATCAAACGCCGTGTAGATTTCGTGATTGTGCGCCTTTGCCTGAACATTGAGACCTGTGGAAAGATGTATTGTCGCCTCGCACGCAAATTCACTGGCATTCTTTGAAAATATAAGAGTTGCGTCAGTGGGGCGCTCGGCATATTTGGCTATAATCGGATCCAATTCGGCCTTTACATAGTTTCTTAGAGAAAGACCTATTTTAATCTGCTTTCCACTGATTTGATAGCGCATCAAGCAACTCCTTTCAGAACAATGCCCAGATTATAGCGTGTTTTGACTTAAAAGTCGAGATTGAAAAAAATCCCGGCAGGGTTTCCGTTGCGCGCGGGTCGTCCGGCGGCCTCGGACCATGTGCCCGATAAAAACCCAAAGGGAAGCAATAAACCGAAAGGTTCCGGCGCAAGCTTCGGATTTGCCGAAGGCTGGGCCGAACTTCGGTCTTTCCGCTGGCTTTTGTTTTTCGCAGACCATGCCGTCCTCCATGAAAAAACTGATATTAAATGATTTTTTTGCTGTATAAGTGAAAAATTCCTGTCAAAATCAGGTAAAAAGATCGCATGCGCGGTAAAATGCAAGTACTGCGGAAATTTGAATTGCATTGAGAATTTGGCATTATGGCTGATTAAAAATGGCGATGACCGCGGGTGTCAATATATGTTGAAACGATCTCCCAGATACACCCGGCGAACGCTGGTGTTCTGAACAACCTCACTGGCGGAACCGGACATGAGAACCTTTCCGTCGTGAAGAATATACGCCCGATCAACCAGCTCCAGTGTTTCACGAACATTGTGGTCGGTTATCAAAATGCCTATACCGCGATTTTTAAGATCCGCGACATAATGGCGAATTTCGCCTACCGCAATGGGATCAACACCGGCAAAAGGCTCATCAAGCAGAAGATATTTCGGATGCGACGCCAGACATCTGGCAATCTCGACTCGACGGCGCTCTCCGCCGGACAGCGAAAGTGCCGGTGCGCGGCGAAGATGTTCGATGGAAAAGTCGGACAGCAACTCCTCAAGTCGTTCGCGGCGCTTGTGGGGGTCCGGATAAGTGATGTCAAGTATCGCCGAAATGTTGCCTTCGACAGACATGCCGCGAAAAATCGACATTTCTTGAGGCAGATACCCAAGGCCGAATCTCGCCCGTCGATACAACGGCATGCCGGTTACATCGGTTCCATCGATTATGACATTCCCGCCGTCGGGATGTATCAATCCGGCAATTGCGTAAAATGTTGTTGTTTTGCCCGAGCCGTTTGGGCCAAGTAGAGCCACAACCTCTCCTTGCTGCAAAGTAAGCGAAAATTCCCGTATAACCACGCGTTTTTTGTAGCTTTTGCGCAAGTTGTAAACACTCAGACCGGTGTTCTCGTGGGCAATATATAAATCGGGCCGGGCCAATTTTTTGCAGTGATGTCAGGGATTCAGAACGGTTCTGACACGCCCGGTGATTGTGGCTTTGCCGGTAAATGTCTCCACCACCATGTTGCTGCCTGTAACTGTGGCGCCTTCCTGGATTAGAACGACATTTTCATTCAAATCGATTCTGCCGCTTAGTATGTCATATGTGGCTCTGGAAGCCTTGACGGTTTTGTCCTGAGTTGTAAGAACCATGTCTCCCTTAGTCTCAAGTTTTTCCATTTCGCCTCCATCACTGCCATAAGTTATTATGACAGTGTCGGACGTAATCTTCATGTCTCCCTGAGTGATGATCACATCGCCTGTCAATTCGGCGATGCGCCTGTTGTTGGTGTCCACGTTTTGCAGCACTTCTATCTGATCGGCTTCAACATTTATGGGAAGATTGCTGTCGGTGGAGAAGCCGTCGAAACTGAATTGACTCCCCTGCGCCTCCAAAAGCGAAGGCATGAGGAGCATTAATGCCGCGGCAAAATGCTTCATTCCGATTTGCGTCATTCTTGCTCCTGCAGCTTCCGTTTATGATATACCAGATTTACGCCATCAATGAAAAGCAATTTTGCCCCGCCGCCTTCTTCGTCTTCCGTTAAAGTCATTTTTCCCGCGGCAATGAGTCCGATCGGACCCTCTCCACTTATTTCGCCTTTTGTTTCGGCATGTAGAGGATTGATCTTGATTGTTATCTCCTCGGTTGTGGCTTGATAGCCATTGGAGGTGACCATGTGAGGTTTCCCCGAAAGCCTTGCCGCGAGATTCTCCATGTCAACTTGCGCGTTTGCCGCAGTTAATATGACGTCAATTTCGGAAGTGAGCTTTATCTCCGCAGTGATCCCCTTTGCATTTATTAAATTCGGGTTGTTTTCGTCCGGAACCGCGCTATCCGCTTTGACAGTGATCAGATTGCCGCTGTTTGTCATTCCCGACAGGACGGAATTTTTAACGCCCTGCTCCTGGGACCGGGTTTTAACTTCGTGGGTGATCGCTGTTGAATCCTGAGTATGATCAAATTTTTTGGAAATCGTAAACAGGCCTGACAGCAGAGTTAGCGCCAGCAGAGGCAGGATGATTTTCATCCATGCGTAGAACCACGTGTTTCGAGCCTCACTCCAGATCATGGTGGATTTGCGCCTGAGCTGTAAAATATGGGCTTTTTTCGAGCCATGTCTGCAACCTGCTAAATTGCGGCATTAAGGAAACATGCTCCTCGGATGCCGTTCATGCGTTTGGAGCTAAAAAGCCCATTATACTTCAATGCGCGAAGATATCAACATCCCGCCAGCCTGAAATATCAAGGATGGCACGTTCGGGCAGGAAACCAAAGCATGCTTCCGCCAAAGCCGCGCGGCCTTCACGTTTCAGGCGAATGTCCAGCTCTCTTTTTAGCCGATGAAGATATATGACATCCGATGCGGCATATTCAAGCTGTGCGGGAGTCAAATCCGGGGAGCCCCAATCCGAAGATTGCAAATGCTTGGCGATATCCAGGCCAAGTACCTCTTTAAGCAGATCTTTCAAACCGTGTCTGTCGGTATAGGTTCTTGCAAGTTTCGACGCGATCTTTGTGCAGTAAACCGGAGAACACAGGACTTTGAATGTATGATATAGAATTGCAATGTCAAAGCGTCCAAAATGAAACAGCTTTAATATGTCCGGGCTGGCAAGCAGAGCGCATAGATTGGGCGCCTCCATCTGTCCGGGGCCGATCTGGATAAAACAGACATTTCCGTCTCCATCGGATAATTGAACAAGGCACAATCGGTCACGGTTCGGGTCAAGCCCCATGGTCTCGCAATCAATTGCAACCTCGGATCCCAAATCAATTCCATCTGGAAGGTCGTTCTTGAAAAAACGATTGTCACTCATGCATGATCATCTCTATTTTTTGCAATGTTTGAACATTGTTAATATCCTGCAAAATATTCCGATGCAACCGGACATGAATGTCGTTCCAGCGGTTCATGGGCCTGTGCAAAGGCAGATCGGCCATGGCTTTGCGCATCGTTTGGAAATGCGCGCATCGGGGGCAAGCCGCAAGACCATGTCGCTTCCGGTCGTGAGAAAGGCGAGCGCCCATGCTGCGACACGCCCGCGCGCTTCACACTCTGGATGCCGTGGAAACGACCCGCGGAAGGTGTGGCCGCATCTTGGGCAGACATCCCCGCGACAAACCCGGATACGCCCGCGCGGCCATTTGATCGAGTGGCTGAACGTGCTTTCCAACAGGGTTCCGCCGCGGATCAGTTTCAGAAAGCCGTTCCGTCCGCTCACGGCCATGCAGGTAGATCTCGGTAGAAATATCTGAATCAAGTCAACGCATTGCCAAAAGGCATGCCTCAATCTGCAATCTTGAACGCGGCCCGAGCATGTTCAATGAAGATGGCGGCCAGCCCAAAAGACAGACTTCCGGGATCGCCGTCACTGCATTTTTCGCGTCCTGAAAAGCAAAATGAACACAAAGGCCGAGCCAATCGACGTGGTCACGATCCCCACCGGCAATTCCTGCGGTGCGAGGAGAAGTCTGCAAAGCATATCCGAAACGGTAAGCAATATCGCGCCAACAATGGCTGCCGTCGGCAGAAGCTGGCGGTGCAGCGGACCCGCAATTCCGCGCGCAAGGTGCGGCACCATCAAGCCCACAAAGCCGATCACGCCGGCAACAGACACAAACGCCGCCGTGGCAAGCGCGGCCACGAAGAACATGGTGAAACGCAATCCCCTCACCGACACGCCAAGGGTCGATGCAGTGAGATCGCCGGTCAATAGCGCATCCAGCCATCGGCTGCGATAAAGGGAATAGGCGAAGATCAGCGCCAGCCCGGTGCAGACCAGCGGGAAGGTTTCCCATCGGGCCAGGCCGAGGCCGCCCAACATCCAGAAAATCACCGAATGCGCGGCGCGGCTGTCGCCCGCGAAAATGAGATAGTTGGTGATCGCCGCAAAGAGGAATGACACTGCCAGTCCGGCGAGGATAAGCTTCTCCGGCGCGCTGGTACGCAGACTGTGGACAAGCGTCAGCACAATGCCCGAGGCGACAAGGCCACCGCTAAACGCTGCCAGCGGAAGCGTCCAGATGCCTAGAATGTCACCGGTCACCGTGATCACAAAGACGGCGCCTGCAGCCGCGCCCGATGACAGCCCGAACAGGAACGGGTCGGCCAGGTCATTGCGCGTGGTTGTCTGCAAAACAACACCGACTATGCCCAACCCGGCACCGATCACGGCTGCAAAGAGCGCGCGCGGCAAGCGCAGGTCGACCACGATCCGATGCAGCGGAGACATGTCGCCCTCAACAAGCCCGCTGCTCAGGGCAATCGCCTCTAAAACGTCGGAAAGCGGAATCCGCGTCGTGCCATAAAGTGTCGACGCCAGCAAAAGGGCGGCCAGAACGGCCGCCCACGCAAAATTTCCCAGGCCTGGCCGAGCCAAGTCAGTTCAACCCTGGATGCATTGCTTGCGCCATCTTTACGATGGCGCCGATGTTTGCCGGGCCGGGTGTCAGCTCTTCATACCTCAAGCCGATCCAGCGTTCGTTCTTGACCGCGTCGGTTTGGGACATCACCGGGTGCTCCTGCAGGAACTTGAAGGTGTCGGCTGCGCCGTTTCCCGTCTGATAGTCAAGCAGAACCAGAAACTCCGGATTGGCCGCGGCCACCGCCTCCCACGAAGTGCGGCCCCAGCTCGTGTCGAGATCATGGGTGACGTTCACGCCGCCCGCAGCCGCGATCATCGCGTCGGGAATGGCAAACTTGCCAGCGGTGAAGGGCGCATCCGCGGGGCCGTCCAACAGGAAGACGCGGGGTCTTTCCAGGTCGGCGGTCTGCGCTTCGATGGTGGCGAGCCCGGCTCTCCAGCCGGACACAAGCTTTTCGGCCCGGTCTTCAACATGCATGACCTTGCCAAGACGCAGAACATCGTCAAACAGCAGATCCATGCTGGCGACAGGGCGATCCTTGTCGAGATGTACGCAGCTTTCGGTCAGAACCATGGTCTTGATGCCGAAGGGTTCAAGCGTGTCGGGGGTGACATCGCCGCCGGGTCGCATGCCATAGTACCATCCGGCAAAGAACATGTCCGGTTCCACTGAAATCAGGTTCTCGATGGTCGGATACTTTGGCGCCAGCTCAGGTATGTCGCCGCGCAATTCATCGAAGTCGGGACTGGTTTTGTACCAGCCGGTGATCCCTGTCAGACCAACAATCCTGTCTTGCAGCTCCAGTGCAAAGGCCATGTCGGTCATGTTCATGTCGTGCACGACAATCCTTTCTGGCGCGGTATCGAAGACCAGAGGATCGCCGCAATTGTCGACAGTGATGCCGTCGGAGGCTGCGGCGGTGGCAAAGGCAAAAGCTATGCTTGCCGGCAAGAGGTATCGCATCATGGGTTACTCCTTTCCATTGGGGTTTCATTCTTTCGGATGTCCAGCGCGGGGATCAGGCGCCCCTGATGTGCAAACTGCAGATAGCTGACGCCGAAAATGTCATGGACGCGGTCGGGCGTCAGCACCTCGTTGACGGGGCCAAACCCGGCGAGCCGGGCCGCGTTGATCAGAGCGACATGGCTGGCAAACTCGGGGATCATCACCAGATCGTGGACGATCATCACAACGGTGATGCCCAGTTCGGCAATCAATGACAGCATGCGGCCTTTGGCGTCCGGATCAAGGTGGTTGGTGGGCTCGTCCAGAAACAGCAGCGACGGATTCTGCGCAAGAGCCCGTGCGATATGCGCTCTCTGGCGTTCACCGCCCGAGAGCACGGCCATCCGCGTTTCGGCCAGGTCGGTGAGGCTTGTGAGGCGCAGAATTCGCTTGATGTCGTCCGCATGCGCCTGGCTTGACCGGTCCGCCTGTATCGGGATTTGGCCCAGGGCAACGTAATCGCGCAGGAAAAGCCGCCCTTCGGGCTGCTCCTGCTGGCTGACAACTGCGATCATCCGGGCGCGATTCGTGGCGGAAAGCCGTTTCAGATTGCGCCCGCCGACCAGCACATCGCCGCCCGTCGGCGCTTCGGAGCCGCTCAAGAGCCGGAGGAGTGTGGTTTTTCCCGCGCCGTTCGGACCGGCGATGGCGAGAATGGTTCGTTCATCCACGCTGAAGGACACGTCCTGCACGAGCGCGGTGCCGTTTGCCGCATTGTATTGCAGCTTTTCGGCGACAAGGAACGGCCTGATTTGCCCCTCGCTCGCATCGCGGACGTCGTTTGCATCTAGGGCTGACTCAAGTGTGGCAAGGTTTTTCAAGAGCGGGATTTCCCTTGTACGGTTGCGCGCCATGGCGCCGTTGCATTCAGATTTGGACGGAACATGCAGGCGTCTCCTCAAATGAGATGACGAGACCGGACGAGCTTCCGGGCGGGGGCAGACGTCCAAGGATTCGCGCGCGCAGGGGTTCGGGGCGTTCCTCCCGCGGCAAAAACCCTTCCGGCGCAGCAAGATAGAGAGGCATCAAGTCTCTGAGCGCCTCGATGTGACCCCTTTCGGCAGGATCCAGATCGCCAAAGATGTACGAAAAGCGCCCTCTCGCGCTGAGTGACACGATGCATGAGCGCTTGCACTGGCTCATGCATTGCACGCCCCGCAGCTCGAAACCCCGGTGCCACCGCGTGATTCCACTCTGCGAAAGGAACGCCTGGGCGAGACGCGCGCCTCCACGTACACCCCTCTGAACGGCCTCGTGGCCGTCTCGACAGGTCATGCAGAATGAAAGTGCGGGCTGGTCGTGGATCATGCTGATTCGATGTAACGTTGTAACATTGCGCTCGGTATTCTCATCGACTAAAATTGTCAAGAGCATTATGACCGGGAGACTATGAAATGCCGCGTGAACGATCTCGCCCAACACATGCCGAAAGGGTGCTCGAGTTTCTAAAGTCCCAGAAGCGCCCGTTTTCGGCCTATGAGATTTTGCATGCGCTCCGCGGAGACGGCGTGACCGCTGCGACGACAGTGTACAGGGCGCTTGCCAAATTGCTCGAGGCTGGCCAAGTGCACCGGATCGAGTCCTTGAACGCGTGGACAGCGTGCCGCGAACCGCATCATTCCGGGACAACGGTCTTTGAAATCTGCGACGGCTGCGGCAGCGTCACGGAGCATACGGCTTCCCATCTTGCCCGAGACATCGCGGCCCTGTCCATGGGCTCGGGCTTCGCGCCCGACCGCTCGGTTATCGAGATCCATGGCCGCTGCAGCGATTGCGGATCAACAAGACCAATCACATGAAAGGACCAAAAATGGATAAACCCGCGCAAATTCCCGTCACCGTGCTTACCGGCTTCCTCGGCGCCGGCAAGACGACGCTTTTAAATCGCATTCTCACGGAGCACCATGGCAAACGCTATGCGGTCATCGTCAACGAGTTTGGCGAGGAAGGCATCGACAACGATCTTGTTGTTGATGCCGACGAGGAAGTGTTCGAGATGAACAACGGCTGCATATGCTGCACAGTCCGCGGCGATCTGATCCGAATTCTGAGCGGCTTGATGAAGCGTGGCGACCAGTTTGACGCCATCATGGTCGAAACCACCGGTCTTGCCGATCCGGCTCCAGTGGCGCAGACCTTCTTCGTTGACCAGGATGTCGCCGATCGCACGCGGCTTGATGCCATTGTCACCGTAGCGGATGCCGTGCATCTCGACGCGCAGCTTGGCGAGCATCACGAAGCCGAGGAACAAGTGGCCTTTGCGGACGTTGTCCTGCTCAACAAGACCGATCTCGTGGAAGCCGATGGGCTTGAACGGGTCGAGGCGCGAATCCGCAAGATCAATCCCTATGCGAAGATCATCCGCACTGCACGCTGCGCGGCGTCACTGGATGAAGTTCTTGGGTTGAATGCATTCAGTCTCGACCGCGTCCTGGAAATGGAACCCGATTTCCTGACCTCCGACCACGACCACGAACACGACGATGAAGTCGCAAGCGTCTCGTTTGTCTCCGAAACGCCGCTTGATCTCGACAGGTTCCAGGAGTGGTTCGGCAATCTCCTGCAGCAGCGCGGCCAAGACATATTGCGCTCGAAGGGCATTCTGGATTTTTCCGGACATCGCGACCGCTACGTCTTCCAGGGGGTGCACATGCTCATGGACGGATCGCCAATGGGCCCGTGGCCAGAAGACGGGCCCCGCATGTCCCGCATGGTGTTCATTGGCCGCAATCTTGAAAGCATGGGGCTGAAGGAAGGGTTTGAGGCGTGTCGGGCGACATGACGACAGATCTGCCAAGGCGTGTCAATCGACGGGCCGGGTTTCCGGAATCCGAGCTGGAGAAATGCGGTCTGAAGCTTGAAACCGGAGCTCCGGTCACCGGTGCCGTTGCCGCAGGTGATGCCGTCGCGCTTGCTTCCGGCGACGGAACCGTTCGCTTCTTTCACCCTGAAACGGACCCCACCGTGACGATGGCTCACAATGGCGCCGTGCTCTGCCTTGCGGCGGACGGCGACCACGTGTTGACTGGCGGCGACGATGGGCGGTTTCTCCGCGTATCGCACAAGGGCCAAGTTGAAGAGATCGCCAACTTTGGCTCGCGCTGGGTTGATTGCGTTGCCGCGGGTCATGGGCAACGGGCGTGCTCTTCCGGAAGGACCGTGCATGTCTGGCGCGATGGGAAAGCCACGGCGGCATCCCTTGAGCACGCAAGCACCGTCGGGGGCCTTGCCTTCGACGCGAAGGGCAGGCGTCTGGCCGCCACCCATTATGGTGGCGCAACGGTCTGGGAGCGCGGGCAGCGGCGCTGGAGGCCCTCAAAGCTTGTCTGGAAAGGATCTCATGGTGCAGTGAGCTTCAGTCCAGACGGCAGGTATCTTGTTACGGCCATGCAGGAAAATGCGCTTCATGGCTGGCGTCTCCGCGACAAGAGCCACATGACCATGCAGGGGTACCCGGCCAAGATCAAGAGCCTTGCATGGGTGGGCGGTGCACCTCATCTGGCCACATCCGGTGCGGATGAAGCGATCTGCTGGCCCTTTGACGGGAAGGACGGGCCAATGGGCCGGACGCCACTTTGCGTCGCCCATGGCGGCAAGCGTCTCGCAACCTGCGTGCAGTCCCTGAGCGAGGAAAATGCCGTCTTTGCCGGATTTCAGGATGGCGCCGTTCTCCTGGCCGAACTTGATGAAGCCAAGGATGCGGTTGTCGTTCGAGGCTCTACGGGCGCCGAAGTTACAGCCATCGCCACCACAAGATCCCTGTCTCATGTGCTGATTGGCGATGCGAAGGGCGGTGTTCTGTGGACGACGTTGTGGGAGGGAGAAGCCCATGCGCGGACTGTTTGATCGCAACCGCCCCGATCCGAATGCCGTGCGCCGGATCAAAATGCTCGTGACGGAGCGGTTCGGTTTGCCCGAGAGCACCACGCTCGCCGTGGCGGAACTGCGCTGCCATGAACCGAATTGTCCACCGGTCGAGACAGTCATCACGGCACGGGAGGATGACGGGTCCATGCGGGACTGGCGGGTTGCCAAGCCTCTGAGCGATGTTGAGCGCGTCGACATCGAAATGCTGGGCCACCGACCGTGACCGGTTCTCCGCGCACATCTCGGCCCATCTCGCATGACAGGAGAATCAGATATGAAAAAAGGGGGCTGTGGATGGTTTTGACGCGGATTTTCCGTGGACAGCTCCGGTTGCCTTTCCCCTCTCTTCCATCCTCATTTCCGATACGGGACCAGGCGGGCCCCGCATTGCGGGTTGCTCGGGCGCCAGCATGCTTTTCGGCACAATCGGCTGCAATCTCGGATATTTGCAACCGTTCCAGTTCGATGACCGGAAAGCCAATTAAACCGATCCGCGTTGAATTCCGGTTAACGCGCGAATGGAATGCTGAAATGAAAATGCATGCCCCATTTATTCGAAATCGGGAAATTTGGACGCATGACGCGTTGCGCGGGGCTTTGCCCCATCCATTGCCCAAAGGCGTCGCAAACCCTCTGCGTTGATTCAAATGCCGTCTTGCGCGGTTTTGTCTTGTCTGATTGCCGTATTGGGGTTAGAGCGGGAAACATGCCGGTGTAGCTCAGACGGTAGAGCATTGCATTCGTAATGCAGGGGTCGTAGGTTCGAGTCCTATCACCGGCACCAAATTCTGTTTGAAAGACGGTACGCCACTTTTACCTGAAGGGTCGGCTGTTCAGCGATTTTTGCGAAATATTGCATTTAACGCATCCATGAAACCGAATGTTCGCGATCTTGCCGTTCCAGCCCTGAACAACTGCAAGACTGTCAGGGTTGCCGAAGTCAATTCCGCACTTCTTGCCGGCAATGCAGCGCACGCGGATTTATCAATGGTGAAAACCGAAAATCGCAACCTGAATTCTTGTGCCTGAAACGCGAGCATGAAGATAACGCGGACATCAATGCCGCAGGGAACATGCCGGCCTTGGGGGCTTCCACGCGCGGGGTGGCGGAGTTGTCCGGCCCGTGAAGCGCGAAATCAAAGCGAAGGCCGGTTGATGGCGCTTTCGCGTTTAATTCCCCGGGCAGCACGGTCAATGGCGTATTTCAGTGAAACCGCCGGACCCGGCATGGCGATTCAGGTTTCCGGTTGAGGCGTCTCGACGAAAAATGCCAAGGCATGGGCGTTGGCGTCAATGCGGCCAAAACATTTGTTTTTGCCCTTTGGGATTGCGGCTGCGCCGGAACGGCGATCCAAGTCGGGAATTGTGAAAACGGCATGCGGGGCCGGCGTGTTGCATTGCAAATGCCCGATCTTCAAGGCATATGACGATTGCCCGGGAGAGCGGCCAAATGCCCTGTAGGCACACATGCCCGGAAGCGACCGGTCAACGCCAATCGGGGGCTTTCACGGATTCTCCCCGGCTCTCATTGCCTGTGTCGGATGCGACATCATCATTGATTTTCTCTTCAACGATTTTCTCTTCAACGTCTCCAATGCCAACTCCGCCGATAATGAGCGGGTGCATTTCCTCTCCCGTTCGATTTGGGGTGGCGTCCGGGGGCGGAGTCTGCCAGGCAAGCGTGTCAAAAGATTTGCAATTCGCGCAAACAGGAGCCCAGTCGGCATGAATATGCTGGCAATTTCCGCAAATCCACAAAGGTCCCCGACTTGCGTAAATCGCTTTGGCGAGCCAGCCTTTGACCACCTCTTCCTTTGATCCCTCGCCCCGCTCTATGGCGGCCATTATGGTTAAAACACGGACATCCGGTTCCGATTCCAGAACATTGCCTATTGTGCGGCGGGCCGCCGGAAAATCATCGGCCGCTATCTGAAGTTCGGCTCTTGTTAACATGGATTCTCGATTGTCGGGGTGAATCTTCAACAGGGCGCTGAAGCGTTTTATTCTTTCATGCGGATTTTCATCCGGCTCTATTTCCGCATAGGCGGACGCCAGATCGGGATGGGGCTGCGATTTCCAGGCTTTTTGAATGATGCGCGCGGCCTGGCGCTTTGATCCCGCTTTAATGCAGCCGCGCGCCGCTATTGTCGCGGCGGGAATAAGATCAGGCGACAGGCGATTGGACTCAAGGGCGACATCATATGCATGGGTGCCCTCAATGTCCTTTTTCTGATTCTCCAGCGCGTCGCACAATGCCAGAACCGCGCTGCGGCGACGGTGGACATCCCTTGGCAGATTTCCGTATTTGAGCTTTACATTCAGGGTTTCGCGCGCTCCCAGCCAATCCCCGGTTTCCGCCTGCAGCTTTAGCAAGGTGTTCTGCATTTCCGTATGGCGGGGTTTAATGTCAAATGCGGTCTTTGCCAGTTTTAGGGCAACATCGGTATCGCCTTCCGCCAGTTTTTGCCTCACAAGGCCCCTTATGCCTGCAAAACGGGTGTTTTCATTCTCCAGAAGCCGCTTGTACACCTCGCGCGCCTTGCCGGTGTCGCCAGCCATTTCGGCGGCCTGGGCCGTAACAAGGCTTGTAAGAGTCGGATTGTGAAGCTGCCTTTCCGCTTTCGCTGCAAGAGATAAAGCCAAATCGCCCTCTCCCGAAGCCAAAGCCGCAATGCTGTCGGACAAGGCGCTGTACCCCTTTCTCTCGCGGTTGCGACTGAAATATCTTGATATGGAGGTTTCGTCGCCATTGATAAAATACAGAACGGCGACAAAAAGAGATGTCAGCTTAAAAAAAATCCAGATTGCAAAAACCAGAATAAACAGCGCGATGACAATGACCGGCGTGAACAACCTGAATTCACGATCGGCAATTGTTACGAGTACCGAGCCATCCAGCTTGATTAGATAAATCGCGCCAAAGCTCGTTATGGCCACCACGGTGACAAAAAGGACAATCTTGAAAATGCTCAATAACATGCTTTGCGACTTTCGACTATCTGTCAGGGCCGTCGTCCATGGACTGAATCATGGCAATGGCATCCAGGCGGCGGGATAGATTTTCAATCCAGATGGAAAATTCCGAAAGACCCTCTGCAGGCAGCTTTTCAATCTCCATCAATGCATCCGAAAGACGGCCAGTTTGAACTGCATGCTCGGCACGTGAAAGGATGGCATCCGGATCACTGCCCTCGCGCGGAGCAAGTGATCTTATATTCACCATGTTGCTCAAAAAGGCGTTCAGGCCATCGATGCCGCCGGATTTGGTGGCGGATTTGCGAATTTCCGTTAATGCGTTTCGGGCGGCCTCCGGGAAGTCACCGCTTATTTCCGCAATCGAGGCAACGCCGCCTTTGGAAATGCCGTGAAGCTCTTCCGGAACCTCCAGCCCGGCGGATTCCATGTCACCGAGAGCGGCATCAAGCCCCGATCCGGTGTCAATGGCCGCAAGTGCGCGGTTGATCGCCATTTTCTTCGTGCTTGTTCCGCTTGCATTCGGATTTACGGACGCCGGTTGGCTTTTCTCGAGATTAATGGCGCCGACTTGATTTTTTATAAATGCCAATTCCGAAATTGCCAATTGGAGCTCTTCGCGAAGTGACGTTATTTCCCTCGCATTGTCGGAAATGCCGACGGGAGGCGGCGCTTCGGGAAATTGCCGATTCCCGTTCTCGAGAAGCCTGATTTCCAGCAGTTCAACAAAGGCCTCCACTGTTGCGATGCGCTCGGTTAGGCCTTCCAGCCTCTCAAGCGATGAGTCGTGCTCCGAGAGACGGTCGGAAAGGCCTTCAATGACCGCAACGGTTTCGGACAGTCTTTCATTCACTGGACCCTGTTCGGTGTAAAGACCCGCCAGATCAGCTCGAAGGGCGTTGATTTCCGCGGATTGGGCCGCGATTTTCTCTTCCATCAGCTGTTCGAATTGGCTGGGAACGGGCGGTATGCCGTAATAGGAAACGGCCAGCGCCGCTCCAAAACCGGTGGCTGCCGGCAGAACGACTCCTAAAAGAAAAAACCGCGCGCCATATTGCCTTGCCGGGATAGAGGAATGCGGAGAGTTTTTTGGCGTTTCCCGGACATCATCCCGCTTGCTCGCGTCTTCAGCCATCTTGCCGGCGCCGGGTTCCGGTTTGATGGCATCCAGCACGAGAGTGGATTCCAAATCAGCCGCCGCGTTTTCGGAATCTTTGCCCGACAGGGTTTCCGGTTCATCTGGTGTCTCGCCGACCTGTTGATCTTTGGTGAGAATTAAAGGTGAATCAAAGGAATTGTCCTTTGCGGCATCTTTGTTCGAGCCGCCGTTTGGCTTTTGCGATGGCTTTTCCGAGCCATTATTCGGGTCAACCACCTTTTATCGCACTCCCAATCGGAAATTTTAAAATTTCAACATTGCCCATCATACATCTTTGGCATGTTTTCTCAAGGATAAATGGAAATTCCATACATTAGCTCAATTTCATCAAGCATTGCCTTGTTTGCGGAGGCGCTTGCGACGGATATTCTGAATGTGGCGCCCAACGGAACCTCCCGCGACACCTTGTCGCTTATCGCGGCGACAAACAGAGGCGCGTCAATCTTTGCGTCCGCAAAAAACAACCTTGCGCTTCGTGCCGAATACAGAGGAAGCACAACCGGGGCCTCAGCAGCGAGCATGGCTCTGGCAGACGGGGAAAGAGGCGACGCCTCCTGGGTGTAAACCGTGGCGGAAATCGCTTTTAGCCCAGCTTCATTCAGACTGTCCGCCACGTTGTGGGAAATGTGCCGCCCATGCAGATAGAGGCAGGGAGCGGGTGCGCCGTCTCTTATTATTTGTCTTGCGAGCGCCAATCCCCCACCGTTGCCGGCTATTGGGTCGAAACCCTCATCTGACGCCTCCGCGGCCGTGGCCTCGCCCACGGCATGGCAAACAAAGTCGCGCCGACTGGTGAGTTTCGAGAATGCCGCGACCGCATGCCGGGAGGTAAATGCCAGGGTTTTAATTCCATCCAGGGCGAGGTCCGCGGCGAGATGCCTGATGCGAATCATTGGAGATATGCAAACGCGGACATCTTCTCCAAGACGGCCAAGTATGGCATCCTTAAGGGCCAGCGCCTGCTTGCGTGGGCGTATGATCAGAATACCGGGTGTCATGCCCATTTCCAAATTGTCAAAAGCCTGCATATGGTGTTACCTCCCATGAACCGGCGACGCAACGGAAGCCTGAATGGACAGACCCTTTAACATACTCGGACTTGAGAGCAGCTGCGATGACACGGCTGCGGCCGTTGTGCGAATGGGGCTGGATGGAAACGCGCAAATTCTCTCCTCTTCGGTATATGGCCAGGAGGAGTTTCATGCGGAATTTGGCGGGGTGGTTCCCGAAATTGCGGCAAGAGCCCATACTGAGAAAATTGACATCTGTACGGCAGAGGCGCTCGACATTGCCAATTGCCGATTGACGGACATGACCGCGATCGCGGTAACTGCCGGTCCGGGTCTTGCGGGTGGCGTTCTTTCAGGCGTCATGTTTGCCAAGGGAATAGCCGCCGGGACCGGGCTGCCGCTCATAGGTGTAAACCATCTGGCCGGACATGCACTGACGCCAAGGCTTACGGATGGAGTCGATTATCCCTTTCTAATGCTGCTTGTTTCAGGCGGGCACTGCCAGTTTCTGCTGGTGGAAGATTGCGATGATTTTACCAGAGTCGGCGGCACTATTGATGACGCGCCAGGAGAGGCGTTCGATAAAGCCGCCCGTTTGCTGGGGCTGGGCCAGCCCGGGGGGCCGGCAATTGAAAGAGAGGCGAAATCGGGAGATCCGAAAAAGTTCTCCCTTCCGCGTCCGCTTCTTGACCGCGATGGGTGCGACATGTCCTTTTCCGGGCTTAAGACCGCCCTGCTGAGGGCGCGCGACGGGGTTGTCGCCAAAAAGGGCGGACTGACCTTGCGGGACCGCGCGAATCTGTGCGCGGGATTCCAGGAGGCCGTGATGGATGTGCTTGCCGAAAAGACGCGCCGGGCGCTTGATGTCGCAAATGCGAAAATCCTTGCCGTCGCGGGCGGGGTTGCCGCGAACATGAAGATCAGGTTGGTTCTCGAGGCCGCCGCCGGGGATTGCGGCGCGACGTTTCTTGCTCCCCCGCTTGAATTGTGCACTGATAATGCGGCGATGATAGCCCATGCCGGAGCCGAGCTTTACATTAAGGGCTACAGGGATGACATGACGCTAGCGGCGCGACCGAGGTGGCCACTTGATCGAAAGAGCCCTGCATTGACGGGCAGTGGAAAAAAAGGCGCAAAATCATGAAATTTAATCTTCGGGAAACATCCCGCCAGGGTTTTGGCGATCATCGGTTTCGTCCGGTTTGCGGGGTTTTGGATTGCGAAGATCTTCCGCGCAATGGGGTTGCGCGTCGCAATTGCGATTTGCCGCGAAAAAGATTGCCGAAACCGGGAGTCCCGAGGTTCCGCGGAAGAATCCGGGGCAATCTTTTGGGGTTGCCGCCTTTCAAATTTTTGGCAATAACGTTCCGCGGACCCTATGCAGGAGCCGGAAGAAAACGCAAGCGATTCCCGCGGAAGAATATGGAAACTCTTGTTGCATGATAATGAACCGGGTATTGTTCTTTCAAAGTCGCGCGCTCGCCAACAATTCGGACATGTTCGGGAAAGGTTTTGGAATGCAATGAACTACTGGCTGTTTAAATCCGAACCGTCGACTTGGAGCTGGGAAGAGCAGATGGCCAAGGGGGAAATCGGCGAGGAGTGGGATGGTATTCGCAATTATCAGGCGCGGAATTTCATGCGGGACATGCGAATTGGGGACAGGGGTTTTTTCTACCATAGTCAGACGGAAAAGGCCGTGGTGGGAGTTGTGGAGATTGCTGCCGAAGCCCACCCCGACAGCACAACGGATGATGAACGTTGGGAATGCGTTGACGTAAAGGCCGTGAAGCCAGTGAAAAAACCGGTCACTCTCAAGATGATCAAGTCCGAGCCGCGACTGTCTGAAATGGTTCTTGTCAAAAATTCAAGGCTGTCGATTCAACCGGTTACCGAAGAGGAATGGACGGTCGTTTGCGAAATGGCCGGCATTTCCGTCTAGAATATACCGCGGACTTGAGTTAGGCTGAAACTGCAGGAAGTCACTGGAGGTGGAAGATGGAATATCTCGCTGTTGTTGTTGCCGCGGGCGCGGGATTTGGGGTTGGCGCAATCTGGTACGCGCTACTGTCCAGTCAATGGATGGATGCCGCGGGTATCTCGAAGGAAGCCGGCGACGGCAATTCCGGTTTGCTTCCCTTTGCCGTGGCTTTCATTGCGTATCTTCTTGTTGCGGGAATGATGCGCCACATGTTTGAACTCAGCAATATCGACGATCTGGCAAAAGGCCTTGTTTCCGGAATCGGAATAGGGCTTTTTCTGATAAGCCCGTGGATAATGATGAACAACTCGTTCGCCGGGCGCTCGTTCAAGCTCTCGATTATAGATGGCGGCTGCGCCACGGTCGGCTGCGCCGTGACAGGTGCCGTTCTGGGATTTCTCTGAATCCCGCCAAAAGCCCGATGTGGTTCAAGGTCTGGCGCTTGCCGCTTTTGAGTGGTTTTTTGCAAAGCCTTCAAAAAGACCTTCGGGCCGGGCCATTCTTTCCCGCAGATCCGCAACCGATTGTTTGAGATCCCTTTGACCGGGCACAATAACAGCGGCCAGCGCAATGCCGATGCCAACAATAATTGTCAAGGTTTCAAAATTCATGGACAGCCCGCCGTTTTCTTGTATTTTTTAGTTT
>JAPOTF010000084.1 GCA_026709325.1 Roseovarius sp.
CACGCCCGGCACTGGACTCTCAAGGCGCTGGCCGGGGAGATTGGCGGCATGGACGCGACAACGGTTCGCAACATTCTTCGCCGCCAAAAGCCTGTGGCCATGCTCGAGTTCGCCACGAGGGATCTGCTTGACCCTGTGCCGTTCGAACTAGGCGGAACGCGAAGGGCAGCAGGGAATCCTGGACCGGATGCGGGCCGCGCATCAACGCCGCCGACGGCGGCGTTCCGGTTGGGCGCGTGACGTATCTCCACGAACTGATTGACGCGGCCCATGACGCGCCGGAGACACACCGGCCCGGCGGGCAAAGCGGCCATGTCGCGATCATTGACGTCAATCCCCGCCGCGACAGGGCGCCAGGGAGATCAGGGAATGGAACCGAAGGCGCGGGCGGCCGTGAACATCCCCCCGAAGGCGGTCCGCCACATCAACCGGTCCACGGTTGAGCGCGTCAACGCGCGGCTGAAGGACGAGTTTGGCGTTTTGGCTCTGGCGATTGACCAGTTGCAGCGCCATATGCCGCGACTTTTCCCTTTTAGACCGGTTTTCGGGCGCCCGGGCGTCTGGACACCGGGCGCCGGTGACGCCTGTCCGGAAATCCGGCGAATCGGGTCTAAAAAGGGCCTGAATTGCCTGAAATCGGGGGAACCGCGGGAAAACCGGCCTCAGACCCTTGAATTTGCCTTTCCCGTGCCACTTTTTACATGGCAAATGCCGTTTTGCCGCCATGATCGCCGATAATTTTGCAAGACGTTCATCGTTATTTGCATAACTGCCGATTATTCCCCAACCTGATTAATTGAAACGGAGATGTGAGGCCTTTTTCCGGTTTCGGCCATTATGCGCTTTCGGACAATCGCGCGAATTTCATCTTCAACATCGCCATCTTCGGCCAGCAGTCTCTTAAAGGTCTTGTCAATAAAATCTCCGAGATCATCTTCAATGACATCAGTCAGAGGCGATCCACTTGCACCGTCCCTTGAAAGCCCGACCGTTTTGCACCACGGCCCGTAAATGGTATCCATATGGGAGTCCACGACAACGCTCACGGCAACATGGCCATCTCGTGCCAGACTTAATCTGTCCCTTATGATTCCGTCATATGCGCCGATCTTCATTTTGCCATCCAGATATATGCGACCGACATCTATATGCCCAGCTTCGGCTGCCTCGGGTCCGCTTAAATCCATCATCATGCCATTTGCGCTGAAAACCCCCCTATATCCGCGATTGTTCGCCAGTGCCACGTGTTCACGCAAATGGCGATGCTCTCCGTGTATCGGAACAATGAAACGCGGCTTGAGAATATCATGCATCCGTGCGAGATCCGGTCGATTCGCATGTCCGGACACATGATAATCGTCACTTGCGTCATCAATTACATTGACTCCGATTTTGCTAAAGTCGTTAATTACCCTTAACACGCCACGCTCATTGCCGGGAATGGTCTTTGAGGAAAACAGAAACGTGTCACCGGGCTTCATGCTTATTCCGTTGTATTTTCCCTTGGACAATTGGGCGCTTGCGGCGCGTCGCTCGCCCTGACTGCCCGTGACGATCAGCATTAGTTCTTCGCGTGGATGATTTTTAATGTCCCGGATATCCACAGTAGAGGGAAATTCAGGCATAATCCCCATTTTGACGGACGCATTTGCCATCCGCTTCATGGCGCGGCCCATCAGACATATTTTGCGTCCGGCTTTTTCACCGGATTCGGCAAGCGTTTTGACTCTGGCAACATTGCTTGCAAAAGTCGTTGCGACAAACATGCCTTTGCAGCCTAGAACAGCCCGTTCGATATGCGCGGAAAGGCTGCCTTCGCTCCGCCCTTCATTTGCCGCAAAAACATTGGTGGAATCGCACATGAGCGCTTGAACTCCGGGTTTCGCCAGCGAACGCCATAGATTCTCGTCAAAGGGCCCGCCGAGCACTGGCGAAGAATCCAGTTTAAAATCTCCGCTGTGCACCAGGCGTCCGCATGGCGTGTCTATCACCAAGCCGGAATTTTCAGGTATGGAATGGGTGATTGGAACAAACCCCACGCTGAAGGGACCAACCTCCACTCTGGCAGGCCATGGCTCAACGGCGCTGACGGCATCATCCGGTTGACCGTTTTCGTACATCTTCATGCGCGCGACATTTGCTGTAAACGGACGGGCGTAGATGGGTGCATGAAGTTCCGAATAATGATGCGCCACGGCGCCAACGTGATCCTCATGACCATGGGTTATAAAGATCGCCTCAAGCCTGTCGCTTCTCTCGGCCAGCCATGAAACATCGGGGAATATCAAATTCACGCCCGGTGAACTGTCCATGTCCGGAAACGCAACACCAAGGTCAACCAGGATCAGCCTTTCTCTATTCGGTTTGCCGTAGCCATAAACATAGGCATTAATTCCTATCTCTCCCGCCCCGCCGAGAGGCAAATAAATCAATCTTTCGGTATTCACGAATTTTCCCTGTTGAATCTGCTGATAACCGTAAGGCCATGCATGGTGAGATCTTCCTCCACCCAGTCGAAAAGCTTTTCGGTCTCCGCGAACAGAGGGGCGAGTCCGCCTGTGGCCACTAATGGCATATCCTGATTTCGCTCCTCTCTGATACGCATGCCGATCTCCCTGACCAAACCCACATATCCCCAGAAAACGCCCGACTGCATGCATGCCACCGTATTTGTACCGACAACCTGCCCGGGAATTGTTATGTCAACATGCGGCAGGGCCGCAGCGGACATGTGGAGAGCCTCAAGGCTAAGATTTACGCCTGGAGCAATCACGCCGCCCACGTAGGCGCCGTCCCGTCCAACCACATCGAATGTCGTTGCGGTGCCGAAGTCCACCACAATCAAATTCGGGCCATGCCTGTCATGCGCTCCAGCCGCGTTGACAAGTCTGTCAGGTCCAACGTTTGTGCCCGCGTCAACTCTCGGCTGTACAGGCAATTTGCAGTCCGGCTTTCCAACCACCAGTGGCCGACAGCCGAAAAAGCGATCTGAAAGAACGCGCAAATTGAATACAACGCGAGGAACAGTGGATGAAACAATCACCTCTTCAATATCCACATGGATGCCATAATGCCTCATAAGCGTGGAAAACCACGTGAAGTAGGCGTCGGCCGTGCGAGAGTGATGAGTCGAGGTTCTAAATGTGCAGAGAAACTTCTCGCCATCCCAAATGGAGAAAACGGTGTTTGTATTGCCGCAGTCTATTGCAAGAAGCATGGATACCGTCCCCCCTTAAAAAAATATTTCCGCCGCCGGAATGGAATGGCGGCGCTCCGATGTTAACAACACCAGATTGCCCGACTTGTCCACCGTTTCAAATCTGCCCGTTATTTCATCTCCGCCGGTGCGTGCGGTGATGACCTCTCCTAGACGGGCCGCATGATTCAGCCATGCCGTTCTTGCGGGATCAAAGCCATATCTCGCAAACTGACGCTCATGGCGCGCATAGGCGGGAGCAAGCGCATCCAGAAAATCTTCCGGGGATATCGAAATGCCGGTCTGCGACATAAGCGAAACCGGTTCCAGAGAACGCTCTTCGACTTCATCTGCTCTCGGAACCGCGAAAAGATTAACTCCAATCCCAATCGCCACGCGCATCAGATTTCCGCCCGTTCCGGCGCTCTCGAGCAATATGCCCGCGAGCTTCCCTCCGTTAAGCAGCAGGTCATTCGGCCATTTTAGAGAAAGACCGTCGATTCTGCCGGTAATTTCGGCAACCGCGTCGAAAAGCGCCAGCGAGGCGACAAACGAACGCAATGCCGCATTGCCGGGGCTTTCATTGAGATGCAGCAGCAATGTGGCCGAAAAATTGCCCTCGGGAGCTGCCCACGCGCGGCCTCGGCGGCCCCGCCCGGAATTTTGACGCAGCGCCAAAATCCATTCGGGGCGGGTTGTTGCCCGAGCGATTCGCATGGCTTCGGCATTCGTGCTGTCGATTTCCTTCAGCACTCTCCTGCCGTATTGCCTCGGCCAGTCGTCTCTAATTGACAAGGGTTGCCGCCGCCGCTTGTGCCAAAACCTCGATTCCGAAAAGATTCAGCCCCGGAAGCCACGCCAGACCGGTTAATGCCGCGCAAACGGCAAGTACCGAAAGAAGAACCGCGGACCGGTCCGCGTCAAGTTCGTCGCCCTCCTCTCCGAAATACATGTAGTAGACAATTCGCAGATAATAGAACGCCCCAATCACCGATGCGACAACTCCGGCAACGGCCAGCCAGACAAGACCGGCATCATAGGCGGCGCGCAACACGTACAATTTGCCGAAGAAACCGAGAAGCGGCGGCACGCCCGCAAGCGAAAAGAAGAGAACAAGCACGGCCAATGCCTTTCCGGGCGCATAACTCGCATACTGATTTAGGGATTCGATATCCGTTACGGGATTTCCATCGCGACCCATGCTTAGAATCACCGCAAAGGTTCCGATATTCATGGTCAGATAAATCACCATGTAAATAAGCATGGCCTGTACGCCAAATGCGGTTCCCGCGGCCAGACCCATAAGCGCAAAACCCATATGCGCGATTGATGAATATGCCATGAGGCGTTTGACGTTGCGCTGTCCAATTGCCGCTATGGCGCCAAGGAACATGGATAGCACGGACAATGCCGCAAGTACCTGCTGCCAGTCTCCCGCAATTCCACCATAGGCGTCATGAACCACACGGGCGAACAGACCCATTGCGGCAAGTTTTGGAGCTGTCGCAAAAAAGGCGGTTACAGGAGTCGGCGCCCCCTCATATACATCCGGCGTCCACATGTGAAACGGCACGGCGGAAACCTTGAATGCCAGTCCCGCAATTACAAAAACCAGGCCGAATAGGAGACCGAGGGGCGCCTGGTGCTGAGCGGCATCCATAATTCCCGCAAACAAGGTGGTTCCGGCATAGCCATATGTCAAAGAGGCCCCGTAAAGAAACAGCCCGGAGCTCAATGCGCCCAAAACAAAATACTTCAGGCCAGCTTCGGTGGATCTGACACTGTCCCTTCTGAGAGCGGCAAGAACGTAAAGCGACAGAGACTGCAGTTCCAGGCCCATGTAAAGCGCCATGAGATCTCCGGCGCTTACCATCAGCATCATTCCAACCGCGGCGATGGCCACAAGAAGCGGATACTCGAATTTTAAAATGCCGTGGCGTTCCATATATTCCTGGCCGGAAACCAGTATCGCCGCAGTTGAAACGAGTATCGCGACTTTCGAAAACCTCGAAAAACCGTCATCGTGGAACATGCCGTCAAAAGCCGACCGCGCGCCATCTCCATTAATTCCGATCCAAATCGCGACAACTGTCAGAACCGCGGCAGTCAGCCACACCAGCGTTCCCGCCATCTCGTCCCTTCGCGTGTATACCGCATATAGCAACGCCAGAATCGCATACACCGAAAGGATGATTTCCGGAAGAATGACATTTAAATCAGCATACATCTCTCGGCCCTCAATGCGACAGTTCAGCGTACTGCATAGCGGTCTCCGCTTCCGCAAGTGCCGCTTGATAGTTGCCAATCAGCGCCTCAACTGAAGGCCCGACAATATCTGTGACAAGCCAGGGACAGACACCAAGCAGCAAAGTCATTACCACAAGCGGAGCAAATATCGCCTTTTCGCGGGGATTCATTTCGGTAAGGATTTCACTGAGAGATTCCCTGATAAACGGCCCGAAAATCACCCGGCGGTAAAGCCACAATGCGTAGGCCGCGCTTAGAATAACACCCGTTGTCGCAACAAGCGCAACATAGGTGTCCACCTGAAAAATGCCCACCAGCGTCAAAAACTCGCCAATAAAGCCGGATGTACCGGGCAATCCGACATTTGCCATCGTAAAGAGCATGAAAACAAGCGCGTAAACCGGCATTTTGTGAACCAGCCCGCCATATGCGCTGATTTCCCGCGAATGCGCCCTGTCGTAAACAACGCCAACGCATAGAAACAGGGCGGCCGATATAAACCCGTGACTGAGCATCTGGAAAATCGCCCCGTCGATACCCTGCTGATTTGCCGCAAAAATTCCCATTGTAACATAGCCCATATGCGCCACGGATGAATAGGCGATCAGCTTTTTCATGTCTTCCTGGGCAAGCGCAACCAGAGAGGTGTACACTATTGCTATTGCGGACAGCCACAATACAAATGGTGTCATCACGTCACTGCCAACCGGAAACATGGGAAGACTGAACCTTAAAAAGCCATATCCGCCCATCTTCAAAAGAATCGCCGCAAGAACAACCGAACCTGCTGTCGGTGCCTGAACATGCGCATCCGGAAGCCAGGTATGTACAGGCCACATTGGCATTTTCACGGCAAAACTGGCAAAGAACGCGATAAACATCAATGTCTGCATGCCGCCAACGACATGCACGCCCAATATGCTGAAGCTCTCGCTGCCAAAAACGTGCGTCATCAGTACTGGAATGTCCGTGGTGCCGGCCTCCGCAAACATGGCCACCATCGCCACGAGCATCAGCACCGATCCGAGGAAGGTATACAGAAAAAACTTGAAACTCGCATAGATCCGATCCGATCCGCCCCAAATTCCAATTATAAGGAACATCGGAATGAGACCGGCCTCAAAGAAAAGATAGAAAAGCACAAGATCCAGCGACATGAAGACGCCAAGCATCAATGTCTCAAGCAACAGGAAGGCGACCATGTATTCCTTCACTCTTGTATCGACATTCCAGGACGCGGCAATCGTCAAGGGCATGATGAAGGTCGTCAGCATCACAAAAAGCACGCTGATTCCATCCACGCCCATCTTGTATTTCAAGCCCAGCAGCCACTCCGCCTCCTCAACGAACTGAAAGCCGGTGTCGTTTGGATCAAAGCCGGCCAGTATGAATATGGAAACCAGAAACGTCAGAATCGTCGCTATGAGCGCAACCCATTTCGCGCTTTGCCGAGCGGACGCATCCTCCCCTCTCAGAAATATGACAAGAATCGCCGCCGCGATGGCGGGGATGAAAGTGGTTATGGAAAGCAGATTGTCCATTACCTCGCGCCTCCGCCAATGCTAATCCAGGTAATCAGAACGGCTATGCCGACAACCATTGCGAATGCGTATGTAAAGATGTAGCCGGATTGAGCCCTGCCCGCCATGCGAGTGAAAAAAGGGATGATTCCGGTGGCGACGCCATTGATGGCCCCATCAATGACTCCACCGTCGCCTTTGCGCCAGAGAAATCTTCCAAGAGCGCATGTGGGCCTAACAAAAATGTAATCGTAGATTTCGTCAAAATACCATTTGTTAAGCAAAAACAGATAAAGCGGGCGCTGGTTTCTGGACAGGCGCCCCGGAACCGATGGATCCCAAACATAAAACCACAAGGCAAACACCAGACCAATCAGCATTGCGGCAAAGGGACTTGCCTTTACCCATTTTGGAGCGTGATGCGCCTCGTCGAGCACATGATTGTCCGGATGCGTGAATATCGCTCCAACAGGAGCCGGCCCGTGATGGTAATCGGCCTTTGCATCTTCCGAGGCTGAATCTCCGCCATGGTCATCCGCGTCATGATCCGCATGTCCGCCTTCTTCCGCATGATGCGATTCGACACCGAAAAATCTGTTTACCTCGTCATGGTCGCCGAAATAGCTGCCATACCATATCATGCCGGCAAAAACAGATCCCAGCGCCAGCGCTCCAAGCGGAACAAGCATCACCGGCGGACTCTCATGGGCATGTTCGTGTGCATGCATGTCGCCTCTTGGCTTTCCGTAAAACGTCATGAACATGAGGCGCCAGCTGTAGAAACTGGTGAACAGCGCTGCAACTACAAGCGCCCAGAAGGCCAAACCGCCATTGGTGCCCGCATAAGCGCTTTCTATTACGGCGTCTTTTGACAGAAATCCCGCAAAGCCGTATGCGGTTAGCGGAATCCCGACACCCGTAATGGCAAGCGTTCCAATGAGCATGGCCCAAAATGTATACGGCATTTTGCGGCGCAGCCCGCCATAGTTTCTCATATCCTGCTCATGATGCATCCCGTGTATAACCGAACCGGCGCCGAGAAACAGCATCGCCTTGAAGAAGGCGTGGGTAAATAGATGAAACATTGCCACACTGTATACGCCAACACCTGCGGCAACGAACATGTAGCCAAGCTGAGAGCATGTCGAATATGCCACAACGCGCTTTATGTCATTCTGAACAAGGCCCACAGTTGCGGCGAAAAACGCCGTTGCGGCCCCGATCGCGACCACAATCATTTTCGCCTCGGGCGCAAATTCGAAAAGCGGCGACATCCTGCATACCAGAAACACTCCGGCCGTTACCATTGTGGCGGCGTGAATAAGAGCCGATACCGGCGTCGGACCTTCCATCGCATCCGGTAGCCATGTGTGCAAAAAGAACTGTGCCGACTTGCCCATGGCTCCCACGAACAGCAGAAACGCGGCAAGATTGGCCGCATTCCAGTCGGTCCACAGGAACGTCAGCTGCGTGTTTGCAAGTTCCGGCGCAAGGTCGAAGATGTCGTCAAGCATGATCGAGTCGGCAAGAAAAAACAGCGCGAATATACCCAGGGCAAACCCGAAATCCCCCACTCTGTTGACAACAAAGGCCTTGATTGCCGCAGAATTCGCAGATGATTTTCTGAAGTAAAATCCTATTAGCAGATAAGAGGCCAGCCCCACGCCTTCCCAGCCGAAAAACAGCTGCGCCAGATTGTCCGCGGTAACGAGCATGAGCATGGCGAAAGTAAACAGGCTTAGATAGGCAAAGAATCTTGGCCGGTAGCTTTCCTTTTTCTCGTCGAAATTATCGTCATGCGCCATGTAGCCAATTGAATACAGATGCACGAGCGCGGACACGCTGGTTACCACTATCAACATGATCGCCGTCAGGCGGTCAAGGCGTATGGACCATGCCGCTTCAAGCGCTCCCGAGCGAATCCAGTCCAGAACATGGATGTGATGCGTCTGCCCGTCATGCAGCAAAAACACCACCCAGCTTAAGGCGCACGCAATGAACAGCAGTCCGGTGCTAATCCATTGCGATGCCGCATCGCCAATTATCCGCCATCCAAACCCGGCGACCAGCGCGCCGGCAAGAGGTGAAAAAAGGATGATTTGCTCCATATTATCAGCCTTTCATCACATTAATGTCTTCAACTGCAATTGTTCCGCTGTTCCGGAAGAAGCATACAAGAATTGCAAGACCGATCGCGGCTTCGGCCGCGGCCACGGTAAGTACAAACAAAGTGAACACCTGCCCGACCAGATCGCCAAGAAAACTTGAGAACGCAACCAGATTTATGTTTACCGACAAAAGCATCAATTCTATGGACATAAGCAGAATGATGACATTTTTTCTATTTAGAAAAATCCCGAATATTCCGATAACGAACAAGGCGGCCGCCACTGTGAGATAATGTTCAAGACCTATAGCCATTCTTGACTTCCATACGGTTTAAATTCGGGCACCGGGCTTGCTGGGACCCTCGCCATCGGGAGTCCGCGGATGCCGCGATGCGATTTGCATTCAATCATTTCAGACCCTGCCCGGTTTCCACATCGACCAGTTCAACGGAGTCCGCCGGATTGCGATACATCTGGGCCAGCACATCCTGCCGCTTAACATCCCTGCGATGTCGAAGCGTCAGAACAATGGCGCCAATCATTGCAACCAGTAAAATCATGCCCGCAAGCTGGAACAGCAGGAAATATCTGTCGTAGATTAGCATACCCAGCGCCTTCGTGTTCTCCATGCCTTCCGGCATCACCGCGGCCCGAGAGTCAATCGCCTTGTCCGCCCATGTCCAGTTTCCGTAGGCAAGCGTAAACTGCATGAGAAGAATGACGGCTATCAGAAGCGCCAGAGGCAGATATCTTGCCATTTCGGCCTTCAGTTCGGCGAAATCCACATCAAGCATCATAACCACAAACAGGAACAATACCGCCACGGCGCCGACATAGACGATTATAAGCAGCATGGCCACAAATTCCGCCCCAAGGAGAACAAAAAGCCCCGCGGAGCTGATGAAAGCCAGTATCAGCCACAATACCGAATGAACGGGGTTGCGACTGATGACGGTAAACAAGCCGCCGACGAGCGCCGATATGGCAAACAGGTAAAATGATAGCGCGACTATTGTCATGCGGTTAATCCTTGCTTGTGTCCTCGTCCATTACCTCGCGGGCAAAACCCATTGCCCTGTTCATCGATGGAATGCCGGCGAAAATCGACATCATTCCTATAACCTCCGCAATCTCGTCCCCCGTTGCCCCGGCCTCAAGTGCATGACGCACCACCATGCGAATTTGCATGTCGCTTTGAGCGCCAAGCATGGTCAGGCCGCAAAGCATGATCAGCATCCGCGTCTTTGCATCAAGCCCATCCTTGTTCAATCCCTTGCCGAACGACATTTCCATTAATTCCCTTGGCATTGTCGGCCAGAGGTTTTCAATTGTTTTGGGCGAGTAGGATTCAAGCGCGGGATTGAAGGTCTTGGCCATATCCCGAGCCAAAGACATGATTTCCTCAAAGGGATTTTTCACGCTGGTCATCTGTAGGGCAAATCCATTTCAAGGTTCCGGGCGATCTCGGCTTCCCATCTGTCCCCGTTTGCGAGCAGCTTTTCCTTGTCATAGAACAGTTCCTCGCGCGTTTCGGCGGCAAACTCGAAATTGGGGCCTTCAACAATTGCATCCACTGGACACGCCTCCTGGCAAAAACCGCAATAGATGCATTTTGTCATGTCAATGTCGTATCTTGTGGTTCTTCTTGATCCATCGTCACGAGGCTCGGCATCAATGGTTATTGCCTGCGCCGGGCAAATGGCCTCGCACAATTTGCAGGCTATGCACCGCTCCTCTCCATTGGGGTAGCGTCGCAGCGCATGTTCACCTCTGAACCGCGGTGAAAGAGGACCTTTTTCGTGGGGATAGTTGAGAGTCGCCTTGGGCGCGAAAAAATACCTGAGTCCAAGCTTGAAGCCCTGAAAGAAATCCTTAAGCAGGAAATATCCAGCGGCGCGTCTGTAATCCATGCCAGCCATAATTCCCTTCATCCTCCATCATTGTTCCGCCGACAGGCGGCAGTTTCGTTTATTGCCTCGCGACCGGCCTTCATCTGTCATCATCCCATGGCAAAACGCGCCCAGAATGGTCCAAGCACCTCGAATTTTGCAAGAAAAGAAACAATCACAACCCATCCAAGGCTGAGAGGAAGAAACACTTTCCAGCCAATGCGCATAAGCTGATCGTAGCGATATCGCGGCGTGATTGCCTTTACCATTGCAAACAGAAAAAAGAAAAAGGCCATTTTTCCAACCATCCAGAGCACGCCGTCCGGAAGGCCGGGAATTGGCGACAGCCATCCTCCAAAGAAAAGCAGGCTCATAAGCGCGCACATCATGAAGATGGCGATGTATTCGCCGGCCATGAACAGGAGAAACGGCGTTGACGAATATTCCACCTGATATCCCGCCACCAGCTCCGATTCGGCCTCGGGGAGATCAAATGGCGGTCTGTTCGTCTCGGCAAGTGCCGAAATGAAAAACAGGAACATCATTGGAAGATGCGGAAGCCAATACCAGCCAAAAAACCCGTAGCTCGTGTTCTGCGCGGACACGATATTGCCAAAATTCATGGATCCGGTTGAGATTATCACACCTATTATGATCAAGCCGATTGAAACCTCATAGGATATCATTTGGGCCGCCGATCTTAGAGAACCCAGAAACGGGTATTTTGAATTGCTTGCCCATCCTCCCATTATGACACCGTACACCTCAAGGGAAGATACCGCGAAAACAAAGAGTATGGCGACATTTATATCGCTTAAAACCCAGCCGTCATTAAACGGAATCACCGACCATGCCAGTATTGCGAGAACAAAGGAGGTCATTGGCGCCAGCATAAACACCGCCTTGTCGGCACCAGCTGGAACAACCACCTCCTTCAAAACATACTTCAGGGCATCGGCAACGGATTGCAAAAGCCCATACGTGCCGACAACATTGGGACCGCGCCTCATTTGCACCGCGGCCCATATCTTGCGGTCGCCGTAAACGAGAAACAGCAGCGAGATCATTACAAAGCTCACTACCGCAATACACTGGGCCACAATTATAACGAAAGCGCCAAATGATGTTGAAAGAAATTCCGCCATCTATTCCTCGGGCCTGCAGTTGTCGTGAAACCGGCATAATTGGCCAAACCGGCAGTAAATGACGAAAAATGAACAAAAAACGGGGGACGCCATGGTCATCATTCCGCCGCCATCCGGGAATTGCTCCGCATAATCGCATTCGCCGAAAGCGTTGCCATCACTTCGCTGGCGCGGGCAATTGGATTCGTCAGATAAAAATCGGTCACGGCCTTTCCAAGCTCCCCCGGTTCAGGCCGGGAAACCGGTAGCGATTTCCATTCGCATTCCGCAATCTGATCAATGTTGGCCAGATGAGGCACTTCATCCACCAGTGCCCGGCGCAACTGGGCCAGACTGTCAAATGGCAGGGCCTTTCCCATTTCCCCGCTAAGTGCCCTAAGTATCGCCCAGTTTTCCCTTGCTTCTCCATATGGATGGCCGGCGCGCAAGGCAAGCTGCGGCCGCCCTTCGGTATTCACGAACAAGCCCTGCTCTTCCGTGTAGGCGGCTCCGGGAAAAATCACGTCCGCGCGATGCGCGCCCCGGTCCCCGTGACTGCCCTGATAGATCACAAACGGTCCAGGGTTTATGTCGAACTCGTCGGCTCCGAGGTTGAAGGCCAAATCGGCATCTTCAAGCGCACTGACCATCCCTCCTTCAGTCACGCACCCGAGATCCATGGCACCCACCCGGCCGGCCGCGGTATGGAGCACCAGCATTTTGCCTTCGAGTTTCTCCGCGAGCGCCATGACCTGACTTAACACTGCCGGTCCGCCATCTCCTTTCAAGGCCCCCTGCCCGACGATTACAAGTGCCGCCTCAACCGGCTTTGCATCCGAAACCAGTTTCACCAGATTTTCGGTATTGGCGGGAATGCGGGTCGCATTGCAGGTCAGTCCGGCATCACATCCGATATGCACAACCTCCGCTCCGGCCAGCCATGCCTTGCGAATGCGGGCATTCAAAACAGGCGCCTCCACGGAAGGGTCGGTCCCGACGAGATAAATGTTCCTGGCGGAATCAATGTCCCCGATGGCGGCATTGCCCACATAGGCAGATCTGTTGCCGCCCGGAAGGAATGCCCCATCGACTCTGCATTCCATTTTGCCACCCAGACCTGCAATAATCTGCCTTAGGGCAAACGCCGCCTCCACCGGTACCAGGTCGCCAACAAGACCGACCGGTTTTCGCGATTCAGCCATGGCCCCGGCGGCCACCTCCAACGCCTCATCCCATTTGGCGGAACGGAGTTTCCCGTTTTCGCGCACATATGGCACGTCCAGACGCTGCCTGCGAAGTCCATCCCAGACAAATCTGGTTTTATCTGAAATCCACTCCTCGTTAATGCCATCGTGGTTGCGCGGCAGAATGCGCATTACATCCCTGCCCTTTGCATCCACTCTGATATTGCTTCCGAGCGCATCCATGACATCAATGGTTTCGGTTTTTGCAAGTTCCCAGGGACGGGCGGTAAAAGCGTATGGCTTTGAAACAAGCGCGCCAACCGGGCACAGATCAATGATGTTGCCCTGCATGTTGCTTTCGAGCGTTTCACCAAGATAGGATGTGATTTCCGCATCTTCACCCCGCCCCGTCTGCCCCATCTGACTGATGCCCGCCACTTCGGTGGTGAAGCGCACGCAACGCGTGCAGGAAATGCATCTGGTCATATGCGTTTCAACAAGCGGGCCCAAATCAAGATCATCCACAGCCCGTTTGGGTTCCCGAAATCGGCTGAAATCCACGCCATAGGCCATGGCCTGATCCTGAAGGTCGCATTCTCCTCCCTGATCGCAAATCGGGCAGTCAAGCGGGTGGTTGATGAGCAAAAACTCCATCACGCCCTCTCGCGCCTTTCTCACCATCTTGCTGCCGGTCCTGATTTCCGGCGGGCTGTTGTCCGGTCCCGGGCGCAGGTCGCGAACCTGCATGGCGCATGAAGCCGCCGGTTTTGGCGGGCCACCGACAACTTCGACAAGACACATGCGGCAGTTTCCGGCGATCGAAAGGCGCTCGTGATAGCAAAAGCGGGGAATTTCAACGCCTGCGCGTTCACAGGCCTGAATCAGGGTCATTGCCCCTTCAACCTCGATCTCTGAGCCATCGATAATGATTTTTCGAAGGTTGGACATGCTATCTCACTTCACTCTAAGCAATTTGCCGGCAGGCGACTTTCGGGCGATCTCCTCGCGACCGACTTTGCAAAGGCTTTCACGGTCTTCCACATTGGCGCCCTTCGAGGTGAAATAGGCGTTGCGCCTTTCGCGCATCTTCTGCTTTTCCTCCTCATTTTCAATATAGGCCTCTATTTCCGCTCTCGTGTAGCCCATTTCCATGGCCACATCCTTGAGATGAAATATGAAATTCAGCGCCTTCACCCTTCGGGCGGCAATATCTTCACAGGACTTTCGAATCTTGTTTGCGACGGAAATTACAAAGAGACCGTTGTTGATGTAGGTTTCCTCGGCGAGACCCGCCCTTGACGGCCCCGCTAAAGCCGCCGAGGATGCAAAGACCAAAGCGAAGGCCGTTGCTCTCGCGGTGGTCAAAATCCCGGATTGAACCGAGCGCGCGCCGACGGCGCCCCCGCGACGGCGTCCTTTTGCAAGGGCATGATTTCTTAGGCAAATACGCCCGATCAAGAGATTATGCCCGTTTGAATTCACCACAGCTTGCACTCGCCTCCAACGACAAGAATTTCACCATCCAGAACCGGTATTCCCTCTTCATCCTTCTCCACCGGCATCCATTCTATACCCGAAGTTCCAAAGTTGCTTATGCAATACAGTCTTCCCGCATGCATGCCCGCCATAAGCGCGCCCTCCGGCCCCGCTCCGGCCCCTTTAACTGTTACGGCAAAGGAAAGGCGATTGTCCTTGCTTGCGGCCTTGGCCCTGGTGGGATAGTAGTTTCCTTCAAAATATTCACGTTCATCTTTATTTGTGCAAGATGAAATCAACATCAACGCAACCAGAGCCGAGATCGGTTTTTTCGCAGGGCGAATCGCGCTCGAATTCATTTTAACGCCCCATCAGCGCGACAGGACCGGCAATCCAGTGGCGACGCCGCACCCGAAAGACGTCATGACCTTGCTCAAGGGCCGTCTCGAAGGATATGCCTCCAAAATCGATGGCGGAATGAAACGCCTCCCACGCCTCCTTGCGCACATTGTCAAGGGCGCCGGCAAACTCCTCAATCATGCCTGTCCGGCAAAACGCATGCGCAATTGATTCAGCGGCCAGCCCGTTGCGCGGCACCGATGAAATCTCCAGTTCACATCCTGAAAAACGCTCCATGACGCTACTCCGCCGCGACCGCGGTGGCGCGACTGCCGCCACGCGCCCTAATCCGGTCTTCAATTTCATCTCTGAAATTTCTGATGAGCCCCTGTATGGGCCATGCCGCCGCATCGCCGAGTGCGCAAATTGTATGGCCCTCGACCTGTTTTGTCACATCAAACAGCATGTCTATTTCCGCCATATCGGCTTCACCTTTAACCAGCCTGTCCATAACGCGCATCATCCAGCCCGTTCCCTCTCTGCATGGTGTGCACTGACCGCAGCTTTCATGCTTGTAGAACTTGCTGAGGCGCCAAATCGCCTTGATTATGTCGGTTGAGTTGTCCATCACGATTATCGCGGCCGTGCCGAGCGACGAGCCGACATCTCTAAGCCCGTCGAAATCCATGATTGCATCCTTCATTTCACTTCCGCGAACGCACGGCACGGAAGACCCTCCGGGAATAACGGCCTTGAGGTTTTTCCACCCGCCACGGATTCCCCCGCAGTGCTTTTCAATCAGCTCTTCAAAACCGATCGACATGGCGTCTTCAACAACGCATGGATTGTTTACGTGACCCGATATGGCGAACACCTTGGTGCCGGTATTGTTTTGTCTGCCAATGCCTGCAAACCATTCGAATCCTCTTCGCAGAATTGTCGGAACCACCGCAATTGATTCCACATTGTTTACTGTTGTTGGAGAACCGTACAGTCCCGCAACCGCCGGAAACGGGGGCTTCATTCGGGGCATGCCCTTTTTGCCCTCAAGACTTTCGAGCAGAGCCGTTTCCTCGCCGCAAATATACGCCCCGGCGCCATGGTGAAGATATATGTCCATCTCATAGCCTGTTCCGCAGGCGTTTCGTCCGACAAGACCGGCGTCGTAAGCCTCGTCAATCGCTGTCTGCAGCGCCTCGCGTTCACGGATATACTCGCCTCTTATATAGATATAGCAGGTATTTGCCCCAATTGCGCAGCCTGCGATCAGGCATCCCTCGACAAGGGTATGGGGGTCATGTCTCATTATTTCCCGGTCCTTGCATGTTCCGGGTTCGGATTCATCGGCATTTACAACGAGATACGCGGGATTTCCCTCGCTTTCCCCCGGCATGAACGACCATTTCAGTCCGGTTGGAAACCCGGCGCCTCCACGACCTCTGAGCCCGCTTGCCTTGATCTGCTCAATGATTTGGTCGCGCCCAAGCTTCATGAGCCTGTCCGTTCCGTCCCAGTGACCTCGGGACATGGCGCCCTTTAGCGAACGGTCATGCATGCCGTAAAGGTTTGTAAAGATTCGATCCCGATCTTTCAGCATTCCATCACCCCCGGTTTTTCCGACGCTCGTTCCATATCTGGAAAATCAGGACAAGGGACCACATGAATCCCGCCAGGGCCAGAAAATCAAACAGCGCGCGCATTCTGCCGGTCCAATCGAATTGTTCGCCCAGCAATGTGGCAAGCACCCACAACAAGGCCGTGCACACAATGACCAGTGCGGTAAAGCGGCCTTTTTTTGCGGTCTGTTCTTCAGTAACGGCCATTTTATGCGGCACTTTTCAAGCTATTGAGCATATGCGTTCTCTTCGGTTCCGTCTATTCTCTTCACGGTATCCCCATGATCGATGGCCCTTTGCACGCTTGCATTGCATTCCATCCTTTCGGTTTCACCCGACTCCAGGCTGGTGAGTCCGAATTTTGGCTCCGACGCATATCGGCCGTTCTGCGGCCCCGGCCGCGGAACCTTTCCCTCCGCCAGTTCGTCGATTATCCATGCCAGCCGTTCGGCGGTCAGATCCTCGTAGTAGTCCTTGCCAATCTGAACCATTGGAGCGTTCGCGCACGCTCCAAGGCATTCAACCTCCTCCCAGCTTAATTTACCGTCCCGGGAAAGCTCGCGGGGATTTGCGGAAATCTTTTCTCTGCAAACCTCCACCAGGTCCTCCGCCCCGCAGATCATGCAGGAGGTGGTTCCGCATATCTGGATGTTTGCCACCGCGCCGACCGGTTGCAATTGAAACATGAAATAAAAGCTGGCCACCTCAAGCGCGCGGATATGCGCCATGTCGAGCATGTCGGCCACGGTCTCAATCGCCGGGCGGCTCAACCAACCCTCCTGCTCCTGAGCCCTCCACAGCAGCGGTATTACGGCACTTGCCTGGCGTCCCTTGGGATATTTTAAAATCTGAGACTCGGCCCAGGCCCTGTTTGCGGGGCTGAATTCGAAACTGTCGGGCTGATCGTGATGAAGTCGTCTAAGCATTGTCGAACATTGTACCCCGTGATGCAATTTCAAATTCCATAACGTCAGACGCGTCTCTGCGCAATTCGATAATGTTAACGCGTCTCTCGGCAGTATGAGCCATAAGCCTGACACGTTCACCAGTGCGCATCACATGTTCCCCGCGCAGACGCTCAAGTGTCCGATTTTCGCGCCATGCCCGCACACCGTCTTTTGACATGCCCGAAACCCGCCCCATTTGACATTTCCCGCCACACTACCTGTCTATCTCTCCGAAAACGACATCCATGGTGCCGATAATGGCGGCCACGTCCGCAAGTTGATGTCCGCCGGCGACATGGTCCATTGCCTGCAGATGCGCGTAGCCGGGGGCGCGTATTTTCGCGCGATATGGCTTGTTGCTCCCGTCTGAAACCAGATACACGCCAAACTCGCCCTTGGGAGCCTCGACCGCGGCGTAAACCTCGCCCCGGGGCACACGGAAACCTTCGGTGTACAGCTTGAAGTGATGGATAAGCGCCTCCATCGACTGTTTCATGTCGCTTCGCGTCGGTGGAGTGAGCTTTCCTCTTGCGAGCACGTCACCATGCCCCTCCTTTGCGCGCAACTTGTCAATGCACTGAAGAATAATGTTCAGCGACTGCCGCATCTCCTCCATCCTGCACAGATACCGGTCAAAGCAATCTCCGTTCCTGCCAACAGGTATCTGGAATTCGAACTCGTCATAGCATTCGTATGGTTGCGATTTTCTCAAATCCCAGGCCAGCCCGCTGCCGCGCACCATAACCCCCG